>JAFLSK010000017.1 GCA_022510945.1 Ruminococcus sp.
ACTTTGTTCGATAAAATTACAAAAACCACTGCGTTGCCTGAGGTTGAAAGCGAGGGAGAATAAAATGAAAGATTTTTTCTGTACCCTTTTGAGCAAAGATAATTTTTGTCCTATTTTGGGTGTTACCGGGGGCTTTATAGCCTCATTATTTGGTGGTTGGAGTAGTGGAATGATAACATTACTTATTTTTATGTGTGTGGACTATGTGAGTGGTCTTATGGTTGCTGGCATTTTTAAAAATTCTCATAAAACAGATTCAGGAGCTTTGGAAAGCAGAGCTGGCTGGAAAGGGTTGTGTCGCAAAGGCATGACCCTTTTTATTGTGCTGTTAGCACATAGACTTGATTTGCTAATGGGCATGAATTACATTCGTGACGCTGTTATAATCGGCTTTTGTGCGAATGAGGCAATATCAATTGTGGAAAATGCTGGCTTAATGGGAATCCCTCTCCCTGAGGTCATTACAAAAGCAATAGACATACTTACAAAGAAATCGAAAGGAGATTGATTATGGCAGTAAAAACATACAGCTTAAAAAAAGACGGCAAAAAAATGCTCTCGGCTCATTTTGCTGTGAGTGAATTTGCCTCAACCAATGGCTCAAAGGTCTATAGTGATACGGTGCTTATTGACACAGCCCTTATCACTCTGCTCGAAAAGGTATTCGCTCACTTTAAATGCTCTAAAATCATTATCAGTAGTGGCTATAGAACAGCAGAGCATGACAAGGCTGTTGGTGGCTCAGGCTCAGGCTACCATGTAAAAGGACAGGCGGCTGATTTTTGTTGCTATAACAAAAACGGAAAGCAGATTAACAGCAAAAAAGTGGCTTGTTACCTTGAGGACATCTCTTGTTATGGTATCGGCTATAAGTGTGGTGGCAATCAGTATTATACACATGCTGACACTCGCACGGCTGCATGTAAGTGGTGGGGTGATGAATCCAAAAACTTCAAGAGCATTACTACAATTAACGGCAGTAAGAGCTTTTATGACTACTTAGGAATCGAAAAAACAACGGCGACCGACACAAAAAAGACTATGAAAATCTCAACCGACGGAATCAACCTTATTAAGAGCTTTGAGGGATTGTCCTTAAAGGCTTATAAGGCTGTCTCTACAGAGAAATATTACACAATAGGGTATGGACATTATGGAGCTGATGTTAAGCCGACACAGACGATTACAGAGGCTGAGGCTGAGGCTCTTCTTAAGAGTGATATTACCACATACGAAAATGCTGTCAACAAAGCCCTAAAAGTCAGCGTTACACAGAGCCAGTATGATTCAATGGTAAGCCTCTGTTACAATATCGGAACTGGTGGCTTTACCAGCTCGGACATGGTTGCATACCTTAACAAAGGCAATCTGTGGAAAGCCGCCTCGGAATTTCCGTTATGGAGAAAATCGGGTGGTGCAATCTTAGTCGGTCTCCAAAACAGACGAGAAAAAGAATTGAGGAATTTCATTGTAGGTTGTTCGTTTAAACTCAACAGCACAATGAACGTAAGGAAATCAGCCTCAACCTCTGCAACAATTCTAAAGACCCTTGCAAAAGGTAAGTCGGTTAAGGTTACTGATGTTAAGGTGAACTACTCACCGAGCAATATTGATATTTGGTGCAAATGCTCGGCTGGCTGGATATGCTTTAAACAGGGCAATACTCACTTTGTAGATTAACAAAAGTCTCTTTTTTTTGACAACTACATATTTAAAAAAGGAATCTCCCTTTGGTTAGTCGCCTTAGGGGGATTCCTTTTTTTAAGCAAATGTTAGTCAGTATGTTAGTCAATGATTGTTTGAACTCCCATTATTACTGCGTTTTTGAGCATTTCCCACCCAGTCTCTGACTCTGTTTGTTGGGGTTCGAATCCCTATTCCTCAGCCAGAAAATAAAGCATCCCAAGAGGGGTGCTTTTGTTTTTGCGGAATAGGATTTGGAAGAGTGAAAAAGAAAAGCATCCCAATGGGATACTTTTCTTTTTTCTATATTATACTAAAATTCTGTTATTTTGTTTGCGATAAACATCTGAATCAATGTTGCGTCACGGATTGTCACATCGCCATCTCCGTTCACATCAGCTAACTCTTTCTGCTTATCGGTAAGTTTTATGAGCATAGCACAGTATTTCTGAATCATAGTTACATCAGTTATTTCAACCTTACCGTTACGATCAACATCGCCAATAATATTTTCCGAAATAATATTATATACAAGTTTTATTTCACCTGTATAAAGTCCGATACCCCGGATTATTACGCTGTATTCGCCGATATCTACCGCCGAATAATCTCCGCAAAGTTTATAGTCAACGCCTTCTGTAAGCGGTTTATGGTTCAGAGTGACTTCCGGATTCACAAACTGTTCTTCGCCGGTGTATACCAAATTGTCCATTGTCACTTCTGCTCCCGACAAGTCGGATTGCTTTATCGGTACAACAAAGCACACAGCGTCTTCGTATTTCTCTTTTGGTATATAATTGACAGTCAATTCTCCGTTTTCATCCGTCACAGCTTGCGCGATGTATAGGAGATTATCGGGTGATAACTGATTTGCCGTGTCGCGTGATTTCATTGCGTAGAAATTGTAGATTTCATTCGGAAGGAGCTCGTTAAAGCTCATCGTGTCCGCGCTACTTGCTACAGGGGCAGGAGCTATAGCGCGCAGGCTTACGGTGCTTGCAGAGGGGATTGTTGTTATTTTTGTCGGGAAGGATCTGTTAGTAGTTGTTCCGTCGCCGAGCTGTCCGAGGCCGTTATTTCCCCACATATACAAGTCGCCGTTTTCATATATTGCTCCGACGTGTCTCATACCAACCGCGAATGTTTTAATGTATGTCATTGTTATTGTGGGAGATAATTTGCTCGCCGCTGCTGTTCCGATGCCGAGCTGTCCGCTGCTGTTATCTCCCCACACATACAGGTAGCCGTTTTCCGTAAGCGCTCCGCTGTTATAGTAGTAGAACGAAGCCTCCTTAACGTTGCTCATCACTTTTGCGGGATAATCACTGTTGGTTGATGTTCCGTTGCCGAGCTGTCCGTATGTGTTATGTCCCCAGGTATACAAATCGCCGTTTTCCGTAATTGCTCCGCTGTGATGATAACCGAGCTCTACGTCCTTAACATTGCTCATTATTTTTATGGGAGAATACTTATCAACCGATGTTTTGTCACCGAGCTGTCCGAAGTAATTATATCCCCACATATATAGGTCGCCGTTTTCCTTTACTGCCGCGCTGTGGGAATGACCGAGGCTTACCGCCTTTACACCGCTCATTATTTTTTTGGGAGCAACTGACTTTTCGCCTGTGCCGTCGCCAAGCTGTCCGTAGCCGTTATTTCCCCACATATATAAGTCACCGTTTTCTTTGATTGCCGCGCTGTGGGAATTACCGAGGCTTACAGCCTTTACATTGCTCAATACCTTTACGGGAGCATGTTTTTCGTTGGCTGTACCGTCGCCGAGCTGGCCGAATACATTACTTCCCCACATATATAAATCGCCGTTTTGGGTGATTGCCGCACTGTGGGAATCGCCGAGGCTTATTGCTTTAACATTGCTCAATACTTTAACAGGCGGAGTAGCATCTGAACTATACTTTCCGTTGCCGAGCTGTCCGTTCCAGTTATATCCCCACATATACAAATCGCCGTTCTCAAGCACCATACCGCTGTGGTTCTGGCCGAGACTTATCTGACGTTCTTTCTTTTGAGGCTCGGTTGGTTTCGTGGTGGGAGGCTCAGTCGGTTTTGTTGTAGGCGCAGGAGTTGGAGCGGGAGTAGGCGCGGGAGTTGGAGCGGGAGTTGGAGCGGGAGTTGGAGCCGGAGTTGGAGCCGGAGTAGGCTCAGTGTATTCTGTAGTAGATTCAGTTGATTCTGTTGGTTCTATGGCAACCGAATTAGTGAAATTAATCACCATACTCGTTGGTTCCTCTGTCATTTGAAGAGCTTTACTTACCATTTGGTCATCCGATTTTACGGTAAGCGTATACCTGCCCGGGCTTAGATAGAATGATGTTCTGCCGTTTACATCTGTTACATATTTATCGTTTACAACCGCTTTGTTTATAGGCTTGCCGTCCGCGTCAACTACGGTTACATTAACCAAGTACTGCTTGTGGGGACAGGTTGTAAGTCCGTATTCATCAAAATCTACCGAGTAATAAAAATCGAAAAGTTTAATTTTTTTATCAATTAATTTAAACGAAAATTTCAGCTTGTCGCTGTTCAGGAACTTAACATCAAACGTCAGGCTTATTACCGCGGAAATATCACCCGCAAGGCAAAAATTACAAGCGTGTTCAGACTTTGATGTATACGAGTTCGAGGCATTAGCAGAGGCCTTTGCGGTAAGCTCTACACCCGGATTGCCGGAAATCTGCGCTTCCGCTAAAACACCGAGTACCGTTACCTTGGGGTCAAGGTGAAATCCGACAAACAATCTGCCTTCAACTGTCAAATCCGCATCAAACGTCGGCATTTTGGATAAATTCTTAATTACGTCTGCTTTAGAAACCTGCAGACCTAAAGTACCGTTGATAGTTCCGTTTAGTTCACCCTCTACGGTCCATTGCGTCACAAATGCGGGTGTTATGGAGATAGTGACGCCGGTTACGGGCGTAACGAGTACATTCGCAAGTGTGATATTCACATCTCCGGTTGCCTCAAGCTGTGCATCTACATCAGCCGTATAATTAAGATTTACCTCGAGGTACTGCTGGGTTAAGGTAACGTAAACCTTTGCCGTAGCCTTTAAATCAACTTTAATTGTTCCAGCAACCTTGAATTGTATGGTGCCGTCCGAATTCTGCTTACTTTTATCGAAATTGAAATTCAACGTCTTGCTGTGTGAGCCTTCGAATGAGGCGAGCGTACTTATAGCATATGGATTTACCTCGTTCTCGTCTACATATGTAACATCCTCGTCACAGGTTGAGGGGTCAATTTCTGCGTTGTCAAGACCGGATTCTGCGTCAATCTTTACATAATCAAAAACCTCGCTGAGGTCGGTATCCGTACCCTTGATAGTTGCGGTGGTGCCGTCGAGAGTGATTTCCTCAACCTTTACTATGAGCATATCACCGTTACCCCTATCATAGGTGAAAATATCACCGGGCTCAAGGGAAATAATATCGCTGTCAGCATTTTCAATCACATAAATATAATTTTCATCATCGGATGATACCAAAATATTGCTGTTGCCACTCTGTTGAATAAGCTTTGTGTTCTCATCATATACGGCAAAGTTATTGTCCGTATCACTATCGAGATTCAGAACTCTTTCGGGCTCGAATTCCTCAGCGGACATAGCCATAAGCTCCTGCATCTCCTGAGTGTACAATGGGCAGTTGTATGCTGTGCACAACGGACGGAGTGTTTCAGTTTCAATAATAAACGCTCTTAAATTGAAATACCGCGGCATAGCGTCAATGTCAATAGCTACTTCTGCCGTCTCATCTCCTGCGGCAACTTCCTTATTACCGCTCGCGAGCATTTGGTCGGTTTTCTCATCATAAATTGCGACTACAACCGAGGCGTTCTGAACAGCCTCAAGCGAAACGGTTGCAATATTTTTGCTCACCTCAACGGAAAACACATTGTAACCGGTGGCCATCTCAGAATCTTCTTCGTTTGCATTAATTGCAGCTGCGAGCATATTGCCGAACGAACTCGTTCCGCTGACCTTCACATCATCGCTTATTGACGCGTTCTGCTCTGCTATATCCTGTTCCGCGGCAAATACCGGAACAGATGAAAACAGCATACACACACATAAGAGCATTGAGGTCAAAGCTGCAATATTCTTCTTCAATGTAACCACTCCTTAAATACGTTTTGGCATATTGAACAAAATTAAATTGAATTGGTGAAAAAATCTATTTGATTAATTATACTTAAAGCGCGATAAAATGTCAATATTCATTAATAAACATTTACTTATAATCTAAAATATAAAAGCCCTGTAATTCGCATATCGCAAAATTACAGGGTTATATTTTCTATTTATGATATGGGATGGCAAATACCGCAAGGGCCGTAGCCGCTTGATTTAGCGTATGATAAGGTAACGGCATATTTGCTCTTTCTTAAGGTTCTGCAACCTGATGAATGGTATTTTGTACCCGTATTTGTAATGTACACAGTTGCACCTGAGCCGCCTGTTGAATAGACTTTGCTCGTGGTTGTTTTCTTTGTTGTCTTTTTTGCGGGTTGTTTAACAGTAATCTTACACTTTATTTTCTTGCCGTTCTTAAGCTTTGCGGTTATTGTCGCCTTTCCGCTCTTAACAGCTTTTATCTTCGCTTTGCCGTTCACTTTTCCGCTTGTGCTCGATATTTTTGCTATCTTACTGTTGTTGGAGCTCCATTTTACTTTTCCTCCGGCATTGTACACAACAAGCTTGACGCTATTTCCAACTGTAAGAGTCTTGCTTTTATGGTTGAGAGACGGAGCGGCTTTTGCCTGTGAGCTTACTGCTGACGAACTAATCAGCATACAACACATAGCGGCTATACAGATAACGCTTTTGATTTTTTTCATTTTACATTCTCCTTTTCTAAACCCTATTTACGAATAAGGACTTTTTACTTCTTCATTATTCGTATATCTCTGCCGAAAAAGTCAAGACGTTTCGCTTCGCCGGATATTCTCGAGACGAAACGCTGGGTGTACAGATTCTCGAGCTCTTTTAGCGAAAGGTTTGTGTTTACGATGAGCGGTTTGCCTGTGAGAAGGCGGGTATTGAACACGTTGTAAACTGCTTGCGACGAGAACTGGTTAGAGAACTCTGTGCCTAAGTCGTCGATTATAAGCAGGTCACATTCCTCGATAGTATCGAGCACGGAGGTTTCGGGCTTATTGCGCGAGAACTGCTCCTTCTCGAGTTGTGCGAGCAGCTTGGGAGCGGAAATATAAACCACGCCGTAGCCTTTCTTTATCACTTCATTTGCAATACTCAGGCTCAGGTGAGTTTTGCCGAGGCCGGTAAGTCCGCGCATAAAAATGTTCTCGGACTTAAGGCTGAAATTCTTTGCGTAGTCCTTGCAATATTTCAAAATATTGCTCATTTGCTCGTAAGCAGAGCGCGGATAGTCACCCTCAATATCCATACTATAGTAGTCAAGGCTGAAATCGTCGAAGGTGCACAGGCTGAGTTTTGAGTGGCTGTTGAGTTCAGCGCAAGCGGCTTCTATCATTGCGCGTTTTAAGCAATCGCACACATCTGTGCGTGTTTCGTATTCGATTTTACCTGTATCGCCGCATTTTTCGCAGAAATACTTCGGCTCCATATCTTTTATGGTATAGCCTTTGGTATTAAGCAGCTTTTCAAAGTCGCTTTGCAGAGCAAGGCTTTGCTCCTTCAGCCTTTCGAGTTCAAGCTTTACGTCGCCGCCCTTGAGGACTGCTCTTCCGGCGTTGATTCCGCAGGAGGCTATCGCCTGCTCGAAATCCTTAGCCTGCGGCAATTCTTCAAAAATTTTCTCCCTGCGCAATTCTGCGGCGTACTCGGCGGAGAGTCTGCGCTCGCGGACTATATCATTTGCGGCTTTTATCACTTCGTTACTGTATCCCATAACGTTACCTCTTACTGAATTTTATCGAGCTCGTCGATATTATAGGACGATTCCGATTTTGAACCTTCGGACTTTTTCGAGGACTTTTTCGCGTCTAATTTTTCGATATCCTCGGGCTTGAAAACGCCTGCGTTATACCAGCGGTTAAGAATCTTGTTTATATAAGCCGCGGACATTTTGCCCGTGGTATCGACGTTGATTTCGTAGGCTCGACGGAGCATTTCGTCGGAGAAATGCCACTTTTCTATCCATACATCGGCAAATTCAAGCTGCTTTACTGTAGGTGAGCCGATGTTTTTCAGACCGAACACGGAGCTTATACGGCTCCAATTTGCATTTGAACGCTTGGTTTGGGCGATTTTATTGTCGGCAGCCTCGAGGGTATCTATACCCTCGTCCGCCCACTTGACACCGAGTCGCTCTATTGTACGCATATTGCCCTTACTGATGCTCCGGCAGTAACCGACGAGGGTAACGATAACCTCAGCGGGCAGGCCGCAGGTGTCATAGAGCATAACGAGGGTCGAAGTGTCGCCACTTGAAAGCGGTTTCGAGAGAATCGACTCAACCATAGCGAGCATATTACGGAGATTTTCGTCGGACGAAACGCGCTGAGCAGCCGTGATTATATCGGGCTTTTGCGGACGTGATACAACAGTCGCAGGCTTTGCACTCGGTGCAGGTTTATCGGACTCTGCGCTGACAGGCGCGGATTCGGTTGCAGATGAATCATCGGGAACGAGCTCGTCTCCCGACTCAGCGAGCACACCGCGCTCTTTCCAAAAGGTTACAGAGTCCTTTACATCCTCCTCGTGGATAAGGAGAGTGTCGCCTATTTCTTTATATGTATAGCTTTTTTCACTGTTGCGCAGCAGGAAAAGAATTACCTTTAGCTGCTGAGGGCTTGCAAGCTTCAGATGCTCGTCTACAATACTGCTCGGGACGGCAAAAACCGAGCCCCAGCTGCCTAAATTTATACGGACAGACATAACGACTCCCTCGATTACTTTTTTACAAATGTAGTATAGCACAAATCTCCGTACTATGCTACATAAATTTACAAATTATTTATTGACTAATTTTTAAAATAGGACTATACTAATTCCAACGCGGATATAGTTCAATGGTAGAGCGTCAGCTTCCCAAGCTGAATGTTGCGAGTTCGAGCCTCGTTATCCGCTCCAAAACGAAGCTGTCTCGTCTCGGGGCAGCTTCAAAACCGCTATAGGAGGATGTTATGACACATATTTATACACCCATAGGAGTCTGCTCAAGGCAGATTATCGTGGAAATTGACGACAACAACATTATTCAGAATTGCGAATTTATCGGCGGCTGTGCGGGAAACACTCTCGGAATCTGCTCGCTTGTAAAGGGTATGGACGCTGAGGACGCGATAAAAAGGCTTAAGGGAATCGACTGCCGCGGAAGAGGCACGTCGTGCCCCGATCAGCTTGCCTGCTGCATTGAAGAGGCTCTTGAATATCTTTAATTATTAAATCAACAATGGGCGCACAGTCTTAGCTGTGCGCCCGATTTTTACTTTGAAAGGAAATAATCCATCATTGTGTAGCCTTTTTCGATGTAATTTCCTGTTGCTTTAGCGGTATCTTCGTTGACAGACTTTACGCCGCTGTCCTTTTCGTTCTTGCTGTCGTAGATGACATAAGGAACGGGGTCGGATGTATGGGTCTGAATGTTTATAGGAGTCGGATGGTCGGGACAGATGAGAACTGCAAAGTCGTCGAAGTCTCTGAGAAACTCCACAACAGGCTTAAGGATTTTTTCGTCAATCAGCTCGATTGCCTTTACCTTATTTTCTGCCTCTGCCCTATGGCCGCACTCGTCAGGAGCCTCAACGTGAACATACACGAAGTCCTGACCGCGCTTAAACTCGTCGATAGCCGCCTTGCACTTACCCTCGAAGTTTGTGTCAATATATCCCGTTGCACCGTCAACGTCAACGCTCGTCATATCGGCGCAGATTGCGATACCCTTGAGCAGGTCGACAGCGGAAATCATACTGCCCTTTAGGCCTGTTTTCTCGCTGAAATTCGCAAGTTGAGGTTTTGTGCCCTCGCCCCAGAACCACGCTGAGTTTGCGGGGCGTTTGCCCTCGGCTACGCGCTTCTTATTAACAGGGTGATCCTTGAGCAAATCGTAGCTTTTTTTCATAATATCGTAAAGCTTAGCGGTGTCATCACCCTTAGGAATGTACTCGGCAATCACCTTGCCTGGGATATCGTGAGGCGGTGTGAGAACACCCGGATTGGGGTTTCCGTTATCCCACACGAGACAATGGCGGTACGCTACGCCTGCGTAGAACTTGAACTCGTCGTTACCGAGCTTTTCCTCGAGGTATTCAACAAGCTCGCGTGCCTCGGGAGTCGAAATATCGCCGCCGCAGTAGTCGACCATACGCTTATCCTCATAATTTTCCTCATCGGAAAGAGTTACGAGATTGCAACGCAGGGTTACGTCGGTGTCCTTGAGGTCGATACCGATGCTCGCCGCCTCGAGAGGAGAACGTCCTGTGTAGCAATCAGCGGAGTTGTAGCCGAGCACTGAGAGATTTGCAACGTCGGAACCGGGCTTCATACCCTCCTGAACTGTTTTCACAAGGCCTACCTCGCCCTTTGACGCTAAAAGGTCGATAGTCGGCTTGTTTGCAAGCATCATCGGAGTTTTGCCGCCGAGCTTTTCGCTCGGCTCGTCTGCCATACCGTCGCACAGCATTACGAAATATTTCATAGAGTTACCTTCTTCCAAATTACAAATTAATTATTCAGCGTGCCTGTGCTGAGCGCCTTGAGATAGGCGTTGATGAAACCGTCGAGATCGCCGTCCATAACCTTGTCGATATTACCTGTTTCGAACGAGGTGCGGTGATCCTTGACCATTGTGTAAGGCATAAATACATAGGAGCGAATCTGGCTGCCCCAGGTAATTTCCTTCTGAACGCCCTTGATATCCTCGATTTTGTCGAGGTGCTCGCGCTCCTTGATTTCCATTAACTTGGAAATAAGCATTTTCATAGCCACGTCGCGGTTCTGATACTGCGAACGCTCCACCTGACTCGCTACTACGATACCGGTGGGCTTATGAGTAAGGCGAACGGCTGAGGACGTCTTGTTGACCTTCTGTCCGCCCGCGCCGCTGGCACGGTAAACGTCCATTTCAATATCATCGGGATTAATCTCGACGTGAATATCGTCATTGATTTCGGGCATAACCTCTAAAGACGCAAAACTCGTGTGACGTCTGCCCTGCGAGTCAAACGGGGAAACGCGCACAAGGCGGTGAACACCTGCCTCGCTCTTGAGGTAACCGTAGGCGTTTTCGCCCTCGATGAGAAGAACAGCGGACTTTAGTCCCGCTTCGTCGCCGTCGAGATAATCGACTGTCTTGACCTTGAAGTCGTGAGCAGCCGCCCAGCGCGTGTACATTCTGAAAAGCATCTCCGCCCAATCCTGAGCCTCGGTGCCGCCTGAGCCCGCGTGGAATGTAAGGATAGCATTATTCTTATCGTACTCGCCGGTGAGCAGGGTTTTGAGCTTTTGCTTAGCAAGCTCGCTCTCTACGCCTTCTACCTCGCCGAGTGCTTCCTCATAGAGGCTCTCGTCCTCTTCCTCATTCGCAAGTTCTATGAGAGCATAGGCGTCCTCGTAGTGACTCACAAGCTTATTATATTCGTCAACAGTGCCCTTGAGTGCGCCTGTTTTCTGCAAAACCTTCTGTGACTTTTCTACGTCGTCCCAGAATCCCGGCTCGGTAGCACGCAGCTCGAGCTGCTCTATCTCGGAAAGCATCGACTTGAGCCCGAGTGCGTCGGATAAATCGTCGATGTCGGGCTTTGAGCCCTGGAGCCTTAGCAGAAGTTCTTCAAATTGAACCATAGTATCCCTCTTTAAATAAATTTATATAATAAAAAATCCGCGTAGTATTATACCAAATTTTACTTAAGTTGTAAATATTTTATTTTTTATGAATTAATAATACTTATATATTTGCAATTTTTGGTAAATTGTAGTAGAATAGGCTATATATAATCAGAACCAAACAGGAGAAGTATATGGATTATAATAAATACGACTGTCCTGTGTGTGAAAGACCGCTTGTTGAAGGCGACGATATTGTTGTTTGTCCCGAGTGCGGAGCTCCTCACCACAGGAAATGCTACGAAGTCGAACACCGCTGCGCGTTTGAAAGTCAGCACGGTGAAAACTTCGACTATGAGCAATACAGGAAGTCTCAGCAGAGCGAGGACGAAGCGCAAAATGAAGCTGACGCCGTCACCTGTCCGAGATGCGGCGCAGAATGCCCGAAGGGCTCGTTTTACTGTAACAAGTGCGGATTCCCTATCGGAATGGGAAACCAGCAGCAAGCCCAAAACAATGGTGCTCCGCAAGGCGGATTTTACGGCTCGGGACCTTTCGGTGCGGGAGCACAGTTTACACAAAATTTTGACCCGATGGTCGGAATCAATCCCGAGGAGGATTGGGGCGACGGAGTAACAGCGGGAGAAATTTCGAAATATGTTCAAAAAAACACCCTATATTTTATGCGGGTTTTCAATAATATCAAGAAATTTTTCAAAAGCCGCTTTAATTTTGTCGCGTTTTTAATAAGCGTACCGTACCTTATGTACAGAAAAATGTACAAGATAGGTACTATAATTGCAATTATCTTCTTTTCTCTGCTTATCGTAGAAACGCTGATAGCTAACTCACCTGCGTATGTTGCGTTCGGCAACGCGGTAGAACAGGTGTCGGCGCAATCGACATCACTTTTGTATAACGCAGGTATGTACGACGCGTTCTTCTCGATGAGTATAGAAAATCAGACGGCTATCGGAATAATGATGCTGTGCTCTATGGCGAGGTTTGCACTACAGATAATCGTCGGAGCAAAGGCAAATAAGTGGTATTTTAAGCACTGCATAAATCAGGTAGCTCAGATTAAAACACAGGATAACGCGCAGCAGGCTTTGGAGAGCAGCGGCGGAGTTAACCTTGCGATAGCGATAAGTATGTACGCAATCTATATAATTATTAATTTTGTACCTATCTTTATAGGATAAACGGGAGGTTAGAAATTATGAAGATAAGGAAGGCGATTATCCCCGCAGCGGGATTCGGCACAAGAGTTCTGCCGGCAACTAAAAATATTCCGAAGGAAATGCTGCCTATCGTGGACAAGCCGACGATTCAGTACATCGTGGAAGAGGCTGTTGCCGCGGGTATCACGGACATTCTCATCATCACGGGTCGCGGCAAGGGAATAATGGAGGACTATTTCGACTACAACCCCGAGCTTGAATACGCGCTCGAGAAGAGCGGCAAAGACGAGATGCTCAGGCAGGTAAGAGGAATCGCTGATCTTGCGGATATTTCGTTTATACGCCAGAAGGAGATGAAGGGTCTCGGCCACGCTGTGCTCAAGGCGAAATCCTTCGTCGGAGACGAGCCGTTCGCTATCCTTTTCGGCGACGGTGTTATTGACTGCGACGGTACACCGGCTATCAAACAGCTTATTGACGCTTACGGCGAGTACGGCGAGGGCGTTTTAGGCGTTAAGAAGGTACCCGAAGAAGATATTCACAAATACGGCTCGCTCAAGGTGGAAAATATCCACGACAATGTATTTAAGTGTACCGATATGATTGAAAAGCCCAAAACCGTCGAAGAGGCTTTTTCGCTCTACTCTATCACAGACCGCGTAGTTTTACCGCCGTCAATCTTCGAGATTTTAGAAAGAACAAAGCCCGGCGCAGGCGGCGAAATCCAGCTTACTGACGCTATGAAGGAAATCGCCGTGACAAAGGGTATGACTGCCGTGGAGATGGACGGTAACCGATTTGATATGGGCAACAAGTTCGGAATCCTGCAGGCAAACATCATTATGGGACTCAAGCACCCTGAGACAAAAGAGCAGTTGAAAGAATATATAAAAAATCTTGCAAATGAACTTTAATTTTACAAAAAGTGACGATTTTTTAAAAGTTTAAAAATCTATTCTTGAAAAGCTAAAATCAGAGTGTTATAATTTTAACAACAACGAAAGGCAATGAAGCTTTCCGCTTCATTGCCTTCATTTTTAGATATGAATTAAAACCAAATTTCAACCATTTCGGGCTTGCGGTTTTTGAACACCGTAAAGTAGTCAAACCCGCACACCTTAGCAAGCTCTATCCCCTGCTCTATTCCCTGCGCTAAGTCTTTGCAGTTGTGGGCGTCGCTGCCGATTGTGATGTACTTTCCGCCTAACTCGCGGAATCTGCGCACGAGATCAATGTCGGGCATAGTCGCCGCGATTTCCTTGAACAGCCCCGAGGTGTTGATTTCCAAAGCTTTCTCACGCTTTATGAGCGCTTTGAATATACTGTCAATTGCATTGATGTATTTATCCAAATCGACCTTTATGTCCGTTCTTTCGCATACATAGCGGAGAGGATAAGTAAGATGAGCAAGGCTGTCGAAATCGGCGTTTTCCGCCGTATCGAGCAACTCGTCAAAGTACATCTTAAGTAATTCATCTGTATTTTGGCTGTTGTACTCGAGGTAATAGAAATCCTCCATATCCTTTAAGTTATGAACGGAAGCTAAGATAAAGTCGAAATCGGATATCTCCATAGCCCTTTTCGTCAGCTTCGGAATATGCATCGGTTCGCCGAGTTCCATACCCCGAAGCAGCCTGACCTTACCTTCAAATTCGGGGGCTAAAGCTTCCACATCCTTGACGGACTGGGTAATCTGCTTTACGGCGTTACCGTAGACGCTTCTGTCGCCGAGGCGGATTTCGGGCGCTTCCATATGGTCAGTTATAGTAACGGTGCTTATACCCTTATCGACAGCCGCGTTACAGATTTCGCGCACGGTGCTCTCGCCGTCGAAGGAATTTTTAGAGTGAACGTGTGAATCACATAGTATTTTCATAGAATCACCTATTTGCATAGATTATGTAGTTAAATATATCATAATTCTAACCTATATGCAAATGAAATATTCAGTAGAACATATTTTATATTGTTTGCAAAATCGGATAAAATGTAGTATAATTATTTGAATTTTCGATTTAAGCAGGAGGTTTTTGAAATGAAAGCTGTTATAACTGTTATAGGCAAGGATTCCGTGGGTATTCTCTCAAAGGTTTCGTCAAGTTGCGCCGACGTAGGCGTCAATATAGTTGAGGTTACTCAGAGTGTGCTTCAGGATATGTTCGCAATGATTATGCTCGTTGATATTGAAAAAAGCACGATTGAGCTCGAGGCTCTCAGAGAAAGACTCGACAAGGTCGGCGAACAGACGGGAACGAAGGTGCATGTAATGCACGAGGATATTTTCAACAGTATGCATAAGATATAACAACCTCACGCCGTTGCCAAAATCAAAGATTTTGACGGCTGAGAGAACATTGAATCATAATTTCCGAAAACTATGTTTTCGTTCCCTGCGGCAATGCATTGTGCTACGCACAATAATTATGATATTAAGAAGGATTACGTTATGTTAGAAACGAAAGATATACTCGAAACAATAAATATGATAGATAACGAAAACCTTGACGTGCGCACCATCACGATGGGTATCTCTCTGCTTGATTGCACAGACGAAGATATCGACAAGGCGAGCACAAAGGTTTACGACAAAATATGCAGATATGCTCAGGATCTCGTTAAAACAGGCGAAGATATTGAGAGAGAGTACGGTATTCCGATTATTAACAAGAGGATTTCCGTCAGCCCTATCGGTATGATTGCCGCTCCGTGTCAGAGCAAAAACGTGGTTAAGTTTGCGAAGGCTCTGGACAAGGCGGCAGATACGTTGGGCGTTAATTTTATCGGCGGATACTCCGCTCTTGTACAGAAGGGATTTTCCTCGGGCGACTATGCTCTTATCGAGAGTATCCCCGAGGCGCTCGACGTTACGAACAAGGTTTGCTCCTCAGTAAACATCGGCTCGACTAAAGCGGGTCTTAATATGGACGCTGTAAAAATGATGGGCAAAATCGTAAAGCAGACTGCCGAGAGAACCGCTGACAGAGACTGCATAGGCGCTGCAAAGCTCGTTGTATTCTGTAACGCTCCTGAGGACAATCCGTTTATGGCGGGCGCGTTTCACGGCGTCGGCGAGGCTGATTGCGTAATAAACGTCGGCGTATCGGGTCCGGGAGTTGTCAGAGCGGCTCTCGCAAAGGACGGCAACGGCAAGAGCATTGACGAAATCGCGGATATGGTCAAGAAAACGGCGTTTAAAATTACGCGTATGGGTCAGCTTGTTGCAAAAGAGGCGTCAAAGAGACTGTGCGTACCGTTCGGAATCGTTGACCTCTCCCTCGCTCCGACTCCTGCTGTCGGCGACAGCGTGGCGTATATACTTGAGGAAATGGGTCTTGAAAGCTGCGGCTGTCACGGAACAACGGCGGCGCTCGCGCTTTTAAACGACGCAGTGAAAAAGGGCGGCGTTATGGCGTCTTCCCATGTCGGCGGACTTAGCGGCGCGTTTATTCCCGTATCAGAGGACGCGGGTATGATCGCGGCGGCTAAGCGCGGCACGCTCGACATAACGAAGCTTGAGTGTATGACGGCTGTGTGCTCTGTGGGCCTTGATATGATTGTTATCCCTGGCGATACGAGCGCGGAGAAGATTTCGGCTATTATCGCTGACGAGGCTGCTATCGGTATGGTTAACTCAAAAACCACCGCTGTACGACTTATCCCCGCTGTCGGCAAGAAGGCTGGCGACGAGTTGAGCTTCGGCGGACTTTTGGGTACCGGTCCGGTTATGCCGATAAGAGAGGGCGACCCCTCGGTATTCATTAACCGCGGCGGCAGGCTTCCCGCTCCGCTACAAGCGCTTAAAAATTAACGATTTCTTCTTTATAAGAGGTGTTCTTAAATGAATGATATGATTAAAAAGCTCGTTGATATTGACGAGAAGGCTAAAAGCTACAGCGAAGAAACAAAGAGAGAGACCGCGCGCATTGAGGCGGAAATCAAAGCGGAGTGCGAGAAAATCTACTCTGACAAGATTGACGAAGCTATGGCAGAGGTCGAGAATGAAAGTAAAAAGCTTTCTGATTCAGCAGAACAAGCTTTCCTTCAAAACGAGAACAAGCGCAAAGCAGAGATAGAAAAGCTTGAAGCTGATTTCGAAAAAAACAGCGAAAGCTGGGTCAATACTATAGTTAATAACGTTCTCAGCTAATCAGAGCCAAACAATCAAACAAGGAGGTGTGTATAATGTCAGAAACAAGCTACGCTGTGCTCACGCGCGCTAAGGCGAAGTTCGGCAAGCGACTCAGGGACAAGGACTACAAAGCCCTTTTAGACTGCGAAAACGTTGCCGAGGTTATGGCATATTTAAAATCAAATACACACTACATCAACGCTTTCGGTGAGGCTAACGAGCGCGGCATAAGGCGCGGACTTTTCGAAAATCTCTTGAAGCAATATATGACGAACGAGTTCGACATACTCAGCCGTTACGAGCTTTCAGTCGGCGAAGCTTTCTCGACCTATATCGCTCATAAAACGGAGATTGACGAGATTGTGCGCATACTCACAACGCTCAACAGCACCGAGCGGGACAAAGAGCAGTTCCATTTTACCGTTCCCGCGCATATGGCTAAAAAGACCACGATTGACCTCAATAAGCTTGCGGACGCGCAGGACTTCGACCAGTTCCTTGCAGCCGTAAAGAGAACCAAATACGAGGAGATTCTGAAAGGCTACAGCCTGCCGCTTCCCGTGTCGGAAATCGAAAACAAGCTTTACATCGGACTTTACAAAGATTTATACAAGGCTATAGGCAAGGCCGGGTTAACCGAAGCAAAAGAACTCAAGGATTTGTTCGATACGATTATAGATTATAAGAATTTTATAAGTATAATTCGTTTAAAGAAATATTATAACTCAGACCCAAAAATGATAAGAAAGCATCTTCTCCCCTTCGGCAGTCTTTCGGAAAAGGCTTTAGTGGAGATGTGCACGGCTGACGACGCTGACGGAGTTTTCACCGCTATGTGCAAAACTCGCACAGGCAAGCTAATCGAAAAAATCGACTACAACGATATAGGCGAGCTTATAAACAGGGTGGAATTTAGAAAGGCTAAACACAATATGTACCTTTCGGACAGCCCGTCAACCGTTATGATGTCCTACATTATTCTCTGCGAAATCGAGCTGCACAACCTCATCTGCATTATCGAAGGCGCGAGATATAACGTTGACAAAAACAAAATTGAAAAACTACTTATTTATTGATAGAAAGTTTAAGGAGGTGATTTCACTTGAGCGTAGAAAATATTAAAGCATTTAGCATTATCGGTCATAAAAACGCTCTCGACGAGGTTGTTCTCACACTCGGAAAGTCGAAGGTTTTTCAGCCCGACGAGGTTAATAACTTCTACTCCGACACCGGGGATTTCACGAGAGTTACCGCTGCCGGCCCGTTCAACGAGGCATTAAGCCGCTACACGAACGCGATGCGTGCTCTGGGAATTGACGCGCACTACGTCAGAGTAGGCAAAAAGTTCAACCCCGACTTCGATAGAATCAACGAGTATTCCATACAACTACAGAAAAAAGCCGACAAGCTCACAAAGGCAAAGGCCGAGGCAAAGCAGGCGTACAACGAGTGCAAGCGTGCTATTGAGGAAACAAGCCACTTTGTAGGTCTCGACCAGAATATCGAGGAACTCCTTCAAATGGAGTACGTCAAGGCCGTTTTCGGGCGTATGCCTAAGGACAACGTCGCAAAACTTGAAGTAAAGGACTACGACTATATCGAGTTCGTGCCTTGTTCCGAGGAGGGGCAGTACGTCTGGGGAGTGTATTTTGTTCCGCTGACTCAGTACGATAAGGCTGAGAGGATTTTTTCAAGACTGTACTTTGAAAAAAGCTCGTTTGCGAGTATGGATGTTGCTCCCGCAAAGCGGTTTGAGCAGCTAACAGACGACAAAATGGCTTTAAAGAACGCTCTTGAGAAAATCAACGGCGAAATCGAAACCTTTGTAAAGGAGAAGAGCAAAAAGATACTGATGTATTACACCAAAGCGTCAGAATACAACCTCTTCCTCTCGATAAGAACTCACGCTATGGAACGTGGCGACAGCTTCTGTCTTGTGGGATGGATTCCCCAAAAGCAGTCGAAGGCTCTCAGGGAAAAGCTTACGAGCATCGAAAGCGTCGAGGTCGCGGTATCGAACGCAAAGGACGAGCCTCAGCTCTCTCCTCCCGTCAAACTTAAGAACTTCTTCCTTGCACGGCCGTTCCAATTCTACACCGAGATGTACGGCGTGCCTAAGTACAAGGAAATCGACCCGACAGCGTTTATCGCGTTCACATACGTTATATTGTTCGGCATAATGTTCGGTGACGTCGGTCACGGACTGTGCGTGATGATTGCAGGACTTGTGATGTGGTTTGCGATGCATATGCCTATCGGCAAGATACTCGTACCGTGCGGATTCTCCGGTGCCGTATTCGGCGCACTGTACGGCAGTGTGTTCGGGTATGAAAACGCAATGGATTGGCTCTATGTCGGTGTGCTCGGTATGCACGAAAAGCCGATTGAGGTTATGTCTCCTAACTTTACGAACACAATTCTCTACTCCGCTGTTGGAATCGGTATGCTGCTGTTGTGCTTTGCGATGATACTCAACATATACACGTCGCTGAGACAGGGCAATATCGGCAAGATGATATTCGACACGAGCGGAATATGCGGACTGATATTCTACGGTATGATATGTGCGGGAATTGCGGGAATGATGATGTTCAATACGAATCTCTTCTCTATCCCCTACATTATTGTAATCGCTATTATGTTCATACTGATTTTTCTCAGAGAGCCGCTCGGAAAGCTCGTCGACGGCAGGTCGGACTGGAAGCCCGAAAGCTGGGGCGGATTTATTATGGAGAACGTATTCGAGTCCATAGAGGTTATCCTCAGCTACGTTACCAACACTATGAGTTTTCTGCGAGTTGCGGCGTTCGTGCTCGTTCACGCAGGTATGATGCAGGTTGTGTTCACGCTTGCTGACACAATTGGCGGCGCGGGATATATTCCCGTTGTTATAATCGGTAACGCGCTTGTGTGCGTACTTGAGGCGTTGCTCGTATGTATTCAGGTGCTCAGGCTTGAGTTCTACGAAATGTTCAGCCGTTTCTACTCTGGCGAGGGCAAACCGTACGAACCGGTCAGATTAAGTTTAGCAAAGAATTAAATTGTGTAAACACAATTTAATTTTAAAATTTATATGCCCGACCAGTTTGTCCCTGTGGGACAACGGTCGATGGCTAAATTTCCATTTACGCCTTATTCGCCCACAATAAGGTTGTAAAAATCTTAACTTTAAATTTTTTGTGGGTGAAAAGGCTATGGAAATTAAATAACATATTATTTTTGGAGGTTTTATTATGTTTTTTGTAAATGCTGTTTGTCTTGCAATTCCGGTTGCATTCTTAGTTTTATCCGTTGTACTCGTTACAAAGTCATTTAACAAGCGCGGCAACGCGAAGCGTTCTATGCTCACTCAGCTTGTATCATTCGGCGCTGTGCTCGCATTCTGCGTAGCTTGTCCGATTATTGCGAACGCTGCAAGCCCCGAGGCTGCTGCCGCATCTTTAGACCCTGTTGCTAAGGGTCTCCAGTACCTCGGCGCAGGTCTTTCCACAGGTATCGCCTGCATCGGCGGCGGTATCGCCGTAGGTAACGGCGCTCCTGCTGCTATCGGCGCAACCGCTGAGGACGCTAAGAACTTCGGTAAGGCTATCATCTTCGTTGCTCTCGGCGAAGGTATCGCTCTTTACGGTATGCTTATTTCTATCCTTATTCTCAACGGCTAATACTATGAAATATTATCTTATAAGCGATAATGTTGATACCCAGATGGGTATGAGGCTTACAGGGATTGAGGGCGTCGTGGTTCACTCGGAAAAACACATCCGCAGAGAGCTCGAAAAGGCTATGGAAATGAAGGACGTTGCGGTTATACTTATGACCGAAACGCTCGTTTCGAAATGCCCAGACCTTGTGTATGACCTCAAGCTTAACAGAAAGCAGCCGCTGATTGTCGAAATTCCCGACCGTCACGGCAACGGACGTACCGCGGACAGTATCACAAAGTACGTTCAGGAAGCGATTGGAGTTAAGCTTTAAATTTGAGAAGAGGTTTTCAATATGAGTGAAAATAACAAAGCAGGCAATTTTCTTAACGCTATAAAGAAATATTCCGAAAACGAGCGCAAAAACGCCGTAGCAGAGCTCGAGGCTAAAAAGGCCGAGGAGCTTAAAAAGGCGGAAAAGCGCGCGCTTTCTGACGCTGATAAAATGGTTAAGAAAAAGCTTTCCGAGGCGAAGTCGAAAATCACGAGCGAATACGCTGTTAAGAACCTTGAGGCTCAGGGCGAGGTGTTCAAAAAGCGCGACGCTATGGTTAAAGAGATTTTTGAACGCGCAGAGAAAAAGCTCGCTGAATACACTTTGGGCGAGGAATACGGCGCAAAGCTGATTTCGTACGCAAAGGAAATTGCTGATACATTTGGGGATAACGAGTATGTTATCTATCTGAGCAAAAATGATATGAAGTACGCCGATGAGATTAAGTCTCTTTTTAATTCTTCTGTAGAAATAAAAGAGGACATCAAAATCCGTATCGGCGGTTTGAGAGGCTTTTGCGAGAACTTAAAGCTCGTTGCGGACAATACTCTCGACAGCAAGCTTGAGGCTCAGAAACAATGGTTTGTGGAAAACGCAGACCTTCGAATCAACTAAGGTGAGGGGACGAAATATATGGAAAAGAATGTTATATTCGGTATAAACGGCCCTGTCATCACGGTTAAGGGTTCAACCGAGTTTAAAATGATGGAAATGGTGCACGTCGGCAAGGAAAATCTCGTTGGCGAGATTATCGGCGTTACCGACGAATTCACCACCATTCAGGTATATGAGGAGACGACGGGTCTGCGCCCGGGCGACCCTGTTACAGGTACGGGAAATCCTATGAACGTGCTTTTGGGTCCCGGAATACTCGACAATATTTTTGACGGTATCGAACGTCCGCTTAAGGCGATTGAAGAGGAGTCGGGCGCGTTCATCAGCCGCGGCTCACAGGTTAATTCGCTTGATACACAGAAGAAGTGGAACGTCAGCGTTAAGGTCAAGGTCGGCGACAAGCTTTCGGGTGGTCAGATTTACGCTACTCTGCCCGAGACGCAGATTATCGAGCACAGGCTTATGGTTCCCCCTGCCCTTTCGGGCGAGGTCGTTGAGGTTAAGCCTGACGGCGAGTACACGCTTTTCGACACTGTCGCAGTAATCAGGGACGAGTTAGGCGTTGAGCACGAGCTAACACTCTGTCAGAAATGGCCTATCCGTACCTCGAGACCGATTGCGGACAGACTTTCGACTAATATTCCGCTTATTACGGGTCAGCGCGTTATCGACACAATGTTCCCTATTGCAAAAGGCGGCGCGGCGGCTATTCCGGGCGGCTTCGGTACGGGTAAAACTATGACTCAGCACCAGCTTGCAAAGTGGTGCGACGCTGATATTATCGTATACGTTGGCTGTGGTGAGCGCGGCAACGAGATGTCGCAGGTACTCGAGGAGTTCTCGGAACTTATCGACCCGAAGTCCGGCAGACCTATGACAGACCGCACGGTACTTATCGCGAACACATCAAATATGCCTGTTGCGGCGCGTGAGGCGTCTATCTATACGGGCATTACGCTCGCTGAGTACTACAGAGATATGGGTTACGACGTTGCGATTATGGCGGACTCAACTTCGCGTTGGGCAGAGGCGCTCAGAGAAATCTCCGGACGTCTTGAAGAAATGCCCGCTGAGGAAGGTTTCCCAGCGTATCTTCCGTCGCGACTCGCGGAGTTTTACGAGCGCGCAGGCCGCGTTAAAACGCTGTGCAACGACAACGGCTCGGTTACAATCATCGGCGCTGTATCGCCGCAGGGTTCGGACTTCTCAGAGCCTGTAACGCAGAACACAAAGCGATTCACTCGCTGTTTCTGGGCGCTTGACAAGTCGCTCGCTTACGCAAGACACTATCCCGCTATCAACTGGATGGACTCCTACAGCGAATATTTCAACGATATTGACCCGTGGTTTGATGAGAATATCGGCACCGAGTTCGTTGAGTACAGAAAGCGAATCTCCGCACTTCTTCAGGAAGAAAGCTCACTTATGGAGATTGTCAAGCTCATCGGCGCGGACGTTCTCCCCGACGACCAGAAGTTAGTTATCGAAATTGCACGCATTATCCGCGTAGGATTTCTTCAGCAAAATGCTTTCCACTCGGACGACACCTACGTTCCGCTTGAAAAGCAGATGAATATGATGAAGGTAATACTTCACCTCTACGACCGCTCCAAGGAAGTTGTAGCTAAGGAAATCCCGATTTCAAAGCTGCTCTCGCTCGGACTGTTCGAAAAGCTAAATAAAATGAAATACGATATTCCTAACAGCAAGCCCGAAATGTTTGCAGACTACGTTAAGGAAATCGACGAAAAGATAAACAACATTCTATAAGGAGGAAACGCTATGTTAATAGATTATGTAGGCGTTAAGGAAATTAACGGCTCGCTTATTGTTATCGACGGTGTTAAAGGCGTTTCCAACGAGGAGATTGTTGACATTCGCCTTGACGACGGCACTGTAAGACAGGGTCGTGTGGTGCAGATTGAAGGAGAAAGAATCGTTGTTCAGGTGTTCGAGGGCACAAGAAACATCAGCCTTGTGAACACTAAGACGAGACTTACGGGTCACCCGATGGAGCAGGCGCTCTCGCCCGAAATTATCGGTCGTGTACTCGACGGCGCAGGTCGTCCTATCGACGGTCTCGGCGATATATTTCCTTTAAAGAAAATGAATATCAACGGAACGCCAATTAACCCCGTTTCCCGCGTGTATCCAACGAACTATATCAACACGGGTATCTCGACGATTGACACGCTTATGACGCTTATCCGCGGTCAGAAGCTGCCGATTTTCTCGGGTTCGGGTATGAAGCACAATGACCTTGCTGTACAGATTGTACGTCAGGCGAAAATCAGCGGCGCTACTGAGGATAACTTCTGCGTAGTTTTCGCGGCTATGGGTGTTCAGAAGGACGTTGCGGAGTATTTCCGCAAGAGCTTTGAGGATTCGGGCGTACTTTCGCACGTTGTTATGCTCTTAAACCTCTCAAATGATCCGATTATCGAGAGAACGCTTACACCGCGTTGCGCGCTCACAATCGCCGAATATCTTGCGTTTGAACTTGATATGCACGTTCTCGTTATTATGACGGACATCACCTCTTACGCCGAGGCTCTGCGTGAGTTCTCGTCATCTAAGGGAGAGATTCCCGGTCGTAAAGGTTATCCCGGTTATCTTTACTCAGACCTCGCCTCGCTCTACGAGCGCGCGGGTATGATTAAAGGTCACGAGGGCTCGGTTACTCAGATACCGATTCTGACAATGCCCAACGACGACATCACTCACCCTATCCCCGACCTTACGGGATATATCACTGAGGGTCAGATTACCCTCGACCGCACACTTCAGGGACAAGGATTTTATCCGCCCGTTTCGGTACTTCCGTCGCTGTCGCGACTTATGAAGGACGGTATCGGCGAAGGCTTTACGCGTGCCGACCACCAGCCTCTTGCAAATCAGCTTTTTGCGTCCTACGCGAAGGTTATCGACGCTCGTTCACTCGCGTCCGTAATCGGCGAGGAAGAGCTTTCGCCTATCGACAAAAAGTACATCGAATTCGGTAAGTTATTCGAGTCGCGTTTTGTAAATCAGGGCTTTTATGAGAACCGCGACATAACGGAAAGTCTCGACCTCGGTTGGGAGCTACTCTCTACCCTGCCGAGAAGCGAACTCGACCGCGTTGACGACGAACTGCTCGACAAGTTCTACAGAGGTTAATCTTTTAAGAAAGGGTGTTCATCATGGCACTACAGGCAGTACCCACCAAGGGTAATTTGATGAATACAAAAAAATCGCTGTCGCTCGCAAAGATGGGATATGAGCTTATGGACAAGAAGCGCAATATCCTTATCCGCGAGATGATGGCGCTCATAGATAAGGCTAACGAAATTCAGGGCGAAATTGACGGCGCATACGAGGAAGCGTATCTCGCGTTACAAACGGCGAATATTACGCACGGCTACTGCGCGGATATAAGCAAGACCACGCCGGTTGAAAACTCGCTCACGCTCGACTACCGCTCGGTTATGGGCGTTGAGATTCCGATTGTGCGTATGGATGAGCCCGACAGGCGTGAGTTGTACTTCGGTCTTAACTCGACGAGCACTGCACTCGACGAGGCGTATATGAAATTCACCGAGGTTAAGGTGCTCACGACTAAGCTTGCGGAGATTGAAAACAGCGTTTATCGACTTGCGGACGCTATCAAGAAAACGCAGAAACGCGCGAACGCTCTGAAAAATATTATGATACCTAAATTTGAGGCTGACGTGAAATTCATCACCGACGCACTTGACGAGAAGGACAGGGAGGAATTCTCGCGAATGAAGGTAATCAAGGCACAGAAAAACAAATAACACTGTATATTAACAACAAGGCTGTCCGTGAGGACAGCCTTTGTTATTATAATACCTTCACTTTTAAATTAATTGTTTTTACGCCGTTTATTTTGACTTTTACGGTAGTTGTTCCCCTTGCAAGCCCTTTGATTTTTAACGTTGAAGAGGACGGAGATGAAACAATCTTAGCCTTGCTTGAGCTTTTGTAGACGTTGTCGATTTCGTTTACCTTTCCGATAATCGGGAATTCTGCTGTCTCCCCTTTTTTTACTCTTGCACAAAGATTTTTATAGCTATCCTTGCAGTTGTTATAGTTATACTTATTTCCGTATTTATCCTTTACTATGATATCGGGATAACTATCATCAAAATAGGAAGAATGTCCTATTTCGACCTTTCTGTATGTTTTTTTGCCGTTCCAAAGCTTAATTTCGATATTTGCTTTGCCTGTCTTAAGGCACTGGAGCTTGCCGTTAGTAAAACGAACAACCTTCTCCTTTGAGGATTTGCAGGATTTAACCTCCACATTATCTATAAACATACGGAACGATGTGCCCTCTTCCAGATACAGAGTGTCGTTTGCATCATCATTGAAGTATCCTTTGCAATTTAATTTGTTGCTGTGCGTATAGCTTTCAAGATTAGACAGCGCATTACCAAAGCCACCGTCCTCGAAGTAAATATTTACCTTGAAGTTTTTTACGCGCTTATCCTTTTTCGTGTGTTTGTCGTAATAATAGCCAAGAGCTTTTTTACCTACAAAAGCGTCCTCGTTAAGACGGATTGACTTAAGATTCGGGCAGTTATAAAATGCCTTTTCTCTGAGTTCAATATCAACTGCAGATTTTTCGTTGATATTAACTGATATAAGAGAAGTACAACCTGCGAAAGCCTCCTTGTCAATATACGAAATGCCTCCGTATCTTTTCTTTCCCTTAAACCTAATCATCTTTAGTTTTTCGCAACCGTAGAAAGCACGGTCACAAATCTGGCGAATGTTCTTGTGGATAATCAAATGTTTAATATATTTGCCCTTGAAAGCTTTTTCACCGATTTCACCAACAGTATATCCATCGATGGTTTCAGGTACAAAGTATTTTGTGAGGTGTGCCTTTTTGCCGATATACTTTACAATCTGAATATCGGTATCGCTGGTGTAATTGCTTTCCACCAGGCACTCGCCGTATGTCCTGTAAGTCGCAAGCTTGTACTTGTAATTGCCGTCGGCGCTGGTGTAAACCTTGTTGGGTTCGAGTTTTTCTGCCGTGGTATTCTCCTGCGCGTTCACACTGAACACGGAAAAAACAGAAACTATAGTCAGTATCGCCAATAATAAGGATATAAATTTTTTCATTTTCAAAACCTCCTAAATTTGAATATTAATTTTACCCTTTTCACTATAGTAGTGTCGGAAAATCGGAAAAAAGTTTCAAATTTTGGAAATTAAATCAAAAAAATTTAAAGACTTGCGATTTTTACTCTCGCAAGTCTTTTTTATATTCCGTATTTAGTTTTGAGACGTTCGATTTTTCTTTCGAAAAACGGGGTTAAAACCAAAAGGAAAATCACGTTTGAAATTACATAAATTGCGGTTATCGGGAGGGCTGTGCCGACCGCGGCGATAAAGCGCGAAAGGCTGAACGTACCCTCTGCCCACATAGCTGTCCACACGTCCATCAGCATAGAATACGCAAGTCCCGCAAAAACGGCATAGAGAACAAGGACAATTTTTCTGCGGATAAGCGGCTGTGAGAGGAGTCCCGCTATAAAGCCTATTATACCCCACGAAAACATCTGTAGAGGCGTCCACGGTCCCTGACCAAAATATAGGTTCGAAATCAGAGCGGAGAGCGCGCCTGTGAGGAATCCGAACTCCGAGCCGAAGTACATCGCGGATATTATGACAATCGCAGTGACGGGTTTGAAGAAGGGTATCGGCGCGAACATAAAGCGGCCTGCTACCGAAAGCGCCGTCATAACGGCGAGCAGAACGATTTTGCGCGTGGGCGTGCTGTGACCCTCAAAACTCAAAAAAAACGGCACACAGGCAAGCATAGCGACTATTATCATTATCGCAGGGTAGCTATGAGCTCCGAAGAGGAAAACGCCGAAGAAAATCGTGAGCGGTATTAATAAAATTGTAATTAAATATTTAAAAAAACTTTTCATCTGATATCCTCATAATGTCCTCGACTGTAACGGCGTTTTTAATAATACCCTTAGTCATACGCGAGACGGAGGTCGTGTAGAAATTATTCAAAGAGAAAAACGGATTAGTTTGATTTTCGCTCGTTATAATTCCGTCAAAAAGAAGTCCGCAACGGTCTGCATAAAGCGCTGCAAACTCGAGGTCGTGGGTTACGATTACGATGGTTTTGCCGCTGTCGGTAAGCGCGCATAAAAGCTCGCCGAGGTTATTCTTAGCGAAAGTATCGAGACCTTTTGTAGGCTCGTCAAGTAAAAGCACCTCGGGGTCGGTGAGGAGAATTTTGCAGAGAGCGGCTCGTTGCAATTCGCCGCCGCTGAGGTCGTAAGGGTGGTGTGTAAGTAATCGGTCAATATTCAATCGAGCAGATAATTCTTTATAGGAATTATTAATTAATTTTAAATCCTCAACAACGGTATCCCTTACGAAAATATCCTTTGGATTTTGCGGAAGGCAGGCTATACGTTTCGGTCGATTCAGCTTTCCCCTATACGGCTTAAGCGCGCCGTTTATTATGTTCATAAGCGTTGACTTTCCAGAGCCGTTTTCTCCGAGCAGAGCGTAAATTTCGCCCTTATTTACGGTGAGGTCGCAGCCTTTGAGAATATCCGCTGATTTCTTTTCGTATCGGAACCAAATGTTTTTACATTCAATTATTTTTTTTGCGGTTTTTAGTTCTTTTATAGAAATATAACTATCGCCGTTAAATTTATCTGACAGAAAGGCTCTGCCCTCTTTTACCGTAACCGGACATTCTCCCGCTCCGTCAAAGGCATTGAAAATACGCACGGCAGACGGAAGAGTCTGCTCTATTTTTTTGCCCTTAAGCTTTGCGCCTATTTCACGCGGCGAGCCTATCTCGGCGAGTTGTCCGTCCTCTATGTACGCGACTTTGGTTGCTATCGGGAATATCTCCTGCAGATGATGCTCAGCGATTATCACGGTTGTGCCGAAGTCGTCGTTGAGCCGTTTCAGCGTGTTTATAAACTCGAGCGCGGAAATCGGGTCAAGCTGCGAGGTCGGCTCGTCGAGAATAATGACCTCGGGGCTCATAGACATAACGGGCGCTAAGTTTAAGAGCTGTTTCTGCCCTCCTGAAAGTGTGAATGTATTCTGCTCGAAAGAGTCGAGTAATCCGAAATATGTGGCGAACTCGGACACCTTTGCACGGATAACATTGCTGTCGTAGCCGAGGTTTTCGAGCCCGAACGCGAGCTCGCTGTAGACCTTGTCGGTAACAATCTGGGCATCGGGGTCTTGCATTATAAATCCGATTTGTGAGGCGCTCTCTCTGGTGCTTACATCTTCTATCTTTTTTCTTTTATAGAATATTTCGCCGTCTTTCTGACCGAACGGAGCGAGGTCCTTTTTGAGCATTTTTAAAAGCGTAGTTTTGCCGCAGCCCGACTCGCCGATTATGAGCAGAAAATCTCCCGCATTTACCGTCAGATTGATATCGCTTAAGGCTTTGCGGGCGGAACCGTTATATGTAAAACTCAGATTTTTGAGATTGAATACTTCCACTTCAACCCTTCCTTTACTTCGAAAAATGACGGTATCATCGCAAGTACGGCGAACGACAGCAGGCTCACCGTAGGATTTGCAAACGATATATACGGATAGAATTGCACCTTTGCGTGACCGAACAAGAGCGCAGGCAATGTGCATACAAACATCAAAAGAAACAAGAAGAGATACACAGCGTCATACGATGTAAAACGGAAACGCGAAAAATGCGTGCGACCGCGTAGTCCGTAGCCGCGGCTTTTCATACTGTCGGACGTGACTATAGCGCTCTCCATACTGCGCGTGATTACCGCGGAAAACGAGGCGAGGTAGCGACGTACTCTCCCCTGCTTTGTATTCATTGATTTTTGGGCAGAATTTATGCTTTTGAATGTTCGGATAAATTGCGGTACAAAGCCAAGCGCAATTGATACAACGAGCGCGAGCTTCGGGAACGCTTTTCCGAAAAGATAAAGCAGTCGTTCGCTGTCAAACACAAGATTAAAGCACTTAAACCA
Organism: Ruminococcus sp.; assembly: GCA_022510945.1. Classification (GTDB taxonomy): domain Bacteria; phylum Bacillota; class Clostridia; order Oscillospirales; family Acutalibacteraceae; genus Ruminococcoides. The sequence goes on from JAFLSK010000017.1 coordinate 29,359, forward strand.
AACGAGCACCTCGACAATCATAAGCCCGAGCACTGCGCCGTAAACGAGGGCCTCGAGCGTTATGCGATTGTCGTTTATGAAAAACAAAACAGTCGCGCCATTATGGGAGAAAATCGGGTTTGTCGCGGTTACGATTATGAAGATGATAATATACAAACGAAGTTGTTTTAGAGTAGTTCTGAGCCCTGCGAGGGTAATCAGAAACAAAACACTCCCAAAAAATCCGACCGATAAATATAGCGGATTGAAGGTGAAAATTGATATGCCGATTACCGATAGAAAATAGAGCGCGAGGGTCAAAGGATGAAAGTTTCTAAACGTATTCATCGTTATTCAAAATCGTATGCGTTGCCTATATCTGCGCCAAAATCGCAGGTGTACAGCCACTCAACAATGTCACCGTCGTTGAGCTCGTACTCAGCGCAGCCGACATTTCCAAACTCACCGTTCACTCTATACTGCCAACCCGAAAGGTCGCCGCAATCTCCGCCGTAGAGATAATCGATTCCGGTGACATATGCCGAAGTGCCGCTGCCATCGTATTCAAATTGGATTTTGTTCTCCTTGCAGGCGTTTTTCAGCGCGTCAAAGACTGAGTCGCCTTCGTCAAAGCTGACAGTATAATCGGTGAGGATTTCCGCATTGTCTCTGTCGGAGCCCTCGTAATCGACCGCGGTCTGACAGTTGACAGAGATAGTCGCGGTGTACTCTCCGCTCTCGGAAGAATTGTAATAATCGTCCGCGGATTTTACGGAACAACCGCTGAGAACAAATACAACCAACAGTAAAACAGGTAAAAGTTTTTTCATAATTTTCTACTCCTTTTAAATAAAAATAAAAAAGACCCTTTTTAAAAAGGGCATTATTAATTAAGCCTATACGGCTTGATTACAAATTCTTCATTGCCCAAGAACAGTATTCCGCTCATTGTACGGCAGGTCTCCTGGCTTATAGTCGTATATTGCAGAGCGTCTTCCCGATTGCTCAGTGACGTGGTGCTCTCTTTAGGCTAAATACAGTAATGGCTGTTGCGGCGGACTCTGACCGCCTTCCCTATTAATCCTCGCGAAACCGTACAAGCTATTTAATTTTATATGTATTATTATAACACGTTGGGATTAAAAATCAAGTGCAATATTGACTTTTGGCGGCAATTATGGTTTAATTATATAGTTGAATATTGAGCTGTCGCCAAGCGGTAAGGCACAGGACTTTGACTCCTGCACTCGTGGGTTCGAATCCCGCCAGCTCAGCCAAAAATAAAGACGGGCGTATGCCCGTCTTTATTTTTGCCTGGCGGGATTCGAAAGGGCGTTAAGAAAACAGTCCTGTGGACTGTTTTTAGCCCGTTGCGTTG
>JAFLSK010000018.1 GCA_022510945.1 Ruminococcus sp.
ATCTTCCCCCGGTTGAACCGGGGGTTTATTTCCACGTCCTAAAGGACACCAAAAATAAAAATCGTGCACGGAATGTGCACGATTTCGCGGTTTTAAGATATAAAATTACTTACTGTTCAGCACTTGGAAAGGCGAATTTGAGAAACTCGGGGAAAATCATACGCCAGTTTCTCTCGTTGTGCTGACCCTTGTCGTAGATTTTTATAGTGACCTTCTCGTCGGGGTAGTCGACTTCTTTGAGGTTGTTGACCATACTTTTGGCGCCTTCGAGCAAGTAGGTTTCGAGGTCGTCGTTGTTGCCGTTAAAAATGTAGACAAACGGAGTGTTATCGCTGAAATCCTTCTGCTTCAGGTACTTTACCCACGTTTCGTCGTCGAACAGACTGAACGCAGGGGAGAGCGCGCCGATTGTGCCGAACTTGTCGGGGTGCTCCATACCGATATAAAAGCTCTCGATACCGCCCGAGGAGCTGCCGCAGATTGAGTTGTGCTCGGGGGTTGTGTATACGCTGTAGTTGCTTTCGATATACGGCACAACGTCGCCTACCACAAAGTCCGAGAAGTACTCGCCCGTACCGCCGTCGAAGTTCTCGTCGGTCGACTTGCCGATATTCGGTGTGAGCTCGCTGTCGCGGTTCGAGGTGCTGTCGTCGATACCGACGATAATCGCCTTGTGCTCGCTTAGTTTCATCATACTCTTTACGCTCTCGGCGGCGCCCCAGCTGCCCGTGGAGGTGGCGTTCTTGTTAAAGAGGTTCTGGCCGTCGGTCATATAGATGACGGAGTATTTCTCACTCTCGTCGTAGTCGTCGGGAGTCCATATGTAGATGTCTTTCTCAGTCTTGCTGTAGGGCAGAGTGACGATTTCGTAGTCGGGCTCGGGCTCGTCTTCGTCGTAGGTGAACGGAACGACGCCGTCGCTCGATAGGTGCCAACCGCTGACGTAGTCGTTAAACGCGAGCTCGCCCGACTTGTCGCCGTCGGCAACAAGCACAACGCGGTCGAATTTATCTGTGTCAGCCGCTGCGGAGTAGGTGTTGTACTCGTCACCCTCTGACACGAGAGTCATTTTGATTTCCTCGGTGTCCTCACTGTCGGTGCTCGAGAAGATTGCGGTAATCGTCTCGGAGAAGAAGTCGTCACGCACATAGACAGTGTGACCGTTAGTTATGTTCACGTTTACGCTGCACGCGCACAGCGTGGTCGCGATAATCAATGCGGTCAGGATAATGGATATGGTACGTTTCATATAATCACCTTATTTCGTAAAGTTTTTTTGCGTTTTCTGCAGTTATGTTCAGAAGTTCTTGTGCGTTCATACCGCGCACCTCGGCAATTTTTTCTGCAACATACACAATGTTTCGGCTGTCGTTGCGCTTGCCGCGGAAGGGTACGGGAGCCATATACGGCGCATCTGTCTCTAAAAGAAGCCTGTCGAGCGGAACCTCAGCCGCGCACTCAACACTGTGGCGCGCGTTCTTGAATGTCACTACGCCGCCGAGGCTGATGCTCATCCCGAGGCGCATAACCTCGCGCATAAGCTCCACACTGCCGCTGAAGCAGTGCATAAGCCCTTTGGGTCTGTATTTACGGAGCAAATCCATAGTGTCGCCGTGAGCCTCGCGGTCGTGCACAACAACAGGCACGTCGAGTTCCACGGCAAGCTTTAGCTGCTCTTCAAAAATTCTATTCTGCAAATCGCGCGGAATGTCCCAGTGGTAGTCGAGACCGATTTCGCCGATAGCTACGCACTTTTCGTGTTCTAAGAACTTCGCAATGCAATCGAGGTAATTATCGGGTATATTCTCTAAGTTTTCGGGGTGAAAACCCGCGGTGAAGTAGATGTACGGGTATTTCTCGGCGTAGGACTGAATCACGGCGGCGGAACTGAGGTCAACCGCGTTGCATACAACGCCCGAAACACCGCCTTGGGGTAGGGCGGAGAGCAAGGCCTCTCTGTCCTCGTCAAACCAACTGTCGTCGTAATGCGCGTGGGCGTCAAAGATGTTTTTGTATTCAGACATAGTTTATCTCCAAAATCAAAGTCAGCGGCAGCGGACAGCGAAAATCACTGCGCACTGACCACTGACCGTAATCATCATTTATGAAATTTTGCTGCCCTCAGCTACGCCGTCGATAGTAACGACCTGCAGCTTGTCGCCGTCGACCGCGGAGAGAATCATTCCGCAGCTTTCAACGCCGCACAGCTTCACGGGCTTGAGGTTCGATACAAAGAGAACCTTCTTGCCGACTAATTCCTCGGGCTTGTAGAACTGAGCGATACCGCTGACGATAGTGCGCTCGCCCTTGCCGTCCGCGATGTTGAACTTCAATAGCTTTTTGGAGCGTTTAACGTTCTCGCACGCGAGGACTTTACCCACGCGGATGTCGACCTTTGCAAAGTCGTCAATCACAATCTGCTCGACTTTTTCCTCTGCCTCCTCAACTTCCTCTATGCTCTTCTCGTCCTTTGCGCTCTCCTTCTGCATAGCCTCGAGTTCCTCGTAGAACTTCTTCGGGTCAATTCGAACGAACAGCGGAGTCGCAGTGCCGAGTTGTGTGCCGGCTTTAACTGCGCCGAAGCTTGTAAGAGAGTCGTAGTCGGAAATATCGCAGTTCATCTGCTCGAGGATAGCCTTGTGAGTGTCGGGCATAAACGGCTCAATGAGAATCGCGATAAAGCGAATAGCCTCGAGAAGGTTGTAGAGTACAGTGCCGAGGCGAGCCTTATCCTCCTCGTTTTTAGCGAGAGTCCACGGAGTCGTTTCGTCGATATATTTGTTGCAGCGCTTGGCGAGGTTCATAACCGCCTCGACAGCATCGCTCATATGGAAGCTGTTGATGCAGTCGTCGACCTTCTTAACGGTGTCGTAGCAGAACTGAGTAAGCTCGTCGTCGAGCGCGTCCTTAGCGGTCGGCTCCTGTACGACTCCGACGAAGTACTTGTTGTTCATCGCAATCGTGCGGTTTACGAGGTTGCCGAGCGTGTTCGCAAGGTCGGAGTTAAATCGCTCTATAAGCGTTTCGTATGTGATTGAGCCGTCGTTAGCAAAGGGCATTTCGGAGAGGAGATAGTACCTCACAGCGTCAACGCCGAACAGCTTAACGAGGTCATCGGCGTAGATAACGTTTCCGCGGCTTTTGCTCATTTTGTCCTCGCCGAACAGCAACCACGGATGGCCGTAGACCTGCTTCGGAAGAGGCTCGCCGAGCGCCATAAGCATAATCGGCCAATAAATGGTATGGAAACGCACGATGTCCTTGCCGATGATGTGTACGTCAGCCGGCCAGTACTTCTTGTAGTTCTCGCCGCTGCCGTCGGGGTTGTAACCGAGCGAGGTGATGTAGTTCGAGAGCGCGTCAATCCACACATAGACAACGTGGTCGGGGTCGAAGTCGACGGGAACGCCCCACTTAAAGCTTGTGCGCGACACGCAGAGGTCCTGAAGTCCGGGCTTGATGAAGTTGTTGAGCATTTCCTTCTTGCGGCTTTCGGGATAGATGAAATCGGGGTGAGAATCGATGTATTCCTCAAGCTGCTTTTGGTATTTCGAAAGTCTGAGGAAGTACGCCTCCTCCTTGGTCATCTTTACCTCTCTGCCGCAGTCGGGGCACTTGCCGTCGACAAGCTGGCTCTCTGTCCAGAAGCTCTCGCACGGGGTGCAGTAAAGGCCCTCGTAGCTGCCCTTGTAGATGTCGTCCTGCTCGTAGAGCTTTTTGAAAATCTTCTGAATGATTTTTTCGTGAGGCTCGTCGGTGGTGCGGATAAAGTAGTCGTAGGAAGTGTTGAGAACGTCGCAGATTGAGCGGATTTCCGCAGCAATGCGGTCAACGTATTCCTTCGGTGTGCAGCCCTCGGACTGGGCGTACATCTCTATTTTCTGACCGTGTTCGTCGGTTCCTGTCTGGAAAAATACGTCGTATCCCAGCATACGCTTGTAGCGGGCGATAGCGTCAGTGAGCACAATCTCGTAGCTGTTGCCGATATGCGGCTTGCGCGAGGTGTATGCGATGGCGGTAGAAATATAATAGGGTTTACCCTTGCAGTTCTTGCACATAGTTTTAACCTCCGTTTAGTTTGTTTTCATATTTAGATAAGTATAACACATTTTACCATAAAAAATCAATTTATTAACAAAAAATACTGAAAAAAACGGACTGCCCCGGCAGTCCGCTTAGTAGTGATTATGTAGTTTTGTGATTATGAACTCAGAACTTTCCGCCGCCACCGCCGTGGATTGAGCCCGAGGACGAGGTGTGGGTGGAGCTGCCGCTGCCGTTTGAATTGTCGCTTTTTCGCTCCCTCGTAACGTGGGAGTAGATGAAGTGGTCAAAGCTTCGCCGCAGGATAAGGCTGCCGTTTACGAAGTAGTCGTTAGCCTCTTTCTTGAGACGGACCGGCTTATATCTTGACCTCAGCACGAGTGTGACTATAATTGCAATCACAAGTCCGACGATAAGTGAAATTACCACGGCAAGAATAATATCGGACGCGGACTTCGGTTCGTGGTTTGTGTCGTACGGAGCGTCGTTTTTCGCCTCGGTGACGAAGTTGTCGATGAGCCCTGAGTACTTTTCGAACGCCTCAAAATACTCAGCGTCGGAGAGGTAGTCGACTATCTCGTCGCCTATGTACGAAATCCCGTAATCCGTAAGGGCGGTTATTCCGTAGCCCTTCGTGGAAATCCACCAGTCTCTGTCCTCCATACTGACGAGTAGCAGACATCCGTCGTAGCGGTAGTTATTGTAGTCGTAGTAGTCGTCGGCGTACTCCATAGCAGACTTGCCGTCGAGGGTGTTCGTCGTAACGACAACGACGTCAAAGTCCTGTCGCTCGCTGATTTCGTCAAGCTTCGAGGTGAGCGAGGTTAATTCGCTGTCAGAGAGAAGAGAGGCGTCGTCGATTACGCGGGCGTCTGCTGCCGAGAACGCGGGAGCGCACAACGTCGAAATAATAACAATTACAAATAAAAATGACAGTACTTTTTTCATTCCGACACCCCCCTTAAAACGCACCGAAAATCGTGCCGAGTATGTATACGACGATTCCGATTCCGAATGTCAGCCCTGTAAACAGAGCGGCGACCTTCTTGATGTCAAGCGGAAGATTGCCGACGAACTTACCCGTCTGGCCGTTCATTGCGAAGGTGTACTTTTTGCCTCTGTAGTCGGTGTTCAGGAGCCATACGGGATAGAGCGCGTATTTCGCCCTGCCGTTATGCACCTGAACCGAGCTTGATATCGGAGTAACCGTGTGGTACGGATGTGTAATCGTAGTTCGCAGTACGTCTCCCGCGCTTTCTATAACCCTGTTGTTTGCGCGGTTAATGCTGTCGTCTACGCCTACGTCGTATTTGTCCGCGAGATAGCCCGCGAGGTACGCCGTATTAAAGTCAACTGCCTCTTTAAAATCGAACGGCTCAATTGACTCCATAAGGTCGTCGGGCATTTGCGACGAGCCGTCGACGGGAATGTTTTCGAAACGCATTGAGCCCTCTCGGTATACGTCGAAGTAGCTTGTCTCGGTGTAGTTGTATCTTGAGTCCGACCAGCGGCGTACGGTGGTCGCCTTATAGCTTACGGCAGCGTCCGTGTCAGAGTCGAAAAGCCAGAACGGAACGTAAATTCCCTTGATTTCCTCGAGCTTGTTTTCGCTCTTGAACGACGACGGAGCAAACCACTTTTTTCTTACATAGCTCTTCAGCTTCTCTTTAGCCGCCTTTTTGTCGAACTTGAAAGGGATAACGTAATCGGGCTTTAATACTCCCGAAAGCCGACCGCTGAGCACGACCTGATTGCCGCAGTAGGGGCACTCGGTTGCGGCGGTGTTCTCGTCGCCGATAATCTCGCCGCCGCAGGAGTTGCATATAAAAACATTCATACTCTCCTGTTCGCCGCTTTCCCACTGTTGACCGACCTTTTCGTTCCAGTTGAACTCGTCGGGAGTCTGCTCGTCCAGACGTTTATCCTGTTCTAAAAACGCGTTAGGGTCGAACTCACTGTCGCAGTACGGACATTTCATTTTCTGCGCGTTTGGGTCGAAGTTTATCGCTCCGCCGCAGCACGGACATTTATATTCAAATATATCAGCCAAAATTCCCATATCCTTTCCGCCTATAATATTTAATCTAATTATAATATATTTCGGATTTTTTGTCACCATTCCCGATAAATGTGCAAAGAAAAATTCTGTACAAAAAAATCTTTCTCCTTTTGTGAGATTTATATAATCGAATGTTATGGGGTACAAATTTCTTTACTAATAAATAAATACAGGGTATAATATAGAAAATCCTGATTAGGGAGATTGATGCTTATGAAATTAACGGGAAAATTTATAAAATCAGGTCTATCTGTCTTGCTGGCTCTGACGATTATTTTTTCAATGTTGACTTTTGTCGGCACAACCGCAGCGGCGGTAGTCGGAACAAACATTGACTATTCGTTCAGCGGAAGAGACGCTGATACCGCGGGTTACGCAGAGGGTACTGTTACCCTTTCGTCGGACACGGCGGGAAAATACTATCTGTACTGGGCGAATGACAACGCCGCGCTGAACGGATATTACGCGATAGACGAGATGACGGTAGCCGCGGGCGGAAGAAGTAGTTTTAAATTCGACTACCATACCGCCATTCCCGCAGGCGCTACGAAGATTATCGCTTGCACCTCAAAGAGCGACTTGTCTGTACAAAACGCTGCGGCAGTTTACGATATTCCCGAGGGCAAGCGACTCGGCGCGGGTGCGGGTAGTCTGCTCTACACGTTCAACTCCTATTCCGACGTCCATATTGATATGCAGGCAGAATCGTACTATAAAAACGGCAGTAAAAACTGGGCGCAGGCGCTGAAGTTCAGCGCCGATAAGGGCACCGACTTTATCGTTTCGTCGGGCGATATGATAACGAACGCCGAGGGTGAGGACGCCGAGTGGGATGAGTACGAGCGCATACTTTCTGAGTCCGATTATGTAAAGCCCGTGTGGGAGTCCGACGGCAACCACGACCTGAGAAAAGGTTCTGCGAAGGGGCTTAAGGCGTTTGTGCGTGCATCGGGTACGGACAGCACTATCGCAAACTACGACGCGAACAAGCCGTACTACTATGTAACCGAGGAGAAAACGGGCGATATTTTCATCTTTATGGCGCTCGAAAGCGAATATAATACAAGCTCGGCAAATGAATTTTCCGCTTCACAGATGACGTGGCTTACAAATCTGTTGAATACATATTACGGCACGGGAGTAAACATTTATATCGTTGAGCACGCTCCGATTTGGGGCTTCGGCGCGGGTGACAGAATGGGAAACCCGTATTATAAGGCACATTTAAGCGAGAAGTTTATCTCGACTGTTCAGTTTAAGTCTTTGCTCCAGAAGTACCCGAAGCTAATATTTATGTCGGGTCACACTCACGAGGACTATGCTATGGGCTACAACTATTCCAATGAGAATAACACGGCCTGTCATATGATACATAACTCCGCCGTTGCAGGCTCTACATGGGCGGAGAAAACGGATACATCTCTCGACTATAACGACGGCTACGGCTATAACTCGCAGGGTTATTATGTGGAGGTGTACGAGAATCAGGTTGTTTACTACGGCGCAAACCTCACCGACGAGCTCATATACCCCGCGTATTGCTATATTATGGACGGCTCGAGAGGTTCGGCGCAGGAAGAAACCAACGCGACCGCAGAAATTACTACAGCTGACCCGAACAGCGAAACGGCTGCGACGGGCTCGACTTTGCCTGCGGGTATTGAAACTAAGAGAGTGTATTTTGCGAATACCGTTAAATGGGCTTTCGTGGATTGCTACAGTTGGTCGGACAGCGATAAGAAGACTTGTATATGGCCTGGTTATGCCGCTGTATATTGTGCCACAACCGAGCAGGGCGTAGACCTTTACTACTGCGATATCCCTGCGTCTCATACGCAGATTATATGGAATAACGCGGGTAACGCGGAGCAGGTAGTTGACACACGGCTTGACGGCGTGAACGACTTTTTTACCCCGTCAACATCCAAAAACAGCAACGGAAAGTATCCCGTAACTGCTTCTGTGTGGAATTATGAGATTCCGACAGACCCCGACGAGACTACAGAGACTTCCGAAAGCAGTGCGGAGGAATCTTCCGAGACACCGGAAAGCAGTGAGAGCATCGCGACGTCTGAAAGCAGCGAAAATACAACAGCTTCCGAGAGCGAGGAGACGGACTCTTCTGACACAAGCGCTCCGACAGCTGAATCCTCAGGCACATACGACAGCAAGTATAAATTAGGCGACGTTGATTTCAGCGGTGAAATAGACATAAACGACGTAACCGCTGTCCAGAAATATCTCGCAGAAATGGCATACTTTAACGACGAACAGCTCGTGCTTGCGGACGCTGACGGTGACGGCCACATTTCGATTAAGGACGCCACTCTGATACAGATGCTCGTTACCGAACTTATTACTGACTTTGATTCGGCACCGCCGGAGATAGCCTCTATAAGCGGCAACGCTACAAAAAATCTCAAGAACGAAATTGTGCCGGTAGGAGCAACAACGCTTTCGGCAAAGCTTATTGAGGTTAAAACCATACTCGACGGCTATTACACATTCTCGTCCTACGACCAGTATCAGGCTCTTAAGGAATGGTACTACAAGTATAAAAACAACTCCTCGGTTAATAATGAAAGCACGGTTGTAGCCGAATCTGATGCGCTTATCTCAAAGCTTAACACGATTGCTGAGCATATAGGCGTTACCAAAGTAAATCCTCTCGGCGATACTTATTACTTTGAAAACACCTATGATTGGTCCGCGGTTTACGTTTACGCGTTTAAGGGCTCGAGCAACAACAGCTGGCCGGGTGTAAAAATGCAGAAAGTGGGTACAAACTACGGCCACGACGTGTACGGCATTAAGTTAGAATACGCGGGACAGTACAGCACGCTCATATTCAACAACGGCAAAAACAGCACGGATTCGGGTTCCGGTCAGACGATAGATATTGAGCTGAGCAAATATAATTATAATTGCTTCTATATAAGTGGCGGCAAGAATTCCGAGGGTAAGTATCCGGTAGGAAACTTTAACTACAATAGTCCGGTTGAGCCTACTGTAAAGCCCGTAACATCACAGAATGTTGCCGATAATAAGCGCTTTGCAATGTGCTATTACAACGGAAGCTCTCACGCTTGGGCGACTATAGACACGTTCCTCAAGCCTCAGGGCGACGGAACCTATGCGCTTGATTTTGTCACGAAGAACAGCGACTCAATCAGTATGTGCATTTACGACAACTCCACAGCGAGGTATTATTCCAATTCTGACAGCGCGAACTTTGTCTTTGAGGCGGGTGTTGAGCGTAATTACAGCTTAGTCGGACCGACTTCCGCAAGAGGCAAGAGTATCACTGTTAACGGGATGTCGAGCGGGCTGATTCTGGGACTTGTATATAACCCTAACGCCAATACGCTGAAAATCACTTGTAAAGGTTCGGCGGGGGTCGACCCTATCGAATGAGCTTTATAACCGTTCGGTTTCTATCAGAATAATAAAAAAGGCAACACTCTTGTGTTGCCTTTTACTATTTGTCATATTAGTCCGTAAGTAGCATACGGTCGTTTTCAAGCTTTGAACCTGACGATTCCTCGAATTTCTTCAACAGGATGTCTACTGTCAATGCCTTTTTCTCCTCGCCGCTGATATCCAAAATAATCTTACCGTCTGACATCATAATGAGGCGGTTGCCGTGTGCGATAGCGTCCTTCATATTGTGGGTAACCATCAGCGCGGTGAGGTTATTTTCCTCGATAATCTCGTCGCTGAGCTCCAGCACCTTTGCGGCGGTTTTCGGGTCGAGAGCGGCTGTGTGCTCGTCGAGCAGGAGCACCTTCGGCTTTTTGAGCGTCGCCATAAGCAGAGTGATTGCCTGTCGCTGACCGCCCGAGAGAAGACCGACCTTCGTGGTCATACGATCCTCGAGCCCTAAATCGAAGCGGGCGAGCATCTCGCGATACTCTTCACGCTCTCGCTTCTTTACGCCCCAGCTCAGTCCGCGGCTGTTTCCGCGGCGTGCCGCAATTGCAAGATTCTCGATAATCTCCATATCCGCAACCGTACCCGTCATCGGGTCCTGAAAAACGCGTCCGAGGTACGGAGCACGCTTGTGCTCAGGCAGAGCGGAGATGTTTTCGCCGTCAATAACGATTGCGCCCGAATCTACCGGCCATACGCCTGCTACAGCGTTCAGCATTGTAGATTTACCCGCGCCGTTACCGCCGATAACAGTACAGAAGTCGCCCTCGTTGAGTTTAAGGTTAACGCCGTTTAAGGCGTGCTTCTCGTTGACAGTACCTTTGTTAAACGTCTTGTAAATATCAATAATTTCAAGCATCTTACTCTACCTCCTTATCGTCCGGAATACAGAGCTTAGCGCTCCTTTTCGCAACCTTTTTGAAGGAGTTTTTCGACTTGTCTTTAAGGTACGGTACTGCAAGGAAGACGGCAACAACCGCTGCGGTAAACAGCTTTGTATCATCGGTCGGCATCTTGAGCCACAGAACCAGACCCATCGCGATATAGTAAAGAACAGCGCCCACTACGACAAACGCAAGTCGCAGGGTGAAGCTCATACCTTTTCTGAAAATACCCTCGCCGATAACTGTACCGATAACGACAGCGGCAAGTCCGATAACGATTGCGCCTCGGCCCATATTAATGTCGGCAAAGCCCTGATACTGAGCAAACAGCGAGCCCGAAAGCGCAACAAGACCGTTTGACAACGCCAGCGCAATAACTTTCATAGCGGAGATGTTGATACCCTGTGCTTTGCTCATAGCAGGGTTAGAACCCGTGGAGCGAATTGCTGAGCCTTGCTCCGTACCAAAGTACCAGTACATAAACGCGATGACAATAGCCACAAGCGCCAGCCCGATAATGATAGCGAGGTTGATGTTGCTCGCTGACAGCAGTAGGTTATAGTTGCGGTAGCTGACAGGGAGATTCGCCTTACCCATAATATTGAGGTTGACGGAATACAGCGCAATCTGCGTCAGAATACCCGCCAAAATTCCGGGGATACCGAGCACCGTATGTAAAAATCCCGTTATCAGTCCCGCGAGTATACCGGCTATCATAGCAATCAGCACAGCAATCCATACGGGAACACCCGCGATAATCAGCACTGCCGTTACCGCACCGCCCGTAGCAAACGAACCGTCTACGCTCAAGTCGGGGAAGTCGAGCAGCTTGTATGTAATAAATACACCTAAGCCCATCAAGCCCCATATCACGCCCTGAGCGATATTGCCAGGAAGCTGTGACACAAGGGCCGGCGGGTTAAGTGATGAAAAGTATGAGAGAATTACGTTCATCATATTCACCGTTTTCTTCAGAATTGCGCCTTATACAGAGAACTCGTTACAGACGAATAAATCTCTGCTAAGCCTACAGAGAATATTTTAGCAGAATGTGACAAAGCGGTCAAGTGCATTTGTGCGATAAACCGACAAAATTTTTTAACGATAAAAAACAAAAGCGGAGTGAAAATACACTCCGCTCAGGTTTATAATTCTGTGCGATTATTATTCAGCTGCGATAGCCTCGTAATCATCGGGGATAGTAACGCCCAGAGCCTCTGCACGCTCAGCGTTGTACTTCTTCGTAGTAGCCTCAGCGAACTGTACTTCCATTGTGGAGATATCAGCGCCGTTTACGAGGATGTCGTAAGCCATCTCGCCGGTCTTCTGGCCGAGGTCATAGTAGCTGATGGAGAGTGTTGCCACGCCGCAACCGGAGCAGATACCTTCCTCACCGCATACAATCGGGGTGCCCTTCTCGGTAGCGATGTTGTCGATGATACCGGTGTTGGAAGCAGCAGAGTTATCGGTCGGGATGTAGAGTACGTCGCACTCATCGCAAGCGGCTGTGGTAACAGCAGCGATATCGTTAGAGTCTGAGAATGTGTAGCTCTTTACCTCATAGTCAGTGAGATAGGTTGCGATAGTGTCGCACTGATACTTTGAGTTCGGCTCAGCGGAGCAGTACAGAAGACCTACGGTCTTTGCATCGGGGAAGAGCTCCTTGATGATGTCTGCCTGACCGTCAAGGGGAGCGAGGTCAGCAGTACCGGATACGTTGAAGCCCGATGTACCTGTCCAATCAGCGATGTCCAGCGCGGTGCCGTAGTCGGTGATAGATGTGCCCAGAACGGGGATGTCGGAAGTAGCGGTAAACGCAGCCTGCAGTGCAGGAGTAGCGTTGCCGAGGATGAGGTCTACGTTGTCAGCTACGAACTGGTTGGCGATAGTGGTACAGGTAGGAGGGTCGCCCTGTGCGTTCTGCTCGTTAAAGGTAACCTTGTCGCCGAGCTTGTCGGTGAGGTAATCTTTGAAGCCCTCTGTTGCCGCGTCAAGCGCAACGTGCTGAACCAGCTGGCAGATACCGATGTTGTAGGTCTTGTCGCCCGTACCGCCGCAGCCTGCGAAAACGGTAGCAATCATCATTACTGCGAGTACAATTGCAAGAATTCTTTTCATTATTTTTTCCTCCGTAAATTTGGATTCGCGCTTTAAGACTTTATTGCTTTTATTTGCTAAAGCGCGTTAACTATATTATACAACTTTTTTTAAAATTTTCAATAGTTTTTTCGAAATTTAGTTAAAAGGAGGAGAATTTACTTTTGTGGCACAAAAACATCGTATGTTTGTGATGAAAGTATGTTCATCTTATAGAAAACTTAGTCCTCGCTTGTTGTGTCCACGTTTTTGGGAAAGATTTCTGCAACGCAACGGGCTAAAAACAGTCCACAGGACGATTTTCTTAACGGTCGGCTTCGAGTCCTTTTTAGCGCCCCACTGAAAGTATGTTCATCTTTAGAAAAGTTAGTCCTCGATTGTTGGGGCGTGTGGAAGAGGAAAGATTCATCAACGCAACGGGCTAAAAACAGTCCACCGGACTGTTTTCTTAACGCCCTTTCGAGTCCCTTTCAGCTTTTAAGACACTAAAAAACGCACCCAATGGGTGCGTTTTTTAGTGGCGCGCTGAAAGGGACTCGAACCCCCGACCTACTGGTTCGTAGCCAGTCACTCTATCCAGCTGAGCTATCAGCGCAAATATGGGCGGTTTTTTAGCCGCCCATACATAATACCACTTTATAAAGAAAAATGCAAGTGTTATTTTTATTTATCGTGTAAAAACATTATTTGTAATAAAAATAATTTTACAGCTTGTTGAAAAATGCATAAAATGCACGATAGGCTTCGTACACATCTACTTTCGAGATAAGCTCGAACGGAGCGTGCATAGAGAGCACGGGAACGCCGAGGTCAACTACATCAACGTTCATATTGGCAACGTACTTTGCGATTGTTCCGCCGCCGCCGCCGTCAACCTTGCCGAGCTCGCCGACCTGCCACATAATTCCGTTGTTCTCAAGCATAGAGCGAATCTCGCCCATATACTCAGCCGAGGCGTCGGAGGTGTCGTACTTGCCGCCGTGACCGGTGTACTTCGAGATAATCACGCCGTTGTTGATATAACTCGAGTTCTTCGCCTCGTATGCGGAAGCGTAGGTTGGGTCAAACGCGGCGTTGACGTCAGCGGAGAGGCATTTGCTCTTTGAGAGAACACGGTAGCCCTCTTCGCCGTCGAGTTTTGCGAGGTCATAGATAAAGTACCTGAGGAAGTCGCTCTGCATACCCGTGTTTCCGTCGGAGCCGACCTCTTCCTTGTCTGTAAGGTAGGTAATGCAGGTACAGTCGGGCACGTCGCTGTCGATAGCCGCAATAAGCGCGGGATATGCGCATACCTTATCGTCGTGGCCGTAGCCGCCGATGAGGCCTCGGTCAAAGCCCACGTCGCGGCACTTCTGAGCGGGCACAAAGCACAGCTCAGCCGAGAGGAAGTCGTTCTCAGTGATACCGTATTTATCATTCAAAATCTTCATCACATTTAGCTTTACAAGCTCGCTTTCCTCGTCATCTGTGTCGAGCGGGCGTGAGCCCACGAGCACGTTGAGGTTCTCGCCCTTAATCGCCTTCGCCATTTTTTCCTGAACCTGCTCCTGAGCGAGATGGGGAAGAAGGTCGGTAATGCAGAAGCAAGGCTCCTCTTCGTCAGCGCCGAGGGAGATGTCGACCTTAGTACCGTCGAGCTTTACGACCGTGCCGTGCAGAGCGAGCGGCATAACCGTCCACTGATACTTTTTGATGCCGCCATAGTAGTGAGTCTTGAAAAGTGCGAGCGAGTTGTCCTCGTAGAGCGGGTTGGGCTTTAAGTCAACGCGCGGTGAGTCGATGTGAGCGATAGAAAGGCGGGTGCCGTTCTTTGTGCCGTTCTTGCCGATTACCGCGAGTGCGATAGCCTTCTCGCGGTTTATGCAGTAAACCCTGTCGCCTGGGTTGTATTTCTTGTCGGGGTCAAATTCTTCAAAGCCGTTCTCCTTAGCAAGAAAGAGCGAGTAGCGCACAGCCTCGCGCTCAACGGCGGAGTTGTCAAGGAAGGTTTTGTAGCCCTCGCAGAACTCGTCTGCCTTCTTAATCTCTTCGGCGGAGATTGTCGCAATGCCCTTCTTGGCGGGCATAAACAGCTGTTCCTTAAGCTGTTTTGTTTTAGTTTTTTCGTCCATTATTTTTACCTCCGTTTATAATTTAACTGAAATATAGTTTAATATACATTTTCTTTGCGGTTGCGACCTTTTCGACGTAATTCGCGGTTTCGTCGTATGGGATGTTGACGAGCGTTTTGCCGTCGGGGCTTATGCTGCTGTCAGAGAGCCAGTCAGAGACTACAAAGCCAGCGTTGTACGCTGCGACTGCCGCCTGCTCGGTGCCGTATTCGTTCAGAAAATACCTGAGAAGATAGCAGCCGTAGTCGATATTGACGGCGGGTTTCATAAGCTCATTTTCCGAAAGATCGGTGCCTCTCAGCTTTTGCAACCATTCAAACGAGCTCGGCATAACCTGCATAAGTCCGACCGCGCCCGCGTGGCTTTCAGCGTCCTCGTCAAAGTGCGACTCGGTATGAATAACGCTGTAAATCAGCGCCGCGTCGAGGTCGTATTCAGTTGCAGCTTTTTCGACAAATTTGCTGTATTTGACAGGGTAGAGGCTCTTTTCGAGCATTGTTTGCGCGGTGTCTAAATTTTGAATTGTGAAGTAAAGTCCGCCCGCGGCTGTTGTGAAAATCAGCAGGAAGATTATGAATCTTCTGAGCGGATGTCGTTTCTTTCTGTATCGTCTGCCGGTCGCCAAGTTGCACCTCTAAAGTTCCCGTATAATGCGCTCGACCTCGGCGGTGAGGGCAGTAACGGTGGAGTTGTTGTATATAATATAGTCGCAGTTTTCGGCAAAAAATTCGTCCGAAAGCTGAACGTTTATACGTTGTTTTGCTTGCTTTTCCGATAAATTGTCGCGCAGGGTAATGCGGTTTAGGCGAAGCCCTTCGTCGGCGAGCACGGCGATTGTTTTGTCGCACACGATATTAATTTTGCTCTCGAAAAGCTGCGGAGCGTCGAGAACGATTTTATCGTACCCGCTGTTTGCAAGCTCACTGAGCTTTTTAAAAAACAGTGCGGTGATATGCGGGTGAGTTATGCAGTTGAGCAGAGCAGTTTGCTCCTTGTCGCAGAAAGCGCGCTCGGCGAGCAGACCTCGGTCGAGCACATTATCCCTGACAACATCCTCGCCGAAAAAGCTTTTTATGCTTTCTAACACAACCTCGTTTTTCATAATTTCGCGGGCAAGCTCGTCGGCAACAATAACTCCGTAGCCGTGAGCCGAGAGAATTTTTACAACCTCGCCTTTGCCGGCTCCCGTCGTGCCCGTGAGGCCTATTAATTTATAATTTCTCAAGGTCTTTCACCTCAAATCCCGCCGCGCGGATAAGTCGGTTGTACACCGCGAGTCCCACGCCTTCGGTACTCGGACAACGCGCGTAGACGAGCCTTATCTCGGGGTGCTCGTCAATTTTGCGAAGCGAGTTAAACAGCATGTGAGCCTGCGAGAGACAGTCGTTTTTGTTGCCGAGCGGAAACGTCGGAACGTTCAGCCGGTCAGAATCCGTGTCGTAGCAGAGCGCGGCAGTGTGCGCGCCGCTGTTACTGTTTACGAAATCTATATATGCACTGTCTGAGCCCTTGAGCATTATGACCTTAGCCTTGGGCGCGTAGTGCTTGTATTTCATACCCGGTGAGGCGGCTTTTTCTCCATCGGCAAGCTTGTTGAGCACGGCGTCGTCGATGTCGATTTTGCCGATTACGCTCTCAATCTCCTCGACAGTCACGCCGCCCGGACGGAGAAGTCGGGGCTTTTCTGTCGCAAGGGTGATGACGGTGCTCTCGAGACCTACCCTGCACTCGCCGCCGTCAACGACAGCGTCTATCCTACCGCCTAAGTCGTTTATAACGTGCTGTGCCGTTGTGGGACTCGGAGAACCCGAGAGATTCGCCGACGGTGCCGCGAGCGGAACGCCAGCCGCTTTTATTACGGCTCTGGCGGTTTTGTGCTCGGGAAGTCTTATTGCAACCGTGTCGAGCCCTGCGCTTACCTCGTCGGGAATCGCGCTGCCTTTGGGCATAATCATCGTAAGCGGTCCGCTCCAGAATTTTTCGGCGAGTTTTTTCGCTTTTTCGGGGAAGTCGGACACGAGGTCGAAGCGCTCGATATCGTCTATCGCCTGAATATGTACTATGAGCGGATTGTCCATCGGCCTGCCCTTTGCGGCGAAGATTTTTTTGACCGCACTGCCGTCGAGGGCGTTAGCCGCGAGGCCGTAGACCGTCTCGGTCGGTATTCCGACAAGACCGCCGTTTCGGAGAATTTCGCCCGCTCTATTTATATCATTTTCATTATCTTTTAGTAAAAGTGTATTCATAAAATCAGCTTTCCATACTCTCTTTGAGCTTTTCGGCTCTATCAGCCGATACGAGCGGGTCGATAACCTCATCGAGGTGACCGTTTAAAATATCCTCTAACTTATAGAGAGTAAGCCCTATGCGGTGGTCGGTGAGTCTGCCCTGCGGGTAGTTGTAGGTGCGGATACGCTCGCTGCGGTCGCCGCTGCCGACCTGACTTTTGCGCTCGGCTGAGATTGCGCTGTCCTGAGCCTCTTGCTTCTGCTGAAGAAGTCTCGACTTCAGCACCTTGAGCGCCTTGTCCTTGTTCTTGTACTGGCTGCGCTCGTCCTGACATTCAACGACCATTCCCGTCGGGAGATGGGTTATGCGGATTGCGCTGGAGGTTTTGTTGATATGCTGACCGCCTGCACCGCTCGAACGGAAGGTATCTATCTTCAAATCCTTCGGATTGATTTCCATTTCGACCTCGTCAGCCTCTGGAAGGACAGCGACCGTGGTGGTCGAGGTGTGAATCCTGCCCTGACTTTCGGTCTCGGGCACACGTTGAACGCGGTGTACGCCGCTTTCATACTTAAATCGGCTGTATGCACCGTCGCCGTTAATCATAAAGGAAATTTCCTTGTAGCCGCCGAGCTCGGTTTCGTTTGCGTTGATGAGTTCGGTTTTAAAGCCCTTGCTTTCGGCGTACATCGAGTACATTCTGTACAGCACCGCCGAGAATAGCGCGCTTTCCTCGCCGCCTGCGCCGCCTCGGATTTCGACGATAACGTTGCGCTCGTCGTTCGGGTCCTTTGGAAGGAGCAGGATTTTCAGCTCGTCGGAAAGGGACTCGACCGCTTTTTTGCTTTCGTCGAGTTCCATTTGTGCAAGCTCCTTAAGTTCGCTGTCCATAGACGAATCACCGAGAATTTCGAGACTGTCCTCGATAGTCTGCTGAGCGTTTTTGTACTCTCGGTACTTGAGCACCACGGGCTCAAGATCGCGGATTTCTTTCATAATCTTGTTGAACTCGTCCGCGTTCGCGGCTATGTCGGGCTGATATATTTTTTTGTTGAGCTCTTCAAAGCGTTTGTCAAAAATTTCTATTTTCTCAAACATTTTATCATAGCACTTTCTTAATGTTTTTTTCGACCTTCTTGCGGGGTACCATAACCTCTCTGCCGCAGCCCTCGCACTTTATCTTAAAGTCCATACCGACACGAAGCAGGGTGAAGGTTTTGCAACCGCAAGGGTGCTGCTTTTTCATCTCAATTCTGTCGCCGATATTAAGATTCATAACCGCACCTCCGATTTTTGCGTATATATTATAAGTATAGTCTATTTTTCAGCAAATAGCAAGTAATACTTATATACAATAAAGGTCGGGCGTAAACCCGACCTATGTTTCGTTTATTCAACAATGTATTCTTTCAGCTTTCGGTACATAGCTTCGTCAATAATCGCCTCGACTTCGATACCGTCTGAGGTATAGTTTTCGCTTATTAGGGTGGCTTTGGTGCGGATTTCATTTGCCATACCTGCCGCGGTAAAAGGCAGCATAAGCCTTACCTTCTTAATTCTCACGGGCAGGTTGTTGTCGATAGCTTCGAGCAGCTTGTCGATACCTGTACCGTTTTTTGCGCTGATGTGGACAGAATTTGTAACGTTAGGAGCGATTTCGAGATTGCTCAGCTTGTCGCACTTATTGAGCACGTTTATAATCGGCGTGTCGCCGCAGCCGAGCTCGGCGAGCAGGTCTGCCGTAACCTGCATATGATACTGCGCCTCCGCGGAACTTGCGTCGCAGACGTTGAGTATAATGTCGGACAATGCCGCTTCCTCAAGGGTGGACTTGAACGCCTCCACAAGGCCATGCGGCAGTCTGCGCACGAGGCCTACTGTGTCGATTAGCATAACTGTAACACCGCTCGGCAGCTTGAGCGCCCGCGAAGTAGGGTCGAGGGTCGCAAACAGCTTGTCCTGAGCGAGAACACCCGCGTCGGTGAGGTAGTTCATCAGCGTGCTCTTTCCCGCGTTGGTGTAGCCGACTATCGCGACGGTGATAACGCCGTCCTTTTCGCGCCGTTCGCGAAGGCGGGAGCGGTGCTTTTCTACGTCCTTTAGCTGCTCCTTGAGCGTTTCCATACGGCGATGAATGTGCCTACGATCGGTCTCTAATTTCGTCTCGCCCGGACCTCTCGTGCCTATACCGCCGCCGAGTCGCGACATCGCGATACCCTTGCCCGTAAGGCGCGGGAGTAGGTATTTCAGCTGAGCAAGCTCGACCTGTAGCTTACCCTCGCGTGACCTTGCGCGCAGGGCGAATATATCGAGTATCAGCGTGGTGCGGTCAATTGTGCGCACATTGGTTTCGGCCTCGAGCGTTTTAATCTGTGTTGGCGTGAGCTCGCTGTCGCACACGATGAGGTCGATTTCCTGTGCCTCGCAGATTTCGGATATTTCAATCAGCTTTCCGCTGCCGACGAAGGTCGCCGTCTCGGGACGGTCGAGCTTTTGCAGTACCGTAAGCACAGGCTCTGCGCCTGCACTCTCGACGAGTTCGCACAGCTCGTCAAGGCTCGACTCTGCGTCGAATTTTCCTGTATCAACCGACACGAGCAGTGCGCGCGGAACTTTTTCTTCTGTTTCGATTAACGACATAAAAACCTCTTTGCTACTTATTTTGGAATTAGATATTTACTATTGACGATTTTAGTAGTATACTATATCTAATAGTATAGTATATTAGTAGAAATTTGTAAACCAAATGGAGCAATCTTTATGGACAAACAATACGATGTTGCAATCGTCGGCTCGGGCGTCGCGGGACTTTATGCGTCGCTTCGGTTTAGCGAGGATATTTCGGTACTTGTGCTGTCAAAGCGCGAGTTTCCGTTGTCAAATTCATCGCTTGCGCAGGGCGGAGTAGCCGCCGTGCTCGACAGGGACAACGATAATTATAGACTTCATATCGCCGACACGCTCATCGCGGGCAAGTTCAAGAATAACCTCTCCGCTGTTGAAAAATTAGTCAGCGAAGGTCCGCAGGACGTGTTGCGCCTTAATAAGTTAGGTGTAGAGTTTGACGTTGAGAGCGACGGCGAGCTCTCGAAAACGCTCGAGGCGGGACATTCGCGCCACAGAATCGTCCATCACAAGGACTCGACCGGCAAGGCAATTATAGACACGCTGATTAGTAATGTCTCGAAAAAGCCGAACGTAACTATGGAGGAGAACGCTCTCGTTTACGAAATCAACAAGGTCGAAAACGGATTTTACATCGACGTTCTGAAGGACGGAGAGGCTGTGCAGATAGGCTGTCAGTTCGTGCTGATTGCGACGGGCGGTATCGGGCGCGTGTACAAGTACACCACCAACTCCGCCATCGCCACCGGCGACGGAATCGCGCTTGCGCATATGCTCGGCGCGGAGATAAGACACCTGTCGCGCATCCAGTTCCACCCGACGGCTTTCGCCGCCGAGAATTCGCGCGAACGCTTTCTTATTTCCGAGGCTGTGCGCGGCGAGGGCGCTGTGTATCTTAACTGCAAGGGTGAGCGTTTTACGTTCGACTACGACCCGCGCGGCGAGCTCGCGCCGAGGGACGTTGTTTCCGACGCGGTTATCCGCGAGTCGATAAAGACGAACAGCGAGCAGTTCTACCTCGATATAACCCACAAGGACTCCGAGTTTATCAAGGAGCGTTTCCCGATGATTTACAGTCGTTGTCTCGAGGAGGGCGTGGATATGACGAAGGACAGAATTCCTGTTTTTCCGTGCCAGCACTACCTTATGGGCGGCATAAACGTCGACACAAACGCCCAGACGAATATTGACGGCCTTTACGCCGCGGGCGAGTGTTCGCACACAGGCGTTCACGGCGCGAACAGACTCGCGAGCAATTCGCTTTTAGAGGCTCTCGTTTACTCGCGAACAGCTGCCGAGCATATGATGGCTAAGCTTGAAAAATTCGGTCGCAAGCCGCTCGGCGAGGCTCCGAAGCTCGCGAAAATTGATGGCAATAAGCTACCCACGGGCATACGCACCGAAATCCGTGAGATTTTACAGGACACATATTTCGTAATACCAAAGCCCGAGAAATATCACGAAAGCTTTGAAAAGGTTGACGCAATCCTCAACAACCTTGTAACGGGGGACTATGAAATCACAGCCGACTTCGTTGAGGCGCGCTCAACGGCTATGGTAGCGGGAATTATTCTTGACGAATTGAAAGAGGGTATTAACCTATGATGCTGAATAAATTTTATGTGGACAAGCTTATTGAAAATGCTCTGCTCGAGGATATTAACTACGTTGATGTAGCGACCGACTATCTTATCCCCGAACAGCAGGAGGGAACGGCTCAGTTTATCGCTAAGGCTGACGGAGTGCTGTGCGGACTCGATATTGCGCTGAGAGTGTTCGAACTGATTCAGCCCGACTTTACTGCCGAGGTGTTTAAGCACGACGGCGACGAGCTCAAAAAAGGCGATATTATCGCTAAAATCAGCGGCAAGACGAAAACTCTCCTTAAAGGCGAGAGAACGGCTCTAAACCTTATTCAGCATATGTCGGGCGTTGCGACTGCTACGAACACGGCGGTTAAAATCGTCGAGGGCACTAACGCCTCGATTGCCGACACGCGGAAAACACTCCCCGGTCTCAGACCGATTGAGAAGTACGCTGTCACTGTCGGCGGCGGAAAGAATCACCGCTATAACCTCAGCGACTGCGCTATGCTAAAGGATAACCACGTTGACGCGGGCGGCGGCATCACAAATGCCGTGAACACTCTGCGCAAAAAGTTAGGTCATACTGTAAAAATTGAACTCGAGGTCAGAAACCTTGAGGAGTTAAAAGAGGCTCTCTCTGTGGACGTTGACATCATTATGCTCGACAATATGAGCTGTGATGATATGAAGAAGGCGGTTGAAATCACCGCGGGCAAGGCGAAGTTAGAGGCTTCGGGCGGCATCACCGACGAAACTCTCCGTGCTGTTGCGGAAACAGGCGTTGATATTATTTCAATGGGAGCTGTTACTCATTCGGTGAAGGCGTTCGATATTTCGCTGAAAATCATAAAGTAGTTGACAGAACAAAAAAAATATAGTAAGCTATAAGCACAATAGAACACAGGGGGGCTGCTAAAGCGGCTGAGATAAAGGTGTGACCTTTGACCCTATAACCTGATGCGGGTAATGCCGACGTAGGTAGCTGTTTAACAGACGTATAGTATATTTGCGGCACTGCATCATTGCGGTGCCGTTTTTGCGCGCTTTTGCGCGTGATTTATAAGTAATTTTTTTAAGGAGTAAATAGTGTGGATACCACACTATTTCTCCACCTCGGTTTATATTGCCCGCTCAGTTTGCCGCTTTGCGGCAACGAGCGATGGCTGAATTTCCATATATGCCTTATCCGCCCACGGTAAGGTTGTAGGAAATATAAATTTATTTTTGTGGGCGGAAAGGCAATGGAAATTAAAATGAGTAAGAAAAATGTTTTGAAACTCACCGAAACCGCGCTTATGATTGCGCTGGCTACAGTGCTTAGTATGTTGAAGCTTCTCGACCTGCCCTACGGCGGAAGTATCACGGCGTTCAGCTTTGTGCCGCTTATCGTAATCGCATACCGCTACGGAACAGTGTGGGGACTTCTCGCGGGCTTTGTACATAGCCTTATCCAGCTTTTGCTTGGCGCGTCAACGCTCTCGTACGCTACGTCTGCCGCTGCCGCTGTGGCAATTGTCCTGCTGGATTATGTATTTGCGTTCTCGTTCGTGGGACTTGCGGGTATTTTCCGAAAGAAGATTGATAACCCCGCAGTTGCTGCGACCCTCGGCGCAGTATTAGTGTGCGTTATACGCTATATTTTCCACGTTATCTCGGGCTGCACAGTATGGGCAGGTATTTCTATTCCGACCACCGCTGCTCTGCTATACTCGTTGAGTTACAACGCAACATATATGATTCCCGAAATAATTATTAACGCTGTTGTGACCTTCTGGCTGTTCAGCGCGCTCGACTTCGGCGGCGATACAATAAGCCGCGCAAAGAAGGAGAAGAGCTCAGTCACTACTGCTGTTTTCTCCGCTTTAAGCCTTCTGTCGGCTATGGTTGCTGTTATTATTGATGCGGTTATGGTTTTCGCACCACTCCAGAACCCCGAAAGCGGCGAGCTTGATTTCTCACTTATCACGAACGTTAACATTGGATTTATCGGTATCGTGAGTGCAATCGGTGTTGTGCTGTGCGTAGCGTTCGCGATTATGGCTAAGTTAACATCTAAGAAAAAATCATAAATTGACTCGGAAAGGCTGTCGTAAGACGGCCTTTTCTTTATTAAAACACATTGATTTTTGCAATGGTTATGTTATACTATGCGTGAGGTGATTATTATGACCGACAAGGAAAGAATGCTCTCGGGCAAGCCATATATGGCGCTTGACGACGAGCTGCGCGCTGATATGCGCGATTGCAAACTGAAGCTTTATAAATTCAATAACCTGACTATGGATAGGCTCCCCGAAAGGATCGAAACGCTCAGGGGGATTCTCGGTGGTTGCGGTGATGATGTATATATTGAGCCGCCGTTCTACTGCGACTACGGAAAGAATATTACTGTCGGCGAGAACTTCTACGCAAACTACAATCTGCACATACTCGACTGCGCGCCTGTTACTATCGGCGAGAATGTGTTTATCGGCCCGATGTGCGGAATCTACACCGCTCTCCACCCGATTGACTCGGCTGTACGCAAGACAGGACTCGAATATGCTGACGGGATAAAAATAGGCGACGACGTCTGGATTGGCGGAGGCGTGACTATCAATGCGGGTGTGACCATCGGCAGTAACGTCGTTATCGGCTCGGGCTCTGTCGTTACAAAGGATATTCCCGACAACGTCGTCGCATTCGGAAACCCTTGCAGGGTGCACCGCGCAATCACCGACGAGGACAAGCGTTACTGGACGGAGCAGCTCGAGCAGTACCTTGCGGAAAAGGAAGAAAAATAGGTGTTGCATTTTGTCTCCAAATAGGGTACACTTGATTTATACTTGACAAGGAGTGATACAAATGACAGATATTATAAACGACGAGTTTAACGAGGAAGAGGCTATAATCGTCGAGCTTACCGACGAAGAGGGTAACACAACCGAGTTCGAGTATCTCGACACTATCGGATACGACGGCGACGAGTACGTTGTTCTTATCGAAAACGTAGAGGACGCGGACGGTGTTATCGTACTCAAGATTGAGTCCGTTGATGATGAGAATGAGAGCTATGTCGGTGTTGACGACGACGAGCTCGTGCAGAAGATTTACGAAATCTTTAAAGAGGCTCACGCTGACGAGTACGACTTTACCGATTGATTTGAAGGCACCCGCAAGGGTGCTTTTTCTTTACATTTTAAACAATCCCGACTATATATTGTGCATAATATATAAAAACTTTAAAAACTGCTACTAAATATCGAAAAACGGGCTAATTGAATTAGCCCGTTCACTATGTTAGAATAATCTTATGTATTTAGACTTAAGGGGTTAAGTTATGGGGTTTTTAAATAACAAATGGATGAGGGCAGCCGTTCCCGCGCTGCTTATTCACTGCTCGGTCGGCACGGTGTACTGCTGGTCGACGTTCAAGCAGGCTATCTCTGAGCAAATCGGTATGTCACCGTTTGCTGTGGGCTGGGCTTTTTCTCTTGCGATTTTCTTTCTCGGTATGTCGGCGGCTTTTGCGGGCAAAATGGTCGAGCGGGATATCCACAAGTCCTCGCTGATTTCCTGTATCTGCTTTACGCTCGGTATGGTCGGCACGGGATTTTTCATTCAGTTCACCTCGGGCGTGCTCGCTCTTATCGGTATTTTTATCAGCTACGGTTGCATTATGGGTATCGGCCTCGGCGTAGGTTATTTAACGCCCGTAAAGACGCTTATGCTGTGGTTTTCCGACCGCAAAGGACTCGCTACGGGCATCTCGATTATGGGATTCGGACTTGCTAAAGCAATCGCAACGCCGATTATGGAAATGCTGCAGAACAGCGTCGGAATCGCTATGATGTTCTATATCCTCGGTGCGGTTTACTTCGTACTGATGATGCTCGGTCATTTTCTCCTCAAAAAGCCCGACGGCTGGGTTGAGCCCGACGGAAAGAAATCGGAGTTTCACGCTGTTTCTATGTTTAAGGATAAAACCTTCCTCGGCATATGGATTATGTTCTTCCTCAACATCCACTGCGGCCTTGCGCTGATTACATACGAAAAGCAGATACTCGGCACGGCGTTTGCGGGAGCGGCATTCCTGCTCGCGGTCATCAGCATTGTGCCGTCCGTAACTGCGGCGTTCAACGCACTCGGCAGAATCGGCTACTCGTCACTTTCCGATAAGCTCAAGGAACGCAACACTGTCTACAAAATCATTTTCGCGAGCTGTATCGTCGCGACTGCTGTTGCGCTCGCTCCGTTCTCAATCACGAACGGCAGCAAGTCGGTGATTTTCGGCGCGATTGCTATTCTTCTGCTGATTGTCGTAAACTTAGGCTACGGCGGCGGTTTCTCGACTTTACCCGCATTGCTTTCGGAGCGCTTTGGTATGGATAAAATTAGCAAAATCCACGGACTCACGCTCTCCGCGTGGGCGGTAGCGGGACTTACGGGCAACAATATGTCCGAGCTTATCCTCAGCGCGACTAATAATACATACGACTATATCCTGATTGCGACTCTCGTGTTGTACGCTGTGGCTATGGTTGTGTGTGTAAAAATGGTCGGTAAAAAAGCTGCTGAATAATAACATAAATTCTAACAGCCGGCGGCGCATTTTGCACCGCCGGCTGATTTTTATATCTTAGTAGTATAATAATAGTGTGTTCCGCATTTAATATAATAATATCCCTGATATTTTCCGCTGAGGATAATGCAGATGATTTTTATAGTTTTTCCTTTTTTGATGGTTTTTGCAGGTTTCACAAGCTTTTTGTTTTTTACCATAAAAGCTTTTATATTCTTAGTAAGCTTTTTCTTCATACATTTTGAAAGTCCGGACTTCTTAAGGTTTCCGTTCATAATATAGTAGGTTTTGCTGTCGTAATTAATCTTCGACCAACCGTAGCCGTCGTCGGATTTCCACGTTACCTCGGTTCCTTTCTTGACCGTGATATAGGGTACGGCGTTGCCGACGGGATCCTTGTAATCCTTGGTATAGAGGTTACTCTTCTTCTTTGTCTTTACCTTTTCTTTAAGCTTTGCCTTGACAGCTTTTCTAAATCCGTCCATAGTGTATCCGAACTTGCCCCACCAGTTGTCGGGGTCGGTGTGGGCAGAGCCGTAGCCCTGCTCGTGGGCTTCCTTGTGACTTACTATTTTTGAGGGCTTGATGTTGTACTTTTTGCACAGGTACGCCGCGAAGGTAACGGATTTGTCGTAGACCTTTTTGCAGTAGCTTTTGTCCGAGTGGTCGTCCTCGCACATCTCGAACTGGATATACGCGGGGTTGTAGTTGTACGAGCCCTTGCTGCCTTCGCCGACTCCCCAGCAGCAGATGTCAAACGGCAGGGTCTGGTACGTTTTGACTGTGCCGTTCTTGTCCTTGCCGATGAAGGCGTGAACGCTGGTGTAGACTCCGCTTCGGTTCCAGTCGTTGCCGTATTGGTTTTTGCCGATAATTCCGTCGTCTGGCTGAACGTAGCGGCGGATATACGGGTTGTCCGCGGCGGTGGAGTGTACGACGATTCCCTTCGGGGTCATCTTTTGGTGCGCTTTGTAGCTGTCGTTTTTTGTGAGTAGAATTTTTCCGTCAATAGCTGACATTTTCTCGCCTCCTTTCGCAGGGTTGTCCTGCTTTATATCATATGTGGAACAAGAGAAAATGTGAGGCTTGTTAATTCGCAATTCCCAATTCGCAATGCGCAATTATTTTTAAATTATTATTAAGTCAACACATAGGTGAATCCTATAGAAAATAAGGTTAGTTATATTCACGCCGAAAATTTTGGGCGTGTAAAAATTTTGATAGTATGTATATTTCTATTGACAATAAAGCTGAAAATTGCTATAATAACACTCGCGTAAAAGCAAGGGCCATTAGCTCAGTTGGTTAGAGCACTCGGCTCATAACCGAATGGTCCGGGGTTCGAGTCCCTGATGGCCCACCATAGAAAAACAACACAACCATTTGGTTGTGTTGTTTTTCTATTATATAGAACGAAGGGACTCGAAAGGGCGTGCGGCATATATGTGCTTCCAAATTTTTCTATACAAATTGAAAAAACTGTGATATACTTATCTAAACCACTCAGATTGGAGATATACGGTTGTTTGAATTAATAAACAATTTCGATTTTGCTGTGCTGGACGCAATCTATTCGGGATTGCGCTGCGACCTGCTCGACCCGATTATGGCGGGGTTTTCGTACTTTGCGTCTAATGGTATCGGCTGGATTGTCCTTTCTTTAGTATTGCTTATACCCAAAAAAACGCGCGCAGCGGGCGCGATTGCGCTTGCGGCGTTGCTCATATGCTTTTTAAGCGGCGAGTTGATTGCGAAGAATTTAATCGGCAGGATACGCCCGTACCACGTCTACGAACAGTTTCACGGTGCGGCTATGCCGTTTCTGTTAAACGCGGGAGCGGAGAGAGGCTACAGCTTTCCGTCGGGTCACACAAGCTGTTCGTTTGCCTGCGCAATCGCCTATTTTAAGATTAATAAAAAGGTCGGTGTTATTACACTTATTGTTGCCGCGCTTATCGGGTTTTCGCGGCTTTATAACTATGTGCACTTTCCGACGGACGTGTTCGCGGGAATGTTGTGGGGTATAGCGAGCGGGCTGCTTGCTGCGTGGATATTTAAAAAATTCTCACTCGAAGATAAAATACTTAAAATTGGCAGAAAAAGGGGATAAAATTATGAAAAGACTTGAAGTAAAAAATCTTTATAACCTTGACGAAACTATCGCAGCCGAGCTGCTCGGAAGCGTGACCTATCCGTGGGAGGCGCTGTCGAAAATCAGCAGCTTTATACTTGAACTCGGTCCTACGCTCGACAAGGATAAGTTCGAGCAGATAGGCGACGATATATGGGTGGCAAAGAGCGCTAACGTGTTCCCGTCTGCTTACCTCCACGGCCCGCTTATTATCGACGAGAACGCCGAGGTGCGCCAATGCGCATTTATCCGCGGCAGCGCGATTGTCGGCAAAAATGCCGTTGTCGGAAACTCTACGGAACTTAAAAACTCTATCCTTTTTAACAACGTACAGACGCCGCACTACAACTACGTCGGAGACAGTATCTTGGGCTATAAGTCGCACACGGGAGCGGGTGTTATCACCTCAAACCTCAAGAGCGACAAGAGCCTCGTCACGGTTCTGCTCGACGGCAAAAAGGTCGAGACGGGCGTTAAGAAATTCGGCGCGATGATTGGCGATAATGTCGAGGTCGGCTGCAACTCCGTTCTCAATCCCGGAACGGTTATCGGAAGAAATTCAAACGTCTATCCGCTCTCGCCCGTCAGAGGCTACGTTCCCGAAAACTCGATTTTTAAATCGCAGGACAACATAGTCACTAAAAAGTAAAGAATTACACGGCACCGCTTTGAGCGGTGCTTTTTTCATATTCTGAAGCATAATGTAATAGATATAATATAGAAACGGAGGGCCTATGGACATATTTTCAGTATTTGCGTTATGTGGGGGACTTGCTTTCTTTCTGTTCGGTATGCACGTTATGTCGCAGAGCTTAGAAAAGCTTGCGGGCGGAAGGCTTGAATACACACTCGAAAAAATGACCTCAAATCCACTCAGAAGCCTTGCGCTCGGCGCAGGAATAACCGTCGCGGTGCAGTCCTCGTCGGCGGTGACCGTTATGCTCGTCGGGCTCGTGAACTCGGGTCTTATGCGACTTAGTCAGACGGTCGGCGTAATTATGGGCTCCAACATAGGCACAACGCTCACCGCGTGGCTACTCGGTATGACGGGGATTGAGAGCGATAACTTTTTTGTATCCCTGCTCAAACCCGAGAATTTCGCACCCGTCGTCGCGGTTTTGGGAATCATAATATTTATGAGCAAAAAGGAAAAACGCCGCAACGTCGGCACGGCTATGCTTGGCTTTTCCGTGCTTATGTACGGAATGGAACTGATGAAAAATGCCGTCGCGCCGCTCGCGGGAACGGACGGTTTTCAGCATTTGCTCACAGCGTTCAAAAGTCCGCTTGTAAGCGTGCTGTTCGGCGCGCTTTTTACGGGTATTATCCAATCGTCTGCGGCGTCCGTCGGTATTCTTCAGGCGTTGTCGATGACGGGCTCAATCTCCTACCGTGCCGCTATTCCGATTATTATGGGGCAGAATATCGGCACCTGCGCGACTGCTCTGCTCTCGTCAATCGGAGTGAGCAAAAGTGCAAAGCGCGTGACCGCTGTACATATCCTGTTCAATATTATCGGAACTGTCGTGTGTTTGTCGATTTTCTGCGTGCTTGATTCGGTGTTTCGTCTAAGTCTTTTTAACAGGGCGATTAACCCGATTGAAATTGCCCTCGTCCACTCGATTTTTAATATATTTACCACGGCGATTCTGCTGCCGTTTTCTAATTTTCTCGTAAAGCTTTCCGAAAAAATCATCCCGGACGAGATGAATTTGTGCATTGACTAATAACGAGCACTGTGTTAAAATTAACGGGGACAAGGAAGTTTACAGAGCTGCTTTGTCCTTTTCTGTTTATATGTAAACGAAAGGGAGTAATTACCATAAATACAATTCTCAGCAACAGGTATTTCAGATTAATCGTTGACTTCATCGGAATAGCGGTCGGTGCGATTATAGCGGCATTTGCGATTGAGGAGTTCCTCGTTCCGTGCACGATACTCGACGGCGGTGTAGTCGGAATAGGCATTATGATAAACAACCTCACGGGTGTTCCGCTCAGCATACTTACCGTGGTTTTCAACATACCGTTTCTCATTATCGGCTCGCGGAAAATGGGCAAAATGTTCATCGCAAAATCCGCATTCGGTATGGTTGTTTTCTCGGCGTTTTTGCACATATTCGAGACGTTTCGGAGCGCTACGAACGAGTATTTGCTCGCCGTCAGCTTCGGCGGTGTTCTGCTCGGTGTGGGCGTAGGGCTTGTTATACGGTTCGGCGGCTGTCTCGACGGCACGGAAACGGTGGCAATCCTGCTTAACAAAAAATTCAAGTTTTCTGTCGGCAGGGTAGTCCTCGTGTTCAATATATTTATATTTATAATAGCAGGGTTTCTGTTCGGCTTTGATAGGGCTATGTACAGCTTGCTCACATACTTTATCACCTCAAAGGTGCTTGACATAGTCGAGAACGGAATGGAACAGACCAAAGCCGCGATGATTATAACAAATGACGCGAAGGAGATTTCGGAGAAGATTTTCCAACAGCTCGGCAGAACCGTAACCATTATGGAGGGTGAGGGACTCGTCAGCGGTAAGAAGGTTGTGCTCTATTGCGTGCTGACGCGGTTTGAGATTCACGAGCTTCGGGATATTATAGAGGAGATTGATTCGTCGGCGTTTATCGCCGTCAGCGACGTGTCCGAAATAATCGGCACGCATATTAAGAAATCAGGCGTATTAAAGGAAGAAAAAGCGTAAAAATTGCCGACCGTTTTGTTGCGGTCGGCTTTCGTTT
>JAFLSK010000019.1 GCA_022510945.1 Ruminococcus sp.
GAAAACAGTCCTGTGGACTGTTTTTAGCCCGTTG
Source organism: Ruminococcus sp. (assembly GCA_022510945.1). GTDB lineage: Bacteria > Bacillota > Clostridia > Oscillospirales > Acutalibacteraceae > Ruminococcoides. The sequence goes on from JAFLSK010000019.1 coordinate 35, forward strand.
CGTTGATGAACGTTTACCTCTACCACACGTCACAACAAGCGAGATAGAAATTTTATCATTGTAGAACTTTCGTTATCTCCATCATAAAAACAAGACAAACAACTCAGTTGTGTTGTGTTGTTCTCGTCAATGTTGAGTACGAAACACCATAGAAATATATTTTATATTTTCTTATAGAGAAATTTAAGTTGGCTTTTTAGTTATTTTACACAATAACGAACCTTTAGATTTGTAAATAAAAACCAATAACTATTTCTTGTAAATACCAATATATTGTGATATAATAAAAACGCTCCACAAAATAGAGCACTTAGGTATATGATAATTGTGTGATGATAATTCGAAAAAAGAAATTTAAAGATTTGGAAGGAAGGTTTTTATGGACATCAAAGTTATTGGCGGAGAACTGTCAAAAAAGGAAATCGACACATACGTTATGCAGATTAAGGACGCAAACCCAGACAAGGAGTTTAAGACCTTTACATTCACTGTAGACGGCGATTATGTAGACGTTAACTACACCTATGATATGGTTCCGTTCGAGAGAATCAGAAGAATTACAGGCTACCTTGTCGGTACACTCGACCGCTTCAACAACGCTAAGCGTACAGAGGTTGAGGACAGAGTAAAGCACGGTCTCAGCTCTTGCTCCTGCTCACTCGAGGAAATTGCTTGAAATTAACCTTAGGGCTGCCTGATGGCGGCCCTTTCTTTTTTGCTTCTATTGACAAGTTGCGGCATAAAGTATATAATAACAACATAATTTGATAGACTTATCAAGAGTGACTGAGGGTCAGGCCCTGTGACGTCCGGCAACCTGCGGCTGCAAGGTGCCAATTCCTGCGGTAATTACCGAAAGATGAGTAACGCTATTCACTGTTCGGTAGAACGGTGATTTTTTTATGGAAGGAGATTTTAAAATGAGTAAATTATTATTCACTTCAGAGTCGGTTACGGAGGGACATCCCGACAAGGTGTGCGATCAGATTTCCGACGCTGTGCTTGACGCTATTTTAGAAAAAGACAAGAACGCTCACGTTGCGTGCGAAACTACTGTTACGACAGGTATGGTGCACGTTATGGGCGAGATTTCGACAGAGTGCTACGTTGACATTCCGACTATTGCGCGAAAGGTCATCAACGACATCGGCTATAACGACCCGAAGTGCGGATTTGACGGCGACACCTGCGCGGTACTTACATCTATTGACTCGCAGAGCGCGGACATCGCTATGGGCGTTAACGAAAGCTACGAGCTTAAGGACGGCGAAAACGACAGCGACAACCAAATCGGCGCGGGCGATCAAGGTATGATGTTCGGCTACGCGTGCGACGAGACAGAGGAGCTTATGCCGCTTCCGATTTCTCTTGCGCACAAGCTTTCGAAGCAGCTGACGAAGGTCAGAAAAGACGGAACTCTCCCCTACCTCAGACCCGACGGCAAGACTCAGGTGACGGTTGAGTACGACGACTCAAAGCCTGTCAGAATTGACACGGTTGTTGTATCGACTCAGCACGACGAGGAGATTACACTCGAGCAGATAAGAAAAGACATCACCGAATACGTTATAAAGCCGATTATCCCCGAAAACCTTTTTGTCGGCACGAAAATCTTCATCAACCCGACAGGCAGATTCGTTATCGGAGGTCCTGTGGGCGACTCGGGACTTACGGGCAGAAAGATTATCGTCGACACCTACGGCGGATTTTCGCGCCACGGCGGCGGCGCATTCAGCGGCAAGGACCCGACTAAGGTTGACCGCAGCGCGGCTTACTACAGCAGATATATCGCAAAAAATATTGTCGCAGCTAAGCTTGCGAAGAAGTGCGAGGTTCAGCTTGCTTACGCTATCGGCGTTGCAAAGCCTGTTTCGATTATGGTGGACACCTTCGGTACAGGAAAATACAGCGATGAAAAGCTTTCCGATGCCGTTAAGAAAGTGTTCGATTGCAGACCGCAGTCGATAATCAGAGAGCTCGATTTAACGAACACGCGCTACCTCCCTGTTGCTGCGTACGGACATATGGGACGCGAGGATTTGGGCGTTAAATGGGAAAACACAGATAAGGTTGACAAATTGCTCGCTTGTTTTGAGTAAAGTAAAATCCCGCTGTCATAAGACGGCGGGATTTTTGCTACATAATTTATGTAGCTAAGATTAGTTTAAACCGAATGAAATTGAGATTGCGTCATTGACGCGGTTCATAGAGCTTTCGTCAACAGCACCCATACGCTCCTTCAGGCGTTGTTTGTCGATAGTGCGTATCTGCTCTAACAGCACTACGCTGTCCTTTTGCAGGCCACAGCCGCGAGCCTCAATCGGGATATGGGTCGGTAGCTTTGCCTTTGACTGTTGGCTTGTGATTGCGGCAGCGATGACGGTTGGGCTGTAGCGGTTTCCGACGTCGTTTTGGACAATGAGCACGGGGCGAACTCCGCCCTGCTCCGAGCCGACTACGGGCGAAAGATCCGCGTAATAAATATCTCCACGTTTTATACTCAAGGGATTTACCTCCGAAAAGTTAATGTAATAGTATTTTTGCCTATTAGAAATAGTTTATACTGTTATCATTATATTTTTCGGAAGTCGTATGGTGATTATTTTGAAAGCTCTACGGACTTAAAGGTTGCAGAAAAATTTATAGCACTGATTTTTATGCTTTCGAGCGCACCTGTTGAAAAATCAGCGCGCAGGGTGTATTTCCCGCTTGATGAAGCGCCTTTATATTCTACAGAAGAATTATAAATTCCGTTTACTGTGCAGTTATCCTCCTGACCTATCGTGCAAAGGACGTTATAGATAATCTGCGGGAATGCCGTCGGCGGGAGGTAGTCGCCGTCGGCATCTATGTTCATATTACCGCTTGAGATATTAATACCGCCGTCCTTGTAGGTGTAGGTATATCCGCGCACTGCCTTTGGCGAATACATAGTAACGGTGAGTAGGTTGTGCTCTTCGGCACTTACCTTTGCGCGGGTTTTTATTCCGTTGCAAGTCGCTGTAACGTTAGCGGTAAAGCTACGCGCAAGCGGCGCGGGCTCTGAAGAACAGGAAGTAAAGAAAAAAATGACGCAAAAAAACAGCAGGGGTAGTTTTTTCATAGAATCACCTCTGCTGTATTTATATGTTTTTTTAACTACTATTTAGACTTCGTAATTTAATTTAATCCACATCTTTTGAAAGACTCCGACAGGCAGTCAATAATATCGGTCGGGAGCATAGAGATTTCGCCGAATTTATCCTTTGCTATATCGCCTGCGAGACCGTGGAGATACACACCCGCCGCGGCGCACTTAAACGGATTGCCGCCCTGTGCGGTTAGAGAGGCAATAATTCCGGCAAGCACATCGCCGCTGCCGCCCGAGGACATTCCTGCGTTGCCGACGATGTCGTTGTAAAGAACGTCGCCGTCAGGGTTTGCAACGATTGTGATATGGCCTTTAAGTACGATGATAACGCCGTGTTCCTTTGCAAAAGCGAGCGCGAGCTCTTCCCTATTTTCCTTGACTTCGTCTACGCTGAGATTTGCAAGGCGCGAAAACTCGCGGTCGTGTGGAGTGAGGATTATCGGGGCCTTTGCGCCACGGAGAATTCCCGTATTTTCAGCGATGACGTTGAGCGCGTCTGCATCAAAAACCATCGGCACGGTCAATTTATCTATCATATTTTTTACAATCGCTCTTGTACTGTCACAAATTCCGAACCCGCAACCGGCGAGCACCGCGCCGCAGTATTTCGACTTTTCGGCAATATCAAGAGTCGCGATATCCTTAGTCGGCAGGAATACCGCCTCGGGGATTGAGGGCGCTATAATCGGATAAATCTCGTCAGGAACAGCAAGCTTGAGCAGTCCGATTCCGCTGCGCAAAGCAGACTTCGCGGACATAATCGCCGCGCCTGCCATTCCGTAGCTGCCGCAGATGCTAAGAAGTGTACCGACAGTGGTTTTATCGGAGTCAGCGGGGCGCTTTTTTACCGCCGCTTTAACTATATTTTTGTCAATTTGATATTTCATCTCAACCTCTATGGTAGAAAATCTTAAGGACAATATCCTTTTTGAGGTACGGTTTCATAGCGTTGAGCACCTTTTCCTCGGGGTTGAACTGCAGAGCGCATCTTCCGTAGCCTGCGTGCTGATACACTGCATAGTAGGTGTTTTCGTCGTCACTCGAGTTTATTGCAGCATCGTAAAGCTTACTAAAATTCAACTTTTGAAGCTCGGGCTCATTGCCTTTTGCAAGCACATCGAATGTGCGAACATCGAGGCGGAGCATTTCCTTGCGTTTGCGTTTAGCGATAATCTTGCTTACAACGAGCGTGTCCTGAACCATCTGATATTCAAACTCGACGTTCTGGTGGGAGCGGATATACCACAAAAGCCAGATTCCGAACAAAAGCGCAAAGAACGCGATGTAGATAAAGTACGGAATGATTATGCCGCTCGTCGAAAGTACAATCAAGGTAAGCGGCACGAGTATCACCATAAGTATCGAGAAGATAAAGATAATCCTGTTTTTTACGGTGCGTTTTCTTTTCACAAGTTGTTCTATAAATATATCGTTCATTATAGTTCTCCTTTTATAATTCTGTTGATATAATAACATAACAGAACATTTTTTTCAACAAAAGTCTTGCATAATCGCAAATAAAATGTTATCATATCTCTTGATAACGCAGTGACGAAGGAAGTAGCGTTTCAGGCGCTTTGTAAAGAGACTGTCGGTCGGGGCTGAGAGCCGACGGCTTGGCGCGAAAGGTGAAGTTCCCTTCTGAGCGGTGAGACTGAAATTTTTAGTAGGCCTCAACGGTGGACACCGTTATATGTCGGAGGAGTGTTTGCTCTTTATGATGCAAAAATCAGGGTGGTACCGCGGATTTAGTTCGTCCCTTCTCAGGCTTGTGCCTGCGGAGGGATTTTCTTTTAAAGAAAAATAACCACCTTATACTTTATATTTATGGAGGTAAATATGGACGAGAAAATCAGAAGTCTTAAACATCAGATTGGTGAAGAACTTCAGAAAATCGAGAGCCTTGTTGAGCTTGAAGCGATAAGGATTGCGCATCTCGGCAAGAAGGGCACAATCACAGACCTGCTCAAGGGTATGAAGGACCTCTCGAACGAGGAAAGAAAAGAGTTCGGCAAAAAGGTAAACGAACTTAAGGGCTCTGTCGCTAAGGCGATTGAGAAAAAGACAACCGAGCTCAAACAGAAGGAAATTGAGCTTGAAATCGCCGCTATGCCGCAGTTCGACATCACAACTCCGGTCGACCTTGAGCGCGGCTCGTATCACCCGATTACACTCGTACAGAGACAGTGCGAAACAATCTTCAAGTCTATGGGATTTACGGTTGAGGACTACTCGGAGGTTGTTACGGACTACGAGTGCTTTGAGGCGGTAAATATCCCGAAGGATCACCCTGCGCGCGATATGCAGGACACATACTACCTCGAGAACGGTCAGCTTTTAAAATCACAGACCTCCGCGGCACAGAACGCAATTCTCAGAAAATACGGCAAGAACCTCATCGAAAACGGCGTTCCGATTAAGGCTATCTTCCCCGGTCGCTGCTTCAGAAACGAGGCTACTGACGCGACTCACGAAAACACCTTCTTCCAGATGGAAGGCGTTATGGTTGACAAAAATATCAACATATCTAACCTCATTTACTTTATGAAAACAATGCTCTCCGAGGTATTCCAAAGAGACATCAAGGTGCGCCTGCGCCCTGGATTTTTCCCGTTCGTTGAGCCCGGCTTTGAGCTTGACATCAACTGCCTTATCTGCGGCGGCGACGGATGTCCGTCGTGCAACCACAGCGGCTGGCTTGAGCTGTGCCCGTGCGGTATGATTCACCCCGAGGTGCTTAAAGAAGGCGGTATTGACCCCGAGGAGTACACAGGCTTTGCGTTCGGACTCGGACTTACGCGCCTTGCTATGATGAAGTACGGCATTAAGGATATCCGCGACCTCAACAGCGGCAGCCTTAAGGTACTGTCGCAGTTCACTGACGACGAAGAATAAGGAGGGTACACTATGTTTTTATCAATGAATTGGATTTCAGACTTCGTTGACCTCAGCGGTCTCGACAAGGTTGAGCTTATCCAGCAGTTCTCCTTATCCACAGCAGAGGTTGAAAACGAGATTTTCTTTAAAGGCTCGGATATTTCAGGCATTGTTGTGGCGGAAATAAAGTCCGTTGAAAATCACCCAGAAAGCAAAAAGCTTCACCTTCTCAAGGTCGACATCGGCGAAGACGAGCTTACCGACGTTGTGTGCGGAGCGCCTAACGTAAGAGTAGGTATGAAAACCGCGTTCGCAAAGCTTGGCGCAAAAATCGGCGAAATCACTATCGCTCCGAGAAAATTAGCGGGCTTTACGTCAAACGGAATGTGCTGCTCCGAGGCTGAGGTTGGTATCAGCGACGACAACTCGGGCATTATGGAAATCACCGATGACGTAAAGAACGGCACGGAGCTCAAAGATATTTACGAAATCGACGATATTGTCTTTGAGGTTGACAACAAGTCGCTCACCAACCGTCCCGACCTTTGGGGTCACTACGGAATTGCGCGCGAGTTCGCGGCTCTTGCGAACAGACCGCTCAAGGCTCTCGACGTCGACGACCTTAGCAAGCACGACAATCTCCCGAAAATTGATATGAAGATCGAGGACCCGCTCTGTCAGAGATACTCCTCTTTACAGGTTGAGAACATCAACAGAACGGTAAGTCCCGTTAATATGCGAATCCGACTCTACTACTGCGGTATGAGAGCGATTAACTTCCTCGCTGACCTCACGAACTACCTTATGCTCGAAATGGGTCAGCCGATGCACGCGTTCGACTCGCGCAAGGTGGAGAACATCAGAATCAAGCGTTTTGACGAGCCGTTCACGTTCCAGACGCTCGACGGCGTAGACAGAAATATCGACCAAAACACACTGATGATTTGCAACGGCGACACTCCCGTGGCGATTGCGGGTATTATGGGCGGTCTTGACTCCGAAATTGTCGACGACACGACCACGCTCACACTCGAGTCGGCTACCTTCGACGCCTCCTCAATCCGTAAGTCGAGCGTAAGGCTTGGTCACAGAACCGACGCGTCTATGCGTTACGAGAAGTCGCTCGACCCCGAAATGACTGTTACGGCTATCGCGAGATTTGTTAAGCTGCTCAGAGACAGCGACGGCGGTATTAAGGTTGTGTCCGCGCTCACCGACGAGTACGCTTACAAGTACGACACGGTAACGCTCAGCTTTGACAAAGCCTATGTTGACCGCTACACGGGCATTGAAATCGACAACGAGACGATTGTGAATACCCTCACATCTCTCGGCTTTAAGGTTGAACTTGAAAGCGACAACTTTACCGTTATTGTTCCGTCGTGGAGAGCAACAAAGGACGTTACGATTAAGGCTGATATCATCGAGGAAATCACTCGTATTTACGGCTACGACAACTTTGAAATCAACACGACGCTCTCTCCCCTTTATCCCGTTCGTATGGACGCGGTTAAGAGCGACGAGGAGAAGATAAAGGATATGCTCGTTAAGCGTTACAACCTCCACGAGGTACACTCCTATGTATGGGCGTACTTTGACGAGCAGAAGGCTCTCGGTATTCCCGTTGAGGAGAACATAAAGCTTTTGAACGCTACAAACCCGAATATCGAAACAATCAGGAAATCGATTATACCGACTCAGCTATGTCAGGTTAAGTCGAACGTAGGCTATGCTCCGGAGTATGGCATTTTCGAGGTAGGACGCGTTGTTGAAGGTGTTGACGAGAACAACCTGTGCGTTGAGCGCAAGAAGTTAGCTATCACACTCTACGACAAGACCTGCGATATGAAGTCGCTCTACTTTAAACTCAGAGACATTTTAGCGACCATAAGCGACGACCTCAAACACAAAACGCTAAGCTTTAAGGCGACAGAGGCTACTCACAGCTACGAGCACCCGATAAACCTCAACGAGATTATTCTCGACGGAGAAGTAATCGGTACAATCGGCATTGTTCACCCTGTAGTCGGCAAGAAAATCGACAAAAAGGCTAATATTGTATTCGCTGAGATTGATGTAGAGAAATTTGCGGGAATCGAAAACGCAAGTATTCAGTACAGCGAGCCGTCCAAATTCCCGCCGATGACATACGACCTCAGCCTTGAGTTGAAGGCAGGTACCTTCTTTAGTCAGCTGATGAAGTGCTGGAAAGGCGTAGGAGAGGATATCCTCAAGGGTACAAAAATTGTGGACACATACGATACCGAAACTATCCACAGCATTACGGTAAGGTTTGAGTTCTCGTCAAACGAGAGAACGCTCTCCTCTGCGGAAGTTCAGGAGATTATGGACAAAATTATCGAAAACCTTAAGGGAATCGGAGTTAATCTCAGAGGATAAACTGATATATTTATAGGCGGTCATTTTCAGGTGACCGCCTTCATTTAGTGTTTAATGGTTGACAATATTATAACAGATGTGGTATTATTATTGTGAATTAGAATTTTGAAATGGAGGTGTTTCCGTGAACGACAAGACAATGATATTCTCAATCAGCGACAATAGAGACGACCAGATTAAGACAACGCTCAACACGGTTTACAAAGCGCTCGAGGAGAAAGGCTATAACCCTATCAATCAGATTGTAGGTTATATTCTCTCGGAGGATCCGACCTACATAACCACCTACTGCAACGCGCGCAATCTTATTAGCCGTATTGATCGCGACGATTTGCTGGAAGCACTGGTGAAATCGTACCTTAATATTTAACGAAAGGAAGATGCTTTGTGGCTGAAAAGCAGGAATTCCCTACCTATAAGGGCAGACCTCTCGTGCGCTGCGGCGACGAGATTTACTACGGAAAAATGGACGAGGAATATGTTATCCACCTCATCATAAAGAGCAAGAAGGAAGTTAACGGAGTTGAAATCGCCGATAAGGTAGCGATTCAGCTTATGGCGACCGACCCCGGACTTTCTCCGAGACGTCAGCTCGTGAGGTCCGGCGAAAAGCAGGGTCTGTTCGTAGCTATGGACGTTGCGGACGCGTGGCTCCAGAGAGCCTTGGCTCACAAGATTTAACAAAAAGCGACCGTTAATCGGTTGCTTTTCTTTTTCACCGACGCTCTGTTTATTCATATAGTGTATTGGTGATTACTATGAAACTCGAATATAACGCGGAACAAATAGCGATGGCGCAGGTGTATCACGCACCGAACGCGAGAGCAAAAATAAAAGGCGGAGAAGAATATCCGACTTTAAGAGGAGAAGTGCTTTTTTATCGGTTGCAAGACAGCGTACTTGTCGTAGCAAGCGTAGAAAATTTACCCAAAACGGACAGCGGATTTTTTGCTTTTCATCTGCACGACGGCAAAAACTGCAGTGGCAACGAAAGCGATGAATTTGCCGATGCGGGCGCGCATTTTAATCCCGAGAAATCTCCACACCCCGAGCATGCCGGAGATTTTCCACCGCTGCTCTCAAACAGCGGGAGTGCATACCTTGCGTTCGTTACTGACAGATTTAAAATCAGGGACATAATCGGTAGAACCATAATTATTCATATGAACCCCGATGATTTCGACACTCAACCGTCGGGTAACGCAGGCGAGAAAATTGCGTGCGGAGTGATAAACTTATAACTAATATCTAAAACCGTCTGCACACAGGCGGTTTTTACTGTTTAATTTTTTAAAACTAATAAAACACATTCATCAAAACACACAACGATATATTTTATATTTAGTATTATTTTTACAATTAATTATTCTGTATCAGAATTATAAATATTGACACTTTAATTTCCAAAATGTATAATAATTACAATAGTTCAAAGGAGGAAAAGACTATGAAAAGAATATCAGCATTAATTATTTCGATTGCAATTTTACTTTCTATTGCAATCCCTGTAGGCGCAGGCGCCGCTGTTGAGACTGTATCGGGTCTTAAGCAGACAAACGCTGAAACCAACAGAGTAGATTTTGAATGGGAGCCGGTTTTCGGTCAGAACGTAAAATATGAGATTCAGATGGGCAAAACTCTCGACGATCTCCAGACAGTCAGAGATGACTATTATTTCACAGATTACTATACAACCAATCTGAGCGCAGGTAAAAGCTACTACGCAAGAGTAAGAGCTAAGATTGACGATGTACCGGGCGAATGGTCTGAGCCGCTCGAGATCGTAACTGTTCCGGAAGAGACAAAGAGTTTCGTACAGACAGATTGCACTACAAACAGCGCAACCTTTAAGTGGGACGCTGTAGAAGGCGCAACAGCGTACAGAGTGTGTGAGTTTAATGGTCAGGAAAAGGTAATCGCTACTACAAAAGACACAACATACACACTCAAAGGTATGAACAACAAAACCGCTCTCGAATCCAAAATTTTTGTTAAGCCAATCAGAGAGGGTGCTGCATATACAGCCGAAAAAATTTACGAGTACATTTACTCTTGGGATTCTTTCGCAATCACCGCAGACGAAATTAAGCTCACACCTAAAAAGGTTAATACCCCTGTAGTCGATGTAATCTACTCGGGCTTGCAGCTTGTATCCTGCTCCACTTCAAAGGTGCCTTTTGCCTCTAACTACCAGTATGCGGTTTATGACGCAAAGAACAAGAAGGTATTCTCGGGCAGTAGCCAGACTCCGTCAGTCGATGCAAAACGCGGTCAATTTTACAAAATCAGAATGAGAGCCTATACAACAATTTCCGCTACAAACAAGACAAAATACGGCACTTGGTCAGACTACAAATACTTTGGCTACGGCGCAAACGTATCCGCAAAGAAGATTAAGAAAACAAATATAAAAGCAAGCTGGAACAAGTTCAAGGGAGCTACAAACTACACTGTTTACATCTCAAAGAGCGCAAACGGCGGCTTCAAGAAGGCAGGCACAACAAAGAAAACCTCCTTCACAATCAAGAAGTTCGGTAAAAAGAAAATTACTAAAAAGGGTACTTACTACGTAAAGGTTGTTGCAAACAAGAAGGTTGGCAAGAAGACAATCAAATCCACAGATAACAGTGTAGCATCCGTAAGATAATTAATAGGCACAAAAAATCCCACCTGAGAAGGTGGGATTTTTATTATTTAAATATGAACTTGCCGTCCTCAAAGGTGCAGATAACTTTTGTATTCTTCTTAACTGTGCCGTCGAGAATTCTCTCGGAGAGTTCGTCCTCGATTTTGCTCGTGATTGCACGCCTGAGCGGTCTTGCACCGTATGTGTCGTCGAATCCCTCGTCTGAAATTGCGGTAATTGCTTCGTCCGTAAAATCAACTTCGACTTCAAGCGACTTAAGGCGCTCTTTGAGGTTTTCGAGCATCTTTGATGCAATTTCCTTGATTTCGTTTTGCGTTAGCTTACTGAATACGATTATATCGTCGATACGGTTTAGAAACTCGGGACGGAATGTGTTCTTGAGCTCAGAGAGTACAATCTCCCTGACGTCCTCATTGTCGGTAGAAGAGCTGCTCGCAAAACCGAGAGCGTTCTGCTTCTCGGTAATGAGCCTTGCGCCGACGTTCGAGGTCATAATTATAATCGTGTTTTTGAAGTCAACCGTGCGACCCTGCGAATCTGTAAGACGACCGTCGTCGAGGATCTGGAGCAGTGTATTAAACACGTCGGGGTGAGCCTTTTCAATCTCGTCGAAGAGGATTACCGAGTACGGCTTTCTGCGTACCTGCTCAGTGAAATTACTGCCCTCGTCAAAGCCGACGTAACCCGGAGGCGAGCCGATCAGCTTGCTGACGGTGTGTTTTTCCATAAACTCAGACATATCGAGACGAATCATAGCGTTCTCGTCGCCGAACATTGCCTGCGCCAGCGCTTTGCACAGCTCGGTTTTACCGACGCCCGTGGGGCCTAAGAAGATGAACGAGCCTACGGGGCGTTTCGGGTCCTTGAGCCCTACCCTGCCGCGGCGGATAGCCTTGGCAACGGCTTTTACAGCCTCGTCCTGTCCGACAACTCTGTCGTGGAGTATGCTCTCCATTCTGAGCAATCGCTCGCTCTCCTCTTCGGTGAGCTGAACTACAGGGATACCCGTCCAGTCGGACACAATCTGCGCGATATTTTCCGCTGTAACCTCGCCTGTTGTGCCGTTCTGGCTGTCCTGCCACTTCTTCTTTTCGTTATCAAGAAGCTCCTTGAGCTCTTTCTGTTCGTCTCTAAGCTTTGCGGCGCGCTCGAACTCCTGCTCGTTGACAGCGCTCGATTTCTCTGCTTCGAGGGATTTAATCTTATCCTCCATCTCCTTGAGGTTAGGCGGAGCGGTAAGACTCTGCAAACGCACCTTTGAGGCGGATTCGTCGATGAGGTCAATAGCCTTGTCGGGTAGGAAGCGGTCGGAAATATATCTCGATGAAAGCGTTACTGCCGCCTTGATAGCCTCGTCGGAAATCTTGACCTTGTGGTGGGCTTCGTAGCGGTCGCGCAGACCCTCGAGGATTTGCACTGTCTCTTCCTCGCTCGGCTCGCCAACCGTAACGGGCTGGAAACGTCGCTCCAAAGCGGCGTCCTTCTCGATGTACTTTCTATACTCGGAGATTGTGGTCGCGCCTATTACCTGAAAATCACCGCGCGCAAGCGAGGGTTTCAGAATATTTGCCGCGTCCATTGAGCCTTCGGCTGAGCCTGCGCCGACAATTGTGTGGAGCTCGTCGATGAAAAGGATAACGTTCTTATCCTTCTTAACGTCGTCGATTGCGCTCTTTATGCGCTCCTCGAACTCGCCGCGGTACTTCGAGCCTGCAACCATACCGTTGAGGTCAAGGCTGACGATTCTCTTATCCTTAAGAATTTCGGGAACCTGACCCTCGACTATTTTGAGCGCAAGACCCTCTGCAACGGCAGTCTTGCCCACGCCGGGCTCGCCGATTAAAACAGGATTGTTTTTTGTGCGGCGGGATAGAATCTGTATAACGCGCTCTATCTCCTTTTCCCTGCCTATAACGGGGTCAATCTCGCCTGATTTTGCGGCCTTGGTGAGGTCTCTGCCGAATTTGTCGAGAGACTGAGTGTTGCCGCTTGATGTATTCGATTCTGTATCAGAATCGCCGACGATGTCCTCGGCAGAATCCATAACGGTGTTGAGATTTACGCCGAGCTCGGTGAGGAAATTGTAGGCGTAGCTGTCGGTCTCCTGCATAATACTCATAAGAATATGCTCCGTGCCGACGTAGCCCGCGCCTGTGTGCGAGGCTATGCGAACGGCGTTCTGCATAACGCGCTTTGTGCGCGGTGTAAAGTCGTTCGGCGATAAGACAGTGGGCATAGATGTGCCTGTTGATTGCATAATTCTTTCCTCAAGCTCGGCCGCATTGAGGCCGGCTTGTGTGAGCACGTTGGCGGCTACTCCGCTGCCTTCCTTTACAAGACCGAGTAACAGGTGCTCTGTACCGATATAGCTAAGCCCCATATTACCCGCGGATTCTATCGCAAGGTTAAGGGCTGTATTTGCTTTTTGTGTAAAACCTTTGAATTCGTACATATAATTACCTCCTTTGAGGTTTTATAATCTTTCCCTCAGAATAGTTGCGCGCAGAATATCGCGGTCGCGCGGCGCGATTTTCTCGCCCTTTTCTACCATCATCGTGGCGGGCTGAATGTCGTTTATAAGCCAGTCGACAGTGTCAATACTCACGGTGTCGAGCACCTCGGTTGTTATACCGAAACGGACGTTGGAGAGAAGTTCCATAGCCTCGTCGCAGGTCATCAGCTTTGCAGATTTCAGCACGCCGAGGCTGCGGCTGATTTTGTCCTGCACCTCAATGCTGTCAGCGATTCGCCTCTGAGCCTGCAACTCCTGACTTACAAGCTGATTCGCTATATTTTTAAGATTTTCAATTGCGGATTTTTCACTGATACCGAGCGTTACCTGATTCGATAGCTGGTACATCGCGCCCTTAGGCTCGCTGCCCTCGCCGTATGTGCCACGGATTGTGAGTCCGAGCTTTTGGAGATTGCCTGCGATTCGAGAAATGGCGTTACTGTGTTTCAGCGCGGGCAGGTGAAGCATAATTGACGCGCGCATACCTGTACCGAGGTTCGTCGGACACTGCGTGAGGAATCCTAACTTTTCATCAAAAGCGAACTCTAAATTCTCGTCGAGCAGTGTGTCAAGCTTGTCGGCGATATCATACGCCGCTTCGAGGTCAAAGCCCTTTTTGAGAATTTGCAGCCTGATGTGGTCTTCCTCGTTTAGCATAATGCTCATTGTCCTGTCTTTGGAGAGTATAATTGCTCTACCCGAAGGGTCGCTGACAAATTCTGGGCTTGCTAAGTGTTTTTCAACGAGGGCTATACGCTGCGGCTCGGTAAGGTCTTTGATATAAAAAACCTCTAAGTCATCAGCGAGAGGAGAATTGCAGTTCTTAACAGCACTTATGATTTTTTCGCAAACCTCGTTCTTCCCTGCTGTGTTCAATCTGCACGGGAAGGGATAGTTTTTTAAGTTTCTTGCGAGACGGATTCTTGTCAACATTACAACGTTACTCATCTTTACCCTCCATTGCCTTAATTTTGTCGCGGAGCTCGGCTGCTTTCTCAAACTCCTGATTTTTGATTGCTAAATCAAGCTCTGATTTCAGAGCATCGATATCCGACGGCTTTTCTTCCTGTGGCTGTGCTGCCTCGGCTTTTGCGAACTGACTGTTCTTGCCGCAGTGGGTGGTGTTTCCGTGGACGCGGCGCACGGTCGGCATAATCCTGTCGGCGAATACATCGTAGCAATTTGCGCAGCCGACCATTCCTGTGCGGGCTATGTCGGAATAACTTGTGCCGCAGAACTCACAGCGAGTAGCCTGAGTTCGAGCAGGCAGAGCGTTCTCGAAAAAGCTGCCGAACAACGAATTGAAATCGTCGGCAAAGCTGCCGAAAATATTATTATAGCCCATTTCCTTAGCGCACTCGGAGCAGAGGTTGTACTCCTCGAACTCGCCGTTTATAACGCGCTTAATGTGGGTTGTTGCGTTGTTTTTGTTGCATTTCTGACATTTCATAGTATCAGCTCCTTATATAATCATTCTGATAAAGTTAATAGCATATTCTTAAAAATTCTTGCTCGAAACGTATCGCGGAAGTTCTGCGGAACCTCAATAAAAACGCGTTCCGACATCGCCGCGGCCAAAAGTCGGGCTGTTGACCTGTCTATTATTGACTGGTTGTACATATTTTTAATCATAATCTCGGCGGTTGCTTTGTCGAGAGTTTTGCCTATCGAATTAACTATATGCATAATCGCGGTGCTTTTATCCATTTTAACGCGCGTGATGCGTATGTAACCTCCGCCGCCTCTGCGGCTTTCCACTATATATCCCTGCTCAGGCGTAAATCGCGAGGTTATGACGTAGTTAATCTGGCTCGGTACACAGCCGAGGAGGCCAGCAAGTTCGTTGCGCTTTATCTCGGCATTACCGTTCTGCTCCTCGAGCATTTCGAGGATATGCTGTGCTACTAAATCGCTTATACGCATATGTATCACTCCTTTGAGTTTGACCTTTTGTGACCTTTGATGATTTGATTATAGAACTAAAGTCAAATAAAGTCAAAGTCAATAAAAGTCAAATTTATTGTGTATTTTAAATAGAATCTTCTTAATCCTTACGAAATCTCGTTTATTCTAACTTATTCTGATTTTTTAAAAAATAATGTTGACATTTTTATATTACGGTGGTATATTATTAGTAACATATGAACGAGTATTCATATGTTCAAATATATATGTTGGAGGTTGTTATGGAAAAACAGAATAACATTCCCGAATTAGAAATACTTTTTGAACTCGCTGACCTATTCAAGGTGTTCGGCGACTCTACACGACTTCGCATACTCTATACCCTGTTTGACGACGAGCACTCCGTCGGTGAGATTGCGGAGATGCTCGGTATGGAGCAGTCGACTATCTCCCACCAGCTGAGGGTTTTGCGCACTA
This sequence comes from Ruminococcus sp., assembly GCA_022510945.1. GTDB lineage: Bacteria > Bacillota > Clostridia > Oscillospirales > Acutalibacteraceae > Ruminococcoides. Next base: position 15,983 of record JAFLSK010000019.1, read on the forward strand.
ATAAGCTCGTTAAGATTCGCAGAGACGGAAAGCAGATTTACTACAACCTCGACGATGACCACGTTAAGAAAGTTATCGAGATGGGTTTAGACCACGTTTTGGAGTGATATTATGAAATACAAACTTATTATGAACGGGCTCGACTGCGCTCACTGCGCGGGCAAGATTGAGCAGACTATCGCAAAAACGGAGGGTTTCGAAAACGTAAGCCTTGTTTTTGCGACAAAATCGCTGTACTTCGAACACGAGGAAAACAGCGATATGGTTAAAATTATACAGGAAATCACCGATTCTATTGAGGACGGTGTTACCGTAAGCGAAAGCGTGCACGAGCATACACATAGCGGTTGCTGCCACGACGAAGAAGAACATCACCACGACCACGCTCACGAGCATAACGAATCAAAGCTAAGCAGAGTTTTGCTCTTCGTCGCGATTGGTTTCGCGGTGGCTGCGATTGTGCTTGAGGCTATGAAACTGAGTGAAATCGCGATTGCTATACTTAGCGCGATTGCGATTGTACTATCGGGATATAAAGTATGCATATCAGGCGTAAAGTCCGTTCTCAAGCTGAGGCTTGACGAAACAACGCTGATGACGGTTGCGGTTATCGCGGCGTTCTGCCTCGGTCAGTTTGTCGAGGGCGCAATGGTGACGATTCTTTTCGGAATCGGCGAACTGTTAGAGGATAAGGCTGTGGAGAACTCGCGGCGCAGTATTGAAAAGCTTGCGAACATTCAGGCTAACACGGCGAATGTCCTTATGGACGGAGTTGAAAGTGTTGTCAACACCGAGGACGTTGCAGTCGGCTCGACTATCGTCATCAAGCCGCACGAGCGTATTCCGCTCGACTGCGTTGTGACGAAGGGCTCGGGCAGCGTTGATACCTCGGCTATCACGGGCGAGAGTATTCCTCTCGACTGCGAGATTGGCGCAGAACTTATGAGCGGTATGCTAAACGGCGAGACTATGCTCGAAGCGCGCACGACTAAGGAATACCGCGACAGCACGGCGAGCAGAATTATTCAGCTTGTGGAAGAAGCGTCTACCACTAAGAGCAACAACGAAAAGCTGATTACGCGCTTTGCGGCTGTGTACACACCGATTGTCACGCTGATTTCGCTTGCGATTATGTTTATCCCACCGATTTTTGTCGGTGACCTTTCCGAATGGATTTACAGAGGTCTCGTATGTCTCGTGGCATCGTGTCCTTGTGCGATTGTGATTTCAGTACCGCTTTCGTACTACTCGGGTATCGGCGCGGCGTCGAAATGCGGCGTGCTTATAAAGGGCGGCAAGTTCCTCGAGGCGCTTGCGGCGGCTGATACCGCTGTGTTTGACAAGACGGGAACACTCACGGAGGGCAAGCTAAGTATAGATAAAATCACACCTTATAACGGCTACAGCACAGACGAGGTGCTCGCTCTAGCCGCCGCGTGTGAGAAGAATTCCTCCCACCCCATTGCCCGCGCAATAACCGCGGAATATAACGGAGAGGAAATTGAACTTTCTGATTACAAAGAAAAGTCGGGCTACGGCGTTAGCGCGATGTACAACGGTAAGGAACTTATTTGCGGCAGCAGAAAACTCGTAAAGGACAAGGACGTCGACGGAACTGTCGTTGTAATTTACGACGATAAGCTTATCGGCTCGATTAAAGTCAGCGACAGCGTTCGCGTTGAGTCGCACTCGATTATAGATAAGCTTAAGTCGTTCGGATTCAAAAATCTCGTTATGCTCACGGGCGACGCGGCTGAAACCGCAAAGAACGTAAGCGAAAAACTGGGACTTACGGAGTATCACGGCGACCTCCTTCCGCAGAACAAGGTTGAAATTGTAAGCACGCTCAAAGAGCAGAGCAAAGGCGTTGTGTTCGTTGGCGACGGAATCAACGACTCCCCCGTAATCGCGGCGTCTGACTGTGGCTTTGCGATGGGACTCGGCAGCGACGCGGCTATCGCAGCGGCTGACGCTGTGCTCACCTCGGGCACGCTCTCGGCTCTGCCTAAGGCAATAAGGATAGCTAAGAAAACTGTCGCTACCTCAAAGACAAATATCGCGTTCGCTCTCGCTGTCAAAGCGCTCGTTATTATCCTCGCGTTCTTCGGAATCGCGGCGATATGGATGTCCGTCATCGCAGACACGGGCGTGTGTCTGCTGTGCGTGTTGTACGCTATGAGGATACTTAAAATACGCAAATGATGATTTAATGGGTTCTGTCTGTTTCGACAGAGCCCATTTTTGTTAATTAACCCTTTACATTTGCGATAAAATGTACTATAATGGTGTTTAATGTTGGATTATTATGTCCAAGTATGATTTAAGGGAGAAAATAACTATGATCAGCGGCGCAGATATAATGGTAAAATGCCTGCAGGCTGAGGGCGTTGACACGGTCTTCGGCTATCCGGGCGCTACTATTTGTCCGTTTTATGATTCTTTATACGACTCAGACATTAAGCATATATTAGTTAGACAGGAGCAGAACGCTGCCCACGCGGCGAGCGGCTACGCGCGCGCAAAGATGAAGCCGGGCGTTTGTGTTGCTACCTCGGGTCCCGGTGCGACTAACCTCATCACGGGTATAGCCACCGCCTACACCGACTCTATCCCGATGATTGCTATTACGGGTCAGGTACGCTCCGACCTTTTGGGCAGAGACGTTTTTCAGGAGGCCGACATCACGGGCGCATGCGAGCCATTTACTAAGCACAGCTACCTCGTTTCTAAAACAGAGGACCTGCCGCGCGTGTTCAAGGAAGCTTTTCACATTGCGACCACCGGCAGACCGGGCCCTGTTCTTATTGATATTCCGATGGATATTCAGACAAATGAAATCGAAAGCTTTGAATATCCCGAAACAGTGAATCTTCGCAGCTATAAACCCAACACAAAAGGTCATACCGTCCAGGTGAAGCGCGCTGTTGAGCTTATCAAGCAGGCTAAACGACCGATTATCGTGTCGGGCGGCGGCGTTCTCAGCTCAGGTGCAAAGCTAAAGCTGCAGAAATTTGCCGAGATGACTCAGATTCCCGTGCTCTCGACTATGATGGGCATAGGCGTTATGCCGAGCGAGCATCCGTTGTATCTCGGTATGCTCGGAACTCACGGCAGAAGGTGCGCTAACAAGGCTCTCCACCTCACCGATCTCGCTATCGTATGCGGTGCAAGGCTCGGAGACAGAGCTATTGCGGCTCCCGACCAGATGAGCGCGCGCACGAAGATTATCCACATTGACATCGACCCCGCCGAAATCGGCAAGAATGTTAAGGTTGACATTCCGATTGTCGGCGATATGAATAACGTGCTCAAGAATATGATTGACAACGTCGAGGACTTCAGAATCAACGACGAATGGGACGCTCAGGTTAAGAACCTCAAAGCACATTTTCAGAGCAAGATTTCGACCTTCGAGGGCTTTGTTGAGCCGAGGACGCTTATCGGCAAGTTAAGCTCTATGCTCAAGAGCAAGGCTATTCTCTGTGCTGACGTTGGTCAGAACCAAATTTGGTGCGCTAACAACTTCCGTATTCGCGAGGGACGTTTCTTTACAACAGGCGGTATGGGTACAATGGGCTACTCTATCCCCGCTGCAATCGGCGCGAAGCTTGGGCTTCAGAAGCGCGACGTGGTCGTTGTATGCGGCGACGGTAGTTTCCAGATGAGCCTCAACGAGCTGTCCACTATCGTACAAAACAACCTCAACATCAAGATTATCGTTATGCGCAACTACCGTCTCGGTATGGTAAGAGAACTTCAGGATAACAACTACAACGGCAGACACTCCGCCACTATCCTCAACGAGGCGCCCGACATCGTGGCTCTTGCGAAAGCATACGGCATCGACAGCGCTGAGGTTAGCTCCAACGAGGACGCGGAGAAGTACATCGGCAAAATCGTCGAGAGCGACAAACCGTTTGTACTCGTGTGCAGAGTTCACCCCGACACACCGTCTATTCTTTAAGAGGTAAACTATGAAGTATACACTTTCTATATTAGTCGAAAATCAGGCAGGCGTACTGTCGAAGATTTCGGGACTGTTCTCGCGACGCGGCTTCAACATCGACTCGCTCGCCGTGGGAGTTACGAACGACCCGACGGTTTCGAGGATTACGATTGTTGCTGACGGCGACGAGTACGTTGTTGAACAGCTTGAAAAGCAGCTCAACAAGCTTATCCCCGTTATAAAAGTTAAAAGACTCATCGAGGGCGAATTTATCAGTCGTGAACTGAGCCTTATCAAGGTTCACTGCGCCGCGGCTAAGCGTTTCGAGATACTCAAAATCGCAGAGCTTATGCACGCTAAGGTTGTTGACGTTGCGGTCGACACGGTCACCCTCGAATACTGCGAGACGGTCGAAAAGACCAACACATTAAAAGACTTACTCAAGCCTTATGGTATTCGCGAGATAGTAAGCACCGGCACTGTCGCTATAGATAAGGGCAAAGCCGAGGTTACTGTTTAACGATACGCATACATATATCAAATCTTTATTTTAAATACACCGCAATGCGGTAAGGAGGAAATCAAAATGTCAAACGCAAAAATTTTCTATCAGTCAGATTGTAATCTTTCCCTTCTCGAGGGCAAGACTATCGCAATCATCGGCTACGGCAGTCAGGGTCATGCTCACGCCCTCAACCTCAAGGAGTCGGGTTGCAACGTAATCATCGGTCTCTACGAGGGCTCCAAGTCCTGGGCAAGAGCCGAGGAGCAGGGCTTTGAGGTTTACACAACCGCAGAAGCTGCTAAGAAGGCTGACATCATTATGATTCTTATTAACGACGAGAAGCAGGCTGCTATGTACAAGAAGGACATCGAGCCGAACCTCGAGGCCGGCAATATGCTTATGTTCGCTCACGGCTTCGCTATCCACTTCGGTCAGATTGTACCTCCGGCAGACGTTGACGTAACAATGATTGCGCCTAAGGCTCCGGGTCACACAGTAAGATCCGAGTATCAGGTTGGCAAAGGTACTCCCTGCCTCGTTGCTGTATATCAGGACGCAACAGGTAAGGCTCAGGATATGGCTCTCGCTTACGGCGCAGGTATCGGCGGCGCTCGCGCAGGTATCCTTGAGACAACCTTCAGAACAGAGACAGAGACTGACCTCTTCGGCGAGCAGGCTGTACTTTGCGGCGGCGTTTGCGCTCTTATGCAGGCAGGCTTCGAGACACTCGTTGAGGCCGGCTATGACCCGAGAAACGCTTACTTCGAGTGCATCCACGAGATGAAGCTTATCGTTGACCTTATCTATCAGTCAGGTTTTGCAGGTATGAGATACTCAATCTCCAACACTGCTGAGTACGGCGACTACATCACAGGTCCGAAGATTATCACAGAGGATACAAAGAAGGCTATGAAGAAGGTTCTCTCTGACATTCAGGACGGCTCCTTTGCTAAGGAATTCCTTCTCGATATGAGCGAGGCAGGCGGTCAGGCTCACTTCCGCGCTATGAGAAAGTTAGCGTCTGAGCATCCCGCTGAGGTTGTAGGCACAGAAATCAGAAAGCTCTACAGCTGGTCTGACGAGGATAAGCTCATCAACAACTAATATTTTTTTAAAGAAATATTTTGTACATATTATAGGGCAGAGCATTTCCTCTGCCCTATTCCTTTAGAAATTACAGCATTTACTATTGATTTTACGGCACAGTTATGGTAAAATAATACGGAAGTTGCAAACCCTGAGTTTCGTTTAAATAGGCGAACGGCAGGCCCTGTACGATTGAGGTCTGTGAACCATGTCAGGCGGGGAACCGAGCAGCATTAAGCATGATTCTTGATGCGATGCAGTAAGTCTGTCGTTTGCCTATTTAAATGAACGCCGTAACTTGTTACGGTTACGGTTTGCAATTTTTATTTAGAGCAAAGGGAGTGAGTATTTTGTATCAGGTTCTCTACAGAAAATGGCGGCCTAAGAAGTTCGAGGACGTTGTCGGTCAGCCGCAGGTCACCACAACGCTGAAAAACGAGCTGAAAAGCGGTCGAATTAACCACGCTTACCTATTCACCGGCTCGCGCGGCACGGGCAAAACCACCTGCTCAAAAATACTCGCTAAGGCGGTAAATTGTCTTGACCTGCGCGACGGCGACCCGTGCGGCGAATGTGAGATTTGTCGCGGAATTGACGACGGCAGTATCCTTGATATTGTTGAGATGGACGCGGCATCCAACCGCGGTATCGACGATATCCGCGAGGTTATAGACGAGGCACAGTTCAGACCTACGCGCTCTAAGTACAGAGTTTATATCATCGACGAGGTTCATATGCTCACCGAGCAGGCGTTCAACGCGCTGCTCAAAACGCTTGAGGAGCCTCCCGAGCACGTTATATTTATCCTCGCCACCACAGAGGTGCACAAGCTGCCCGCTACCATTCTCTCGCGCTGTCAACGATTCGACTTCAACAGAATCGCTCCAGAGTACATCTCGGCAAGGCTTAAATACGTTGCAGAAAACGAAAACGCAGAGATTACGGACGACGCGGCTATGCTGATTGCGGCGATAGCCGACGGAGCAATGCGCGACGCGCTGTCGCTTATGGATAGATGCATCGGCACAAGCAACAAGATTGACACCGAGGTCGTAAGAAATGCCGCGGGACTCGCGAGAAAAGACTATCTCTTTGAACTTGCAGCCGCGTGCATAAACAAGAACACCGCGAAAGCCCTCTCCCTTATCTCAAAACTGCACAACGAGAGCAAGGATATGACGAGGCTTTGCGACGAGCTCATCGACCACTTCAGAAGTCTTATGTTGATAAAGAGCACCAAAAACGCGCAACAGCTGCTGATTATGTCGGCTGACGAGTTCGACGAAGCGCAGACACAGTCGGACTACCTCAGCCTTGCGGAAATCGTGTACATTATGGATGTTCTGCAAAACACCTATAACCGTATGGGTAAGGGCAACAGCAACAGAACGGAACTTGAAATGGCGCTCGTAAAGCTGTCGGCAAGTGAACTTGAGGGTACTAACGAGGCGCTTGTTGCGAGAGTTTCTGCTTTGGAGAAGGCTATAAAATCCGGTGCAGTACAGGTTGCGGTTGAGCCTGTAAAACCCGAAACAAAGGCAGAACCCGAGGTAAAACCGGAAAAGGCGGAAAGAATCCCCGAACCGATAGAAGAACCCCCTGCCCCACCTCAGATGACAGAGATTCCAAAAGCAGAGCCCGAACACACTCCCGAAACCAAGCCCGAGGAGCCTGTCACCCCGACTCCCGTGAATCTCGAGGACATTTACAACAACGCCGTGCCGTTCAGACAGTGGCCGGAGGTTGTCGAGAACATAAAGAAATATTCGCGCGGAATTGCCGCGGCATTCGGCGACACAAACGCGTACGAAAGCGGAAATTACCTGCTTATCGACGCGCAAACGGAGATTCCGTTCAGACTGATGCGCGAGGGTTCCCAGCGTGAGAACATACGAAAAGCAATTCAGGAAATTACGGGAAAGGTCTATAAATTAGGCCCATATAAAAAGCCCGAAAAGAAAACAGAAAAAACCGACCCGCTCCAAAAGCTGATTGAGGATGCTAAGGCGAGCGGAATTAAAGTAACGGAAGAATAATAGGAGGAATTCGATATGAAAGCAAGATTACCTAAAGGATACGGCGGTGGCGGCGGTGCCGCAAATATGCAGCAGCTTGCACGTCAGGCACAGAAAATGCAGGAGGCTATGGAAACAGCAACCGAGGAGCTCGAGGCAAAAGAATACAGCGCGACCTCCGGCGGCGGTGCTGTTAAGGCAGTAGTCAACGGTAAAATGGAAATCAAATCACTCGATATAGACCCCGAGGTTATCGACCCCGAGGACGCTGAGATGCTTGCTGACCTTGTTATGGCGGCAACAAACGAGGCTCTGCGCGCGGCTAACGAAGACAAGGAAGAGACAATGGGCGCGCTTTCGGGCGGTCTTAATATTCCGGGACTTTTCTGATGGCAGGATATAACGTGGCTCCGCTCGAAAAGCTTGTGGAGCAGTTTGAAAAAATGCCCGGAATCGGTTACAAAACGGCGCAACGACTTGCATATTATGTACTGAATCTGTCAAAAACAGAGGCAGAAAGTTTTTCAACGGCTATTATCGACGCCCACGAAAAAATTCACTACTGCAAGGTTTGCTGCAACCTCACCGATCAGGAGTTGTGTCCCGTTTGCAAAAGCGAAAAGCGCGACAAGAGCCTTATCTGTGTTGTTGAAACTCCGAGAGACGCGATGGCTATGGAAGCGACGAACGAGTACAAGGGTACATATCACGTTTTGCACGGAGCAATCTCTCCGCTCAATGACATCGGCCCTGATGATTTGAAAATCAAGGAGCTTTTAGCGAGACTCGGCTCAGAGGACATAGGCGAGGTTATTATGGCGACTAATCCTACTGTTGAGGGCGACGCGACAGCGATGTACCTCTCTCGCCTTTTGAAACCTATGGGCATAAAGGTCACGAGGCTCGCATACGGAATCCCCGTAGGCGGCGACCTTGAGTACGCAGACCAGGTAACCCTCGCGCGTGCACTGGAAGGAAGAAACGAACTGTGAGCAATGACTCGTTAAAAACTATCGCGAAGAACAAAAAAGCATACCACGACTATTTTATAATTGAGAGCATTGAGGCAGGAATCGAGTTGAAGGGCTCGGAGGTTAAATCCATACGAAACGGCAGGGTTAACCTAAAGGACAGCTGGTGTTCGATAGTAAAAGGCGAGATTTTCGTAAACGGTATGCATATTTCCGTGTATGAGCAAGGCGCGACGTGGTGCAAGGACCCATTAAGAGTGCGCAAGCTGCTTATGCACAAGAAGGAAATTATGAAGCTCTATGGCCAGCAGCAACAGCAGGGATATTCGATTATACCGCTGAGCCTGTACTTTAAGGGCAGCAACATAAAAGTGCAAATCGGCCTGTGCAAGGGTAAAAAGCTCTACGACAAGCGCGATGATATGGCGAAAAAGAGCGCGCAGAGGACGATTGAAAGAGCACTTAAAAACGATTATTAATAACAACTTAAGGCAACTTATATGGGGATGTAAAGGTTTCGACGGGGGTTTTGACCCTTGGTAAGCGAGTAGCGGTGTGGAACCGCTATAAAATCCACAACCTTTAAAATAACTGACAACAATAAAGTTGCTTTAGCTGCTTAATGCAGCTTGTCCTGTCGAGGAGTACCGCGGCCACGGCGAGGGCATCGACCAGCGGTTAATGTGAACTTCGGAGCGTCTCGGCCTTAGTCATACATTAGAGGCTACCAAAGTGCATAGCCTGTTATTGGGCGCTGCACTGAGGGAATAACAATACAATAACTACACTCGTAGAAAGCCTTGGCAATGAGCTTTCGGACAGGAGTTCAATTCTCCTCATCTCCACCATAAAAACTCAGCACAACCACACGGTTGTGCTGAGTTTTTACGTTGTATAATAAAAAAGATGAGGAGAATTGAAAGGGCGTTAAAAAAACAGTCCTGTGGACTGTTTTTAGCCCGTTGCGCAGATGACGTTTTCCCTACTCACACGCCCCAACAGGCGAGATGAAAGTTCTATCCTTTATGAATCTTCCTCATCTCCACTAAATATCAACAGATGAGGAGAATTGAAAGGGCGTTTCGCAATTATTTTGTTCAGTACATAACAAGTAAAATTTATTGATTATATGTGCTTTTAGTGATATAATTACTCTATCAAACTATTAGGCGGAGGTACAATTTATGACTTTATCCCTATGTATATCTGTTTTCGCTGTGATTTTGACCTTAGCCGGCGGCTTAATCAGCATATTTATATGCTCCGAAAACCCGCCACAGCTTTACATCAAGTATCAAAAGCACAGCCTTAAAGCGGCGATTGCACCGGTTATTGTGCTCGTGGTTCTTGCGCTGTTATGCTCTGCTGAGGCGCTCAGAAACTCTACGGCGCTGATTTTGGTATGTGCATTTGTTTCCGCTCTGTTTGCGGCGGTAGGTATAGTAAAACGCTTTATACCCGATAAATTTACAAAATTATACAGTTTCATTGCAAAGGCTGTCGTAGTTGTTTTTATGCTTGAACTTACTATTTTCAACTTTAACAGCTACGATTTCCTCACCCACAACTACACTCACTCCATACTCAATTTCTCAAATTCTGTTATTTCGGGTGCGGCCTCTGACAACGGCGGGTCGGTAACGCTTGCAAACGGAACGATTGAGTTTCCGCAGATTGATATGCCCGTAGGCTCAATCACGCTTGATGTCGAGAATTCTGACGCTGATTCATTTGAATTCAAAATAAGCTATTCAGACGAAACAAACGCGGAATATCGCTCACCTATAACCGTCAACGTTATAAACGGCAACAAGAGGTCTATGACCGTGCCCTGCGCATTTTCGGGCAATGTTTCGAGACTCAAGATTTCGTACACAGGCGCTGACAACAAGACGGTTACGCTCAGGGGAATCTCACTCAACAATACTATCTCGCCCGACATAAATCTGCTCAGAGTATTTGCCATACTTTTTTTCGCTGTTTTAGCGTATATGCTCGTAAACTGCGATGTATTCAAAAATCCGCTAAAGGACTGCAAGAAAGCGTCGAAAATATGCACGATAGTTTTGTCGGTTGTCTTTGTTCTTGTGGCCTTTACTTCAATTTCGGTTTACAGAAACGACAAAGATTTAACGCTGAAAACAGATTTCAGTATGACTTACGGAAATCAGATTACACAGGAACTTGTTGATTCATTCGAAAAAGGCAGAGCAGACCTCGACTTCCCTGTTGACAGCAGCTTAACAAGCCTCAACAATCCGTACGATTGGAGCGAACGTTTGGCGAAAGACGCTGTATACAAATGGGATCACGTTTACTATAACGGACACTATTACTCCTACTACGGTATCGCACCGGTAATTGTTTTGTTCTTGCCGTATCACGTTATTACGGGCTTTTACTTCCCGACGGTGTGGGCGGTAATGTTGTTCGGTGCGATAGGAATCGTATTCCTTATAAAACTGCTCAACGCTGTTTTGAGAATATACTTCCCCGAAATTCCGCTTGGATTCAGCGTAATGACGAATATTATTGTTCTTGCATCGTGCGGAGTCTGGTTTAATTTTGTGACGCCTAATTTCTACGAAATAGCTCAGACCTCGGGTTTTGCGTGCATTACATCGGGAGCGTATTTCCTGATAACGTCCGACGTCTTGGGCAAATGCGGTAAATTAAGCCTTTGGAGACTTACTCTTTCGTCTGTCCTGCTTGCGCTTTCGGTGCTCTGTCGCCCGACCCTCGCGGTGTACTGTATCACGGCAGTTCTCTTTATAATATGCGGATTCATAAAGCTTAAAAAGAGCGAGGGCAACAAGTCTCTGTATGTAAAATATTTCGTATGCGCTTTACTCCCGTTTGTTGTTATCGGCGGAGTGCAGATGATTTATAACTATGTGAGATTCGATTCATTTTTTGACTTTGGAATCGACTACTCTCTGACGATAAATGACTTTACAAGAGCAGAATCACATATCTCTCAGGTGCTTATCGGGTTTGTTAACTTCCTGTTTGTGTTCCCCGTGGTAGATACGGTCTTCCCGTTTATACATTCAAAGTTCACAACCTTGGATACCAATGGATATTATTTTGTAGCAAACAGCGTAGCCTGCGGAATTATTTTCAAGGCGCTGCCCGTGTTCTCCTACCTTTTCACACGCAGAGCATACAGATTAGCCCCGAAAAAAGAACGGAATTGGAATACAGCTTTGATAGCCGTAGGATGTATAATCGCACCGTTTGTAATAATTTACTCAATAGCGGAGAGCGGCTACGGTGTGAGGTATGCAACTGACTTTGCGTGGCAGATAATTCTCGGAGCAATTATAATAGCGTTTACGATTTACTGCTCTGTTAAAAACACCACCGTAAAGAAAATCCTTGCGATTACACTCTGCGCGGCTATGGTAATAAGTGTTATGATAAACTTCGCTCAGCTTTACGAGTACCAGATAGCGAATGTTGCGAAGGCAGACACAAAAATCACATTGCTTAATTTAGCAAGAAACTTTGAATTTTGGAAATAAAATCCAACTCACAATATAATTTAATATAGAAAACAGGCAGATATAACGTTT
>JAFLSK010000002.1 GCA_022510945.1 Ruminococcus sp.
GTTCGATTCCCATCATCCGCTCCAAAAAGGAAAACACCCTTCAGGGGTGTTTTTCTTTTTATAAATTCAGATGATGGGAATCGAAGCCGAGCGTAAAGAAATTGCTCCGGTGGAGCAATTTTAGCGAGGAGCGTTGATGAATGTTTTCACACATCACACGCCCTAACAGGCGAGATAGAAGTCCTTTTTTAAATGAACTACCCATCATCCGCTCCAAAAAGGAAAACACCCTTCGGGGTGTTTTTCTTTTTATAAATTCAGATGATGGGAATCGAAGCCGAGCGTAAAGAAATTGCTCCGGTGGAGCAATTTTAGCGAGGAGCGTTGATGAATGTTTTCACACATCACACGCCCCAACAGGCGAGATAGAAGTCCTTTTTTTGAACGAGCTACCCATCATCCGCTCCATTTTACTCTTATTACGAGGGGATTTTTTTCTGCCTATTAATACTTATGTAGCTTTTGCATAAGGCTATCCATTAATCGCAGTTTTCGCATTATCTCGTGTATTGTAAATATGTCTCGTATATTCTATAATAATTTCAGACCGCTGAAATTTAATTCGAAACAAAAAGGAGACCGTTATGAGCTGGGAGTATAGCAGGAGAGTAAAGTATTACGAAACCGACCGAATGGGAGTTGTTCATCATTCTAACTATCTTCGTCTTATTGAGGACGCACGAATGGAGTGGCTGCGTGATAATCTGATATGCTACAATGAGCTTGAAAAGCTCGGCGTAATTATCCCCGCAACCTCCGCGTTCGGAAATTTCCTAAACTATCTGCGCTACGATGACCCATTCAGAATCACAATAAAGCTTATCAGCTTTAAAGGCGTGAAAATGCGCTTTTCGTATCAGGTAATCAACACCGAAACAAACGAAATCTGCTACGAAGGGGAGAGCTCGCATTTCTTCGCCAAGGACGGAGACTACAAGCCATATCTTTCGTTTCGGAGAGAATTTCCCGAGTTGTATAATAAAATGGTTTCTTTGATTGAGAATTGACATAAATGCAGCCCACTCATTGAGTGGGCTTGATTATTTTATAAATCCTGCAAATCTGCCGCAGGTATATCGTTTTCGAGGTTATCGCGCGCGAGGTCGTTGTCAATCGCGGGATATACAGGCGAAATCGGCTTTTCCTCTGGATACGGCGTTGTGTGAAACACCTTGAGCGGTGGCGCATCCGCTTCCGTGATAATCGGATTTGCTTTAGTTTTTGTGTGCTTTGCCTTGCCCTGTATTTCGGGCACAGGAGCAGTTTTTTTAGCCATAAAATCATCTCCTAATTACTACAAGTATACCCAACATTGTCTGGAATAAACGAAATACATTTTCTGCTAAATTTGTAGTTGTTTTTTACAAATTGTGTGTTATTATATTGTTACAGCAAAATGTATTTAAAGCTGAAAATACAGAAAGAGGTAACAGTATGAAAAAGAATTTAGGAGTTGTTCCGGGCGTTTATCCGATGCCCGTGCTTATGGTTGCGGCTTATGACGAGAACGGCAAGGTTAACGTTATGAATGCCGCGTGGGGTATGATTTGCGGAATGGACAAAATCGCTCTCTTTATCAGCGAAGGGCATAAGACCATTCAGAATATCCTGAAAACAAAGGCATTCACAGTGGGCATCGCCGACAAGGAGCATATGGATGTTGCGGACTTCTTCGGAATCGCAACAGGCAATAAAATGGACGACAAGTTCGAGCGCACAGGTTACCACGCAACAAAGAGCGAGTTTGTCAACGCGCCGATTGTTGACGAGTTCCCGTTTGTTATGGAGTGCGAACTCGCAGAGGTTGTCGATACCGAGAATATGTACGCTATGGTCGGGAAAATCGTGAACGCAAAGGCAGAGGAAAGCGTGCTTGATGAGAACGGTAAGGTTAATCCCGAAAAGCTTAATGCGCTGATTTTCGACCAGTTCCAGAGCGGTTACTATGTAAGCGGCGAAAAGGTGGGCAAGGCGTGGAACGCAGGCGCAGCGCTTATGAAGTAATGATTAATGTAAAAAAATTTCAGCCGACTGCTGTGTGCAGTCGGCTGAATCTATATGTCAGTTATCAGATATCAAATTTATTCAAAAGCTCATTTATTTTCTCTTTTGTGGCAAGTCCGGGGAGGAAGGCTGTCGCATTTGCGCAGACAGTACCGAGTTTCAGCGCGTAAGAGTAGCTTTTCTTTTTTTCATATCCCGCGATAAATCCCGCTACCATAGAGTCTCCCGAGCCTACCGTGTTCAGGACCTGACCTTCGAGTACTCCGGCGTTGTACTTTTCGCCGTTTTCGTCGATTAGCATTGCGCCATCGTTGTCGAGCGATACGAGCACGTTTTTCGCGCCCATTTTCTGCAATTCCCTTGCAAACCTTTCGGCATCTTCTTGTGACTTTACTTCAACTCCGAAGATTTCATAAAGCTCCTGCCTGTTCGGTTTGATGAGAAAAGGCTTGTGCTTTAGCGACTTTACGAGCAAATCATTCGCCGCGTCGACCACGATTTTTATTTCCTTACTTTTAACATTCTCGATTATTCTCTCGTAAACATCATCGGATAACGTGTTTGGTATACTGCCCGCGAGTACGAGTGTGTCGCCGTCCTTGATTCTTTCGAGTTTTTTTATAAGTGCCTCGAGTTCGCTGTTGCTTATTTCGGGACCCTGGCCGTTGATTTCGGTCTCCGATTCCGCCTTGATTTTGATGTTGATTCTTGAGTTTCCTTGACTCAGTCTTATAAAGTCGGTTGTAATCCGCTCGTGCTTAATGTCGTTTTCAATCGCGTCTCCCGTAAATCCTGCGACAAACCCAAGTGCAGTGCTGTCGATATCAAGCTGCGCGAGCACATAAGATACATTTATACCTTTGCCGCCAAAGTAATATTCTTCGCTCGTTGTTCGGTTGGTGATGCCCGAGGTAAAATTATCGAGTCTAACCACATAGTCGATGGAAGGATTAAGAGTAACCGTATATATCATATAATACCCTCTCTTTGTTGTGTCAACGTATGACCATATTGTAGCACTAAAATCGCCTGTGTCAAATTAAATTATATAAAATTTATTTGCATTTAAAAAAATCATCTTAATTTGATTGATTTGCTCATTATTTATGGTATACTAATAGTTGAAATATTGCAATAAATAATTTCGAAAAGAAAGGTGATAAAAATGGCTAAAAAGAAAGATGAAATTATTGAGTCAGAAGTAGCAGAGGTTGCAGACGACGAGATTGCTGTCGAGGAGACTTCCGATATTGAGTCCGCTGAGGCTGCTGTAGAGGAAACGGCTGTTTCAGAAAACGAAGAAATTGCAGAGGAAACAGCAGACGAGGCAGAAGAGAACGGAGTTACTGATGCAGAGGAACCCGAAACAGTAGTAGTCGAGGAAGTAATCGTTGAGTACGACGATAACGACGATATTGACGAGGTTGAAGAAATGCTGAGTGTCGACGAACTCAACAGAAAAAGAACCCGCAGGGCCGCTATAGGCGCAGGCATCGCCGCAGCCGGCTTAATCTTAGGAATCGCCGCAAAATTAATCCGCAGAAAACGCAAATAAAATAATTCGATAAAAGAAAAAACACCGCGCATTTCAATCTGCACGGTGTTTTTTTAGCTAATCTAAGGTATTTATCCATATCGACAAACCGGAAGTTATAAAATTATCCTGTATATATCAGCCTGTTCTCCTTCAAATTCAAAACTCCTCTCATATACACCACCATTTTTTTTATGGTTTTTATAGAAGGTTCGTTTTTTCTTTCGACTGAAAGATGAATTTCATCTAATCTTATATTCCTTGCAACATTTAATAATTGGCGAAGCATTTCCGTTGCATAACCTTTTCTTCTTTCAGATGGTCGTACACTATAGCCGCAATTCCCAAAATCTTTGAGAAAATCATTTAATGTGTGTCTTAAATCAATAATACCTACAATTTTATTTGCCGCATCAATTGCAAAAAAAGTATCTGTAACAACCCAATTTGGATTTACTGTTTCGGAATTTGTATTATCAGTTATGGATTTTACCCATTCTTCATAAGACTCGGTTTTATCAAGCAATTCACTTCCGTTGATAATCATTTCATTATTATCAAAAAACTCTTGTCTAAATTCTATTGCTTTTTCTTTTAGTTCTAAAGTTGGTCGGATTAGTCTAATATTATTCATTATTTCTTGTTCTCCAAATTATGATTTATCCTCGCTTTGCTTTCAATTCCGCTATTTTCGCCTCGATTGCCGCTACGGCTTCCCCGGCGTTGTCGATGTTTTTAACGGCTTCTTCCATCGGGCACAGCCCCGTGCTCTGACGGTTGATTATGTTTTCCGTGAGTATGTCGTACTCAAATTCAATGTCGTTTTCTTCAAAAATCTCTTTTGCTTTTTCGCTGAGCACCTCGGCGTAAACTGCTTTAACTTTGAGCAGTGTGTAGAGCATAGCCGCGGCTTTGCCGACTATTTTGTCAGCGGCGTAGGCTCCGCTCCAATCGTCCTGAGATTTTACAAGTTCAAGCAGCGGCTTAATTCCTTTGTCCTCGCTGACGAAAACTCTGCCGCCGTTGCACACAACGAGCGTGTAGCCGCCGCGGCACAGCATTTCCTTAGCATAGGTAATTTCATTCATCATCTGTTCTTCACCCTATACACAACAAGCGGAATAAACACTAATTGCAGCACAATTCCGAATACACCCGCCGCAATGCTGTTCCATATTATCGCTACAGGGATTGCGTTGTTGCCGAATGCATACACAGCGAGCAGAATCGCAACCGCTCTCACGCCTCTGCCCGAAATCTGCGCGATAGCTACCTTCGCAACAGTCGGCATTTTTACATTCCGAAGAAGTCCGGACGTGAGACCGTAAACGCACAGCTCAATCATCATAAACGGAAGCATAGCCGCACTCGGCATACCCGTCAGCATAAAGCTGAGCAGAGGAGCTAAAAGTCCCGATACTGCGCCTACATACGGCCCCGCAAGCAATCCCGCGAGAATAATCGGCAGGTGCATCGGCAGGAATGTCTCGCCGAGCGCTGTGCCCGTGCCCGAAATCGCCCCCATAAGATGGAAAAGCTGCGGGAGTATCACCGCGGCTGCAACCGCGCCGATGGCGGCGAGCGTCTGAGTTTTTATTGATAGTTTCTGTTTTGCGTATGTCATAATTAGTTCCTTTCAAATGTTTCTGCTACCTTACAGAGCAGATTTCTGATTTCGAGATGTTGCGGACAGATTTGTTCGCACTTGCCGCATTTTATACAATCGGACGCTTTGCCGTTGCGCGATGTCAGCACGTTTTCGTAGTAATAATTCTGATTCCAATCGTTGAACGTTTTCTTGGCGTTAAGACACGAGAACAGGTCGGGGATAAGTATCTTCTTCGGACAACCCTCAACACAATAGCGGCACGAGGTGCAGGGGATAAGGTTCTGGTTTCTGAAAATCCCGCAGACCTTTTTGACCGCCTGTTTCTCTCTATCGTCAAGCGGCTTGAAGCCGCACATAGAGCTCAGGTTGTCCTTCATCTGCTCCATATTACTCATACCCGAAAGAACCGCGCAAACGCCCTCAAAGCCCGCCGCAAATCGCAACGCATAGCTTGCGTAACTGCCGCCGCTTAAATCGTCAAACACTTTCTTCGCAGAGTCGGGTAGATTTACGAGACTTCCGCCCTTCACGGGCTCCATAATCAATACGGGCTTGTTGTGCTTGAGGCATACCTCGTAGACGTTTTTGCTGTCTACGCCTTCATCCTCGTAGTCAACGTAGTTGAGTTGAATCTGTACTATCTCGATATCGGGATATTCCGTGAGGATTCTGTCGAGTACGTCAGCCTTATCGTGGAATGAGATTCCGACGTGTCTGATTTTGCCTTCCTTCTTTAGTTCAAAAGCAGTTTCGTAGGCTCTGCATTTCTTAAAAACCTCATAGTTTCTGTTGTCCTGAGCGTGCATAAGGTAGAAATCGAAGTAATCTACTCCGCAGGCTTCGAGCTGGCTTTGAAAGAATGGTCTGATGTCGGACTCCTTCTTGAAATACCCATCGGTCAGCTTGTTTGTGAGGACAAATTTTTTGCGGTAGTATCGTTTTGCAACACATTCGCGTATTGCGGGCTCGCTCTTACCTTCTATGTAGCCGTGGGCTGTGTCAAAGTAGTTAAGTCCGCTGTCGATAAACGCGTCGGCCATTTTGCAAAATTCGTCGTAGTCAACATTTTTGCCGTTCATCGGTAGTCGCATACACCCGAACGCTAAAATTCCGTTTATTTCAGGAAAAAACTTGTTTTGCTCCATATATGCCTCCTCGTTGTTATGTTTATAAATAAATTATATCAAATAAAAATCCCTTTATCAATCGTCATTACTAAATTTATTCATAAGTTGTGCTTATAAATACTTGAATTGAAACATAACAAAGCGTGCGCAATTTGCGCACGCTTTGTTGTACATTATTTATAGCTGAGCACATATTTACCCACACCGTAGTTTTCGGTTGTGCCGTCATCCAGTGTATCTGTACCGCTGATTTGCTCGTAGCTTACAGCTACCTCAATGTCAGCGCTTTCCGTTGTGCCGTCCTTGTAATGTGCGGTTACGGTGATGGTGTCTCCGTAGTAGTCCGTAAAATCTTCGGAGGTATTGAGTATTCCGTCCCTGAAATCTTTTATAAGCTTTGCAAGTTTATCGTCCGTTTCGTAAAGCTTGCCAATATCCTCTTCTGCGTATCCGTGCTGTGCAAGATACTCGTTAAGTTCTTCGGTGTCCCTGTCACCCGGGTACCAGTATACAAAAGAGTAGTCAGGGTCGTTGCTTTTGTATGGTATGTTTTCAAGCTTTTGACCTTTCTTGAAATAATCGTCCTGTGAAATAGAATTATCTTCGCTGAGTTTCTTGTCCTTCAGTTCGGGAATTATATAATTCAGATTTCCGCTCTTGCAGCTGAAATCTATGCTATCAAGCTTATTGCCTGAGATGGAGAAGGTAATCGGCTCTACGGAAATTAGTTTGCCGTACCTCTCGTTGTAATCGACTCCTATATCAGGGTATGAATTGCCATCAATTTCTGAGGATAGTTCTGTTTTTGTATTGCTGAGTGCCACGGGCTTATCTTCGTTTTCAGCGGCATATGCCGTGATTGAAAAACCCGAGGGTGCGCTAACCACTTGTGATTTGTCTTTACCTAATAGCAGGCTTGAGAAAATACCCGCCGATAAAATTGCGACCATACACACAGCGGTGGCAGAAATTGTGAAGATTCTTTTATTTGCTTTCATCTTTTGTTCCTCCGTCCTCGCGCTGAGCGCAATCTGCGATTTGCGCGAGCAATAGTTTCTTAACATTTGGTCAAGGTGATTATCGGAATTATTTCGTTTATTCATTTATAAGCCTCCTTTCAAGCGCCTTTCTTGCCGTCGAGAGTCTCGACTTTACCGTGCCTTCGGGCGCGTTCACAATCAAGGCGATATCTTTTATGCTGTAGTCCTTGAAGTAATACAGTACAATTACGATTTTCTGCTTTTTAGGCAGAGCAGAGATTGCGTAATGCAGAGTTGAATAATCGTCCCGATTTTCATCGTTTACTTCGGGTATGGAATTGAAAAATTCTGTCTGTTCCTCGTCTGTTCGGAAGTGGTATGACTTTCTGTGGCGCGCGGACAGCAGAACATTTTTGTATGTGTTAACGCAGATTGAGTAAAGCCACTTATCAAACGGAACGTCAGCGTTGCGTTTTTTGTAGTGGCGCAGAGCCTTTAGCCAAGTTTCCTGAAAAAGGTCGTCAGCATAGTCTCTGCTTCCGCAAAGTGATATACATAGCCGAGTTAAATCCGCACTGTATTTCGTCACATATGAGTCAAAGTCGCTTTTCAATTCCTCACCTCATTTCTGAAAGCTTTCACTATTATAACAAATCAGTGGATAAAAAGGTTCATTTTATTACAAAACAATTTGCATTTTTTACCGAATATGATACAATTACATTATATTGAGGTGATATCTATGGAAAAGAAAAAGCATATATGGTGGAAAATCCTGCTCGGCGTGGTTGCAACTGTGCTGATAATTGTTATTGCATATTTACTTTATGTGATACTGACCTACAACCGCATTGAGGATAATCAGCCGCTTAATGTCAACAGTATCGCGCAAAGTGAGCAGGCCGAGGTAGGAAAGACCTACACCGCGGTTACATATAACATCGGTTTCGGCGCATATACGCCCGATTTTACATTCTTTATGGACGGCGGCACTCAGTCGTGGGCGAACAGCAAGGAGAGCGTTGAGCGGTGCATTGAGGGTGTAGCCGGTACCGCGCTTGATAAAGAGCCCGATATTGTCCTCTATCAGGAGGTCGATACCGACTCGACCCGCAGCTACCACGTCAACGAGGCTGACCAAATCCGCTCGCACTACAGCGGTTTTAACGACATTTTCGCTGTGAATTATCACTCCGCGTTTCTTATGTACCCGTTCACTCAGCCGCACGGCGCGTCAAACAGCGGACTTCTTACGCTCAGCGATATGAAGATAATATCCGCGACAAGGCGCAGTTTTCCGATTTCAACGGGATTTTCTAAGTTCCTCGACCTCGACCGCTGTTTCAGCGTTTCCCATATTCCCGCCGATAACGGCAAGGAGCTCGTGATCTACAACGTTCACGCGTCCGCGTACGGCGTTGACGCTGAAATCCAGCACGCGCAGTTTGAAATGCTGTTTGAAGATATGAAGAGTGAGTACGATAAGGGTAACTTTGTAGTTTGCGGCGGCGACTTTAACCACGACTTCACGGGTAATTCAAAGGAAAAACTCAACGAGAATGTTGACGGCGAGCACACATGGGCGGCTCCGTTCCCTGATGACCTTATTCCCGAGGGTTTTGAAAAGCAGACGAATTACAAAAACAACGGCTTAGTTGCAACGACGCGCAACTGCGATATTCCGTACAGCGAGGATAGCTTCACCGTTATTCTCGACGGTTTCATAACCTCGGATAATGTAAAGGTTAAAAGCGTCGAGAATATACAGACCGACTTTGAATTTTCCGATCACAATCCCGTTGTGATTGAATTTGAGTTGAAATAATGAAATAAAATGAAAGCGTGCGATTTTTTCGCACGCTTTTGTATATTACTCGCTGTTTTACACGCGAGGGGTGTTTTTCGGTTTTCTTTTTACGGCGCATAGGGCGTCAATGTACCGCTTTGCGTCGTCGATATCCGCTTTGTAGAGGATAGCCACGAGATTTGCACCCTTTGTGATTTCACAGGTTTTCAGTTCACAAATGGTTTTAATAAGATAGGATTTGTATTTAGTGTGCATAAACTCGTCGTCGTCTCGCTCAATAATCAATTCGTCCGCATTTACGCTGTGATAATACGTTATCCAATCCGTAAAAATCTCCATAGAACTGACCTCCTGACATTTTTTACCAATATAATAATAATAGTCTATATGTGAATATTTGTCAACTATTTTATTATTATATAGCATAATATCCAAAAGAATGGCACGAAAATACTATATGATACACAAAACAAACAATACACTGCGTACTCGCCGCATATATCGGTTGACAAATTCACAATTCGGAGATAGGATATTATAAGATTAAAAGAATTTCAGGAGACGATACAATGATAGGAGTAATCGACGTAGGCGGAGGCACCAGAGGCATTTTCGGCGCGGGTGTTTTTGACTACTGTATGGATAACGGGATTAAGTTTGATTTGTTTATAGGCGTTTCGGCGGGTGGAGCGAACGGCTCATCCTACCTATCGGGTCAGCGCGGCAGAAACCTCGTTTTCTACGATAACTACGCTTTTCGCAGAAAGTATATGAGCGTGTGGAATATGCTTACTACCGGCGAGTTTATTAACCTCGACTATATCTATAGCACTCTGAGTAACAGCGACGGCGAAGATCCGCTCGATTACAATGCTTTAGCCGCTAACCCGACAGATTTCGAGATAGTCGCCACAAACGCGCTCACGGGGGAGCCTCACTATTTTCCGAAAAGCTCGATGAAGCAGGACTGCTACGACGTTATAAAAGCGTCGTGCGCTGTGCCTGTCGCGAGCAGGCCGTACCCGATTGACGGAGTTCCGTACTACGACGGAGGACTTTCCGACCCTATACCATATAAGCGCGCGTTCGAGACGGGTTGCGACAAGCTTGTTGTGGTGCTGACTCGTCCTAAAAACTCCTTCCGTAAACCCGACGGAGATAAAAAATTTGTAAAGCTTGTAAAGCGAAAATATCCCGCGGCAGCTGAGGTTATACGAAACCGCTACAAGGTCTATAACCAAAGCCTGAGGGAAATCTTCGAACTCGAAAAGCAGGGCAAGGTGCTCATAATCGCGCCCGACGATATCAGCGGACTTAAAACCCTCACCAAAGACCACGAATCGCTTAGAAAGCTCTACTCGAAGGGTTACGTCGAGGCGGAAAGGATAAAAACCTTCCTTAGTGAATGAGGAATCTTAATATGAAAAGATTAATTTCTGTATGTCTGATAATTATGTTACTCGCGTTCTCGGGCTGTGCTCAGAACAATGCGATAGACAGCGAGCCCTATAGCAAGGAATTCTTCGCTATGGATACATATATGACAGTGACCGCATACGGCAAGAACGGCAAAGCCGCCGTTAAAGCGGCGAAAAAGAAAGTGAAAAAGCTCGATTCTCTTCTGAATGCCGAAAGCAAGGACAGCGAGATTTATTCGCTCAATGAGAGCGGCGAGGCGATTCTCTCGGACGATACCGCGAGCGTGCTCAAAAGCGCTCTCGACTACTTCGAGTTCACCGGCGGCGCGTTCAATCCAGCTATACACCCGATTATGCGGCTGTGGGGCTTTACTACGGATAATTTCAACGTTCCGACGGAGGAGAGTATAAAGAAAACACTAAAGCTCACTAAAGCAGACGAAATTTCTTTAAAAGAAAATAAAGTGAAGTTTAACCTCGACGGTCTTGAGGTTGACCTCGGCGGAATCGCAAAGGGCTATACATCCTCTCAGCTTATAAAGATTTTCAAGGACAGCGGAGTAAAGAGCGGTCTTATAAACTTGGGCGGTAACGTCCAGACTCTTGGGCTGAAACCCGACGGCAGCGAATGGAACGTTGCGATTAATCACCCTTATCTTTCCGGTGAATATCTCGGATTTCTGAAAACTCACGATAAAGCGGTTATCACCTCGGGCGGCTACGAGCGCAATTTTGTAGCAAACAGCAGGGTATATCACCATATAATCGACCCGAGCACTGGCTATCCCGCCGAGAGCGGACTCGCTTCGGTAACGATTGTGGCTGAGGACGGCACTCTCGCCGACGCGCTTTCAACCTCGCTTTTCGTAATGGGTGAGGAGAAGGCGACGCAGTTCTGGCGCGATAACAGAAATGGTTTTGACGTCATCCTCTATACGGACGACAACGAGGTTATTATATCAGAAGGACTGAAGGACAGCTTTTCGACCGAGCTGCAAACGGAAGTGATATCATAATGAAAATGAATAAGCGCGATTTTATAGCGATTGCGGTTGTGGTTATACTCTCCGCCGCAGGCTTTCTGTTTCTGAACATCGGGCACGCTCAGGGCAGCGAGGTTGTAATAACCCTCGGCGGCAGTGAGTACGGAATATATCCTCTTGCTGACGATAAGGTGATAGAGATAAAGTCCGACGTTGGCTTGAACACCGTTGTGATTGAAAACGGCTCCGTGTATATGAAGGATGCCGACTGCCCCGACCGCTACTGCGTAAAGCAGGGTAAGGTAAAAGTCAGCGGCGACTCCGTTATCTGCCTGCCGCATAAGCTGGTGGTCGAGGTCAAATCGCAGAACGGCGAGAACACAATAGACGCGGTCGCAAAATAGTGGTGTAAAATGAGTAAGAAAATAGCGAAGGTAGGGCTTTTCGTTGCGCTCGCTATGATATTCAGCTACATAGAGGCTATAATCCCGTGGGACTTCGGTATCCCCGGAGTTAAACTCGGCGTAGCGAATATTGTGGTGGTCGTCGCCCTTTATCAACTGAATATACCCGAAACAGCGGGGATTTCGTTCGTGAGGATTTTTTTGATGGGTTTGCTTTTCGGCAATGTTATGTCCCTCGCGTACAGTTTTTCGGGCGGAGCTTTAAGCCTTATCGGAATGATAGTCTGCAAAAGGCTTAAGCTTTCCGTAATCGGCGTGAGCATAGTCGGAGCAGTTTTGCACAATGTAGGCCAGCTGAGCACCGCAGCGTTTATCCTTCAAAGTACGGCGATTACTTATTATTTCCCCGTGCTGCTCGTTTCGGGGCTTGTAACGGGATTTCTCATCGGCATATTATCCTACAGGGTGAACAAATCTCTCGACAAGTTTTCACAAAATAATAACGACAGATAAAGCAGAGCAGTTTTCATTGCTCTGCTATTTTCTTTATTAGAAAAATATTCCTTAAACAAAAATAGAACAAATTTTCGATTTTCTATTGAATGTATGTTCGAATTGTGCTATACTGTTGTCAAAGTAAGACGAAAGGACAGTGTGCACAGTGGGCGAGAGGCAGTATATAGCGATAGATTTAAAGTCGTTCTACGCGTCGGTAGAGTGCGTCAACCGAGGTCTCGACCCGCTTACTGCGAATCTCGTAGTTGCGGATAAGGAGCGGACGGTGGGCACAATCTGTCTCGCGGTTTCTCCGTCGCTCAAGGCCTACGGAATCCCCGGCAGGGCGAGAATGTTCGAGGTCGTGCAGAAGGTGCGCGATGTGAACGCCGTGCGCCGTATCACTGCTCCGAATCATAAACTGGTCGGTAAGTCATATATCGCAACCGAGCTTTCTGAAAATCCCGCGCTCGAGCTCGACTATATCGTAGCCAAGCCGCAGATGGCTCATTATATGAAGGTCAGCACCGAAATCTACAAAATTTATTTAAAATATGTCGCGCCCGAGGATATCCACGTCTACTCGATTGACGAGGTTTTTATCGACGCGACGAACTACCTGAATACCCGAAACATCACTGCGCACGAACTTGCGATGACTATGGTGCGCGACGTGTTGAGAAACACCGGAATCACCGCTACCGCGGGGATAGGCACTAACCTCTACCTCAGCAAGGTCGCTATGGATATAGTCGCCAAGCGTATGCCCGCCGACAGCGACGGCGTGCGTATCGCTCAGCTTGACGAGATGTCTTACCGCCGCGAGCTGTGGGAGCACCGACCGCTGACCGACTTCTGGCGCGTCGGGCGCGGCTACTCGAATAAGCTGAAAAAATACGGAATGTACACGATGGGCGACATTGCGCTCTGCTCGCTTAATAACGAAGGGCTTTTGTATCAGCTTTTCGGCATAAACGCCGAGCTGCTCATCGACCACGCGTGGGGTTGGGAGCCGTGCAGAATCAGCGACATAAAGTCCTACACGCCGAGTTCGAAATCGCTCAGTCAGGGGCAAGTGCTCGGTACGCCTTATAATAATGAAAAAGCAAGGCTAATAATCCGCGAGATGACCGAGATTCTCGTGCTCGACTTGGTGGATAAGGAACTTCTGACCGACCAGGTAGTCCTGACCGTCGGATATGATATCGAAAATCTCAAAAACGAAGAGCGAAAAAACCGCTATAAAGGCGAGGTCACCGTTGACCACTACGGCAGGCGCGTGCCCAAGCAGACGCACGGCTCCGAGAATATCGGACGTTTCACTTCGTCTACGAAGTTGATAGTTGACGCGGTGCTCAGGCTGTTCGACCGCATTACAGACAAAGATTTGCTCGTGAGGCGAATGTACGTCGTCGCGAATCATACAGTTTTTGAAAGTACGCTGAAGGATAAGGCGGAACAACTCGACCTGTTTACCGATTTCGGTTCGCTTTCCGAGGAGAAAATGCGCGAGGACAGGGAACTAAGCCGCGAGAAGAATATCCAAAAGACAGTGATTTCTTTAAAAAAACGTTACGGAAAAAACGCCGTCCTTAAGGGAATGAACCTCAAAGAAGGCGCAACCGCACGCGACCGCAATCGTCAAATCGGCGGTCATAGGGCATAGAGGATAAAATGCAAAAACAATATAATGATATAATAACCCTGCCGCACTACAGCTCCGATTTGCGCGCGCATATGTCTCTGCACGACCGCGCGGCTCAGTTCGCTCCGTTTGCGGCACTCACGGGCTATGACTCGGCAATAGGCGAGACCGCCCGACTTACGGACTCGAAACTTTTGCTCAGCGAGGAACAGGAAAATATACTCAGCGAACGCATCTGTGTTATAATAGAACATATAAAAGAAAAACCCAAAGTTAATATAACCTACTTTATCCCAGACCAAAGAAAGTCCGGCGGAGCATATGTTACCACCGTCGTATCCGTCCGCCGTGTTGACGACTTCACACGACAGCTTATCCTCGCCGACGGCGGCACAATTCCGCTCGACGATATTTACGACATCAAAGGCGAGATGTTCGACAATGCGCAGAGTTCCGATGTTTTCTAAACTCTACGGAGCGTGGGTGTAATTTTACAAGAGTTTATCGTACAATACTTATGCAAAAGGAGGTATCGGTTATGGATCAAATCAAAATCGGAAAATTTATCTCGACTATGAGAAAAGAACAGAAGCTGACACAAAGAGAGCTTGCCGACATTCTCGGCATAAGCGACAAGACTGTAAGTAAATGGGAATGCGGAAACGGTATGCCCGAGGTGTCGCTTATGCTTCCCTTATGCAAGGCTCTGCAAATTAATCTCAACGAGTTGTTTTCGGGTGAGAGACTGACCGACGCTGATTACAAAAAGAAAGCTGAGGAAAATATGATGAATCTTGTAAAAGAAAAAGAAGAAAGCAAAAAGAAAATTATTATATCAGTTATCGTGGCTGTTATAACGATTGTTTCCGCCATAACTATGATTTTAATTTCGGGTACTCTTGAGATGCCGACATGGCTGCGGGTTGTACTGATAGCTATTTCTATACTCGTTATGATAGGCGGTATAGCAGTAGCCGGTGTGCTCGATATGGACACCGGCACATTCGAGTGCAAGCATTGCGGCGCTCGATTCAAACCAAGTGCAAAAGCATATCTCAAAGGTGCTCACACCATAACCACAAGATATTTAAAATGTCCCGAATGCGGCAAAAGCAGTTACTGCAAGCACCGCCTGACGCATTAATATATGACGCCCTGCCGATTTCAACTAAATTGGTAGGGTGAACGCTTTGTTATACTACATATCTATTGTATGATTATAAGGCTCAGTACACCATCTGATATAAGTATTTGTAATTTTTGGCGAGATTGTATATAATGTTAGCGGGTGATAAAAATGACTACAGAAAAATTTTTACAATTAATGGACAGCGGCGAGGTTACCGTCGCGGGCTCCGAGTTACATCAGCATATGACCTACCTCTCAAACGAGGCTATGAAAATCACATCAAAGCTTAACAACTCCTACCACACGCCCGACGAAATAATCTCATTGCTTGAGGAACTAACCGGCCGCGAAGTAGGCGAGGGGACGTATATGTTTCCGCCATTCTATACGGACTGCGGAAAGAATCTGAAAATCGGTAAAAATGTGTTTA
The DNA here is from genome assembly GCA_022510945.1 of Ruminococcus sp. Classification (GTDB taxonomy): domain Bacteria; phylum Bacillota; class Clostridia; order Oscillospirales; family Acutalibacteraceae; genus Ruminococcoides. The sequence goes on from JAFLSK010000002.1 coordinate 15,566, forward strand.
TAAACGCCGGTTGTCAGTTTCAGGATCAAGGCGGAATCACTATCGGCGACGGCTCGCTAATCGGACCAAAGACAGTGATAGCAACCCTCAACCACGACCAGAATCCGTCAAAGCGCGCGAATCTCTACCCCAAGCCCGTTAAAATCGGAAAAAATGTATGGATAGGCGCTAATGCGACCATTTTGCCGGGAGTCACAATCGGCGACGGTGCTATAGTCGGCGCAGGCGCGGTGGTTACAAAGGATGTTCCCGAAAACACAATAGTCGGCGGCGTACCCGCAAAAGTGATAAAAAATATCGAAACGGAGTAGATGTCGTTATGAGGAAGATTATTAATAAATCGCTCGCTGTGCTTTGCATCTTTGTAATTGCGCTTACGATTGGTGCAACCTCATGCGCGGCTACGAGCACTTTGCTCGGCGACGTAAATCTCGACGGAACTCTCTCCAGTCGCGACGCTACCGTTATTCAGGAGTACCTCGCTTTAAAAATCACTCTCACCGACGAGCAGAAAGCTATCGCAAAGGTCGCAGATGGCAAAAAACTCTCTGTGATTGACGTAACACTCATTCAGAAAAAGATTGTGAACCTGATAGGAAAATTTCCTGTTGAGGACGGAGTAGATAACGTGAATACCAAGAAGAACACCATAAAGGTAGGGAATACCGAATTTAATCTCAGCCTTGAGAACAACGACACCGCAAAGGCGTTCCGAAAAATCCTTCCGCTCACACTAAATATGAGCGAACTTAACGGCAACGAGAAGTACTATTACCTCGACGAAAGTCTGCCGTCAAATCAGCAGAACGTCGGTAATATCACCGCGGGTGACGTTATGCTCTACGGCGACGACTGCATTGTCATATTCTACAAGAGCTTTTCGACCTCTTATAAATACACAAAAATCGGTCATATTACAAATCCCGACGAACTCCAAAACGCCCTCGGCAGCGGCCGCGTGAAGGTCACATTTGAATAATTTTATTTCTTGACAAACCGATTTTAATATTGTAATATGTACTGTAGTGAAATTAATACCCCAAAAGACGTTGACGGAGATAGTAATTCAGCTTTGAACGTCCAAGCGAGTTGCAGACAGTGCGAGTGCAATACTATTAGATGCTGAACGAAAATCCCTCCCGAGTTTCGGTGCAGAACTATCGTTGATAAAGTAAGTGCCGACGCTGCCTCTGCGTTACCGGAGGCACATATGACAGTATGGTGAATCGGTGGTTAAGCGAAGTGTACCCTCGTCCGAGTTCGGGCGAGGTTTTCTTTTTTGAAAGGTGGCAATTTTATGTACAATCGAGTTGAAACTAATCTCAATTTCGTCGAGCGCGAGAAGAACATCGAGAAGTTCTGGCGTGACAACGATATTTTCGGCAAGTCCATCGAGAGCAAGGCTCAGGGCGAGTCCTATGTTTTCTACGACGGCCCTCCTACCGCTAACGGCAAGCCGCATATCGGCCACGTCCTCACCCGCGCAATCAAGGATATGATTCCGCGCTACCGCGCAATGAAGGGCTGTATGGTTCCGCGTAAGGCTGGCTGGGACACTCACGGTCTCCCTGTTGAGTTAGAGGTCGAGAAGCTCCTCGGACTCGACGGCAAAGAGCAGATTGAGGAGTACGGTCTTAAGCCGTTTATCGACAAGTGCAAGGAGTCCGTTTGGAAATATAAAGGTATGTGGGAGGATTTCTCGCAGTCCGTCGGCTTCTGGGCTGATATGGAGAATCCCTATGTAACCTACCACAACAGCTTTATTGAGTCCGAGTGGTGGGCACTCAAGGAGATTTTCAAGAAAGACCTTCTCTACAAGGGCTTCAAGATTGTGCCTTACTGCCCGCGCTGCGGAACTCCGCTTTCCTCTCACGAGGTTGCTCAGGGTTACAAAACCGTCAAGGAGCGTTCCGCAATCGTCCGTTTCAAGATTAAGGGCGCTGACGAGTACTTCCTCGCGTGGACGACGACTCCGTGGACTCTTCCGTCCAACGTCGCTCTCTGTGTAAACCCGACCGAGACCTATTGCAAGGTAAAAGCCGCTGACGGCTATACATATATAATGGCGCAGGCTCTTCTCGACACAGTTCTCGGCAAGCTCGCCGAGGAGGATAAGCCCGCTTATGAGGTGCTCGAAACCTACGTCGGCACAGACCTCGAGCATATGGAGTACGAGCCGCTGTTCGCCTGCGCAGGCGAAGCTGCCGCAAAGCAGAAGAAAAAGGCTCACTTCGTCACCTGCGACAACTACGTTACAATGTCCGATGGTACCGGTATTGTTCACATCGCGCCCGCGTTCGGTGAGGACGATAACCGCATCGGCCGCAACTACGACCTTCCGTTCGTTCAGTTCGTTGACGGCAAGGGCAATATGACCGCCGACACACCGTACGAGGGTGTTTTCGTCAAGGATGCCGACCCCAAGGTGCTCGTTGACCTCGACAAGGAAGGCAAGCTCTTCGACGCGCCGAAGTTCGAGCACGACTATCCTCACTGCTGGCGTTGTAACTCACCGCTGATTTACTACGCTCGCGAGTCGTGGTTCATCAAGATGACCGCCGTTAAGGACAATCTCATCAAGAATAACGATACAGTAAACTGGATTCCCGAAAGCATCGGCAAGGGACGCTTCGGTGACTGGCTGAAGAACGTTCAGGATTGGGGTATATCCCGTAACCGCTATTGGGGCACGCCTCTGAATATCTGGCAGTGCGACTGCGGTCACATTCACTCCGTTGGCTCAATCGAGGAACTCAAGTCTCTCTCCGACAACTGTCCCGACGACATCGAACTCCACCGCCCGTACATCGACGAAGTTACAATCAAATGCTCCGAGTGCGGGGGAGAGATGTACCGTGTTCCCGAAGTTATCGACTGCTGGTTCGACTCGGGCTCAATGCCGTTTGCCCAGCACCACTATCCGTTCGAGAACAAGGAGCTCTTCGAAAGTCAGTTCCCCGCAGACTTCATCTCCGAGGCTGTCGACCAGACGCGCGGATGGTTCTACTCGCTTATGGCGATTTCCACCCTGCTGTTCGACAAGGCTCCGTTCAAGAACGTAATTGTCCTCGGACTCGTTCAGGACGAAAACGGTCAGAAGATGTCCAAGTCCAAGGGCAACGCTGTCGACCCGTTTGACGCTCTCGAGCGACTCGGGGCAGATGCAATCCGCTGGTACTTCTACACCAACTCTCAGCCGTGGCTGCCGAACAAGTTCCACGACAAAATGGTTATCGAGGGTCAGCGCAAGTTTATGGGCACGCTCTGGAACACCTACGCATTCTACGTTCTCTACGCCGATATAGATAAGTTCGACCCGACACAGTACACACTCGACTACAGCAAGCTTTCTGTAATGGATAAATGGCTGCTGTCGAAGATGAATACAATGATTAAGTCCGCCGACGAAAACCTCGCGAACTACCGTATTCCCGAGGCGGCTAAGGCAATGCAGAGCTTTGTTGACGACCTCTCCAATTGGTACGTCCGCCGCAACCGCGAGCGTTATTGGGCTACCGAGATGACTCAGGACAAAATTAACGCCTATATGACTCTCTACACCGCCCTCGTAAACCTCTGCAAGTGCGCCGCGCCTATGGTGCCGTTCATCACCGAGGAGATTTACCAGAATATTGTCCGCAGCGTCGACAAGACCGCTCCCGAGAGTATCCACCTCTGCGACTATCCGTCAGTAGACGAGTCCGCGATTGATACAAAACTTGAGCAGGATATGGACGAAGTTCTCGATATCGTAGTCCTCGGACGTTCCGCCCGCAACGGCTCAAACCGCAAGAACCGCCAGCCGCTCAGCATTATGTACGTTAACGCCGAGAACACCCTAAGCGACTACTACCTCGACATCATTCGCGACGAGCTCAACCTCAAGGCTGTCGAGTTCACTTCCGACGTATCAAGCTTTGTGACATATAAGTTCAAGCCGCAGATGCGCACCCTCGGCCCGAAGTACGGCAAGTTCCTCGGCGAAATCCGCACCGCGCTCTCCGAGCTCGACGGCACAGCCGCAATGAACGAGTTGAATAAGACAGGTTATCTTACTCTGGGCCTTTCCACAGGCGAAATCGCTCTCGAGCGCGAAGACCTTCTTATCGAGACCGAGCAGTTGGAGAATTTCTACACTCTCACCGAGAACAACGTTACAGTAGCTCTCGACACCAAGCTCACCCCCGAGCTCGAGGAGGAAGGCCTTGTCCGCGAACTTGTCAGCAAGATTCAGACAATGCGCAAGAACAGCGGCTTCGAGGTTATGGACCACATCTCCGTCACCATCTCGGGCAACGATAGAATCGCCGAGCTCGTGAAGAAGAACGAGCAGTCTATCTCCTCCGACGTCCTCGCCGACTCAATCACCACCGCCGACTCATCCGACGGCAGCGAGTGGAAGCTTAACGGCGAATCCGTAACAATCAAAATAGAAAAGGTATAATCCAATTCGCAATTCGCAATGCTCAATGCGCAATTATAATTTGGAGATAAACTTCAGTGAAAAACGAAAATATTGTCGTAGTCAAAAGCAAGTTATTTGCTTTAAGAATAATCAAATTATATAAGTATTTGATAAATACTAAAAAGGAATATGTCCTCTCCAAGCAGGTTTTGCGTAGCGGCACAAGCATAGGCGCAAACGTAAGAGAAGCAATACGCGGTCAGAGCAAGGCTGATTTTTATGCAAAAATGAACATTGCTCTGAAAGAATGCAGCGAGACTGAATATTGGCTCGAACTGCTCTGCGAAAGCGAATATATAGACAAAACCGCGTTTGACGATATTTATAAGGATTGTAAAGAGCTTATCAAAATACTTATGGCAATAACTAAAACTCAAAATATTTAATTAAACACCTCGAGTATGTTGTAACATAGTCGAGGTGTTTTTATCTTATTGTTTTCCCATCGCAGTAGTTCCCCAAATTCGCACACATTTTCTAACAAGTAAAATAATTGCGAATTGCGAATTGAATTAAATGCGCAGAACGTTTCCTCTAAGGAAATAATTGCGAATTGCGCATTGCGCATTGCGAATTGGAAAGGCGCCATGCGCCTTTCTTTCCCGCAGGGAAAAATAAGTTGTATAAAATCAACAAAGTTGATGGTTTAGCTTTGTGGATTTGAACAATCTTATAGAAAAATTACATAAAAAATATAAAAATGCTTGAAATTTTTCGTGTTTTTGTTGTATAATGCTAAGGTAAATAAATGTGGGTTAGTGCGCGAAACTTCGTGCCGACGGATTTTTGACCGACTCAGCGGTGAAGCGGGCAGTTCGTGCTGTCGCGTGACAAACGTAAAGCCGCCTGAGGTTTGAGTTCAATCGAGTGTGAACTACCTTCAAATCTCCGCTCTCCCGGAATTTGGTCAGACGGGAAAAAGTACTGATAATTTCGTAAACCTTGCTCACAGCCTTTATATTTGAATTTAGAAAATGGAGGTAAAAGTATGAAAACACAAATCAAACGTTTATCAAAATCAACGTTAGCTGTTATCATGACTATCTGCATGCTTATATCGTGCTTGATGGTTGGTACGATTACGACTAATGCTGCTTATAGTAATCACTTTATTGAGTATAATAGCGCAGGTTCAGGCAAAGTCTACTTTAATTCCAGTGGTTCTTTAACTATCACCCCTGAGTCGACTGGTAAAATGTATTTCCATATCTGTCGTGATGACTGGGGGAATGATGGTTGGTTCGGTAATGGTCAAACTGTTACATCTTATAACACTGAATATTCGCAAACTCAATACAATAGCAGCTGGGATGGTATAAATGTTACTCAAGGTGTAGCTTTAACTTTTCAGTTAACCCAGGAAGGTACTACTGTAAAGTATAAAGTCTCTCTTGCTGCCACCGCCGACCCGAAATATTACGTAGCAGATTGTTCAAGCCTTACTGGTTCAAGTTCTAGTGAATTGACCACTAAATCAGGCAATGACTACTCAAGAAGTTATTCCGGTAACAATCAAACGTATGAGTTTAGAATTAAGAAAGATAGTGCTTATGTAGACGTTCAAGGATTTACTGATGGCGGCGGTTTAGATGAAATATACTGGGTACAAGGCAAAACCAATGTTATCGCATTCACTCCGTCAAACAATGGTTGTACAGTTACTATAACATTTAATTCGTCTACTAATAAAGTCACAGTAAAAGCAACCGGCGGTACTGCGCCCAAGACGAGATATTATATTGTAGGTCCAAGTCCGATTGGTAAGAGTTGGACCGACTACACAGATTCTAATTATGAATTGACCGATAACGGAGACGGCACCTATTCAAAGACATATACTTCCGGTTTAAATGCCAACACAAACTATGATTTCTTTATTAATAAATACACTAGCTCAAATAGTTTTGTGTATTCTTATAATGTCAATATTAGTAGTTCTGAAAATGTTACTACGGGAAGTAACGGCAATAATATCAGATTTAGTATTGGTAAGTCAGGTTTTACCTCTGTTACAATAACATATAATCCGTCTACCGGAGCTCTTAACATATCCGCAGTATTCCCCGAAGAAAAATATTATGTAACGGGTGCGGGTGCAACTAATGATGATGACGGTCTTAATGGTTCTCAGAGATGGGGCGATACTCCTTCAAACGGTCTTATGAAAAAGGGCACCGGCAATACATATTCTATAACATATACCGGCGTAAACAAAGGAACATATAGAATAAAAGTAAAAAAAGCAGATACTTGGAACGGTGCATGGGGTGCCAGCGCAACATCAAGTTCCGGTAATGCTATATCAGGTATATCCGATAGCGACGGTAATGCACTGTTCCAGATTACTAAGAACAATGCGACTGTTACCGTAACACTCGACCTTGATTATAATAACGGTTACGGTTGGGTTACTGTAACTGCACAAAGCAGCGAACAGGATACAAACGTAATCTACGTTGATAATCAGACAAATCAGACTGTATATTTCTATGTATATAGCACCGGTGGTGCTAAACCTGTAGGTGACTGGAATGGTCTGAAGCTGGAAAGCGGTGCATCAAATGCTACCTCAGCTGCTAACGGTATTTCCGTTTCAATGCAGAGCGGTATGTACGTTATCACCGGCCTTACAAAGGGTCACTATATTATCTTTAGCTTTGAGGGTGGTAGTTCCGCTACTCAATCTTCTCCTTATACGGTAACATATGGCTCGACTTACACCCTTACGAAAAACAGCAGCGGCAAGATTATAGCTGATGTTCAGACAGGCACCGGCTCTGAAAGTGACTTCGTAGTATCGGTTAAAGGTAACCCGGGATATATCGACGACGACTTCTGGGATAACCCGAGAGAAATGACGAGCCGTGACGACCTCAGAGCTTACCTTTATTCATATGAGGTTCCGAATATTTATTCAGCTACACACACCGATGAATTTAAAATTCAGATTGATTATTTGAAGAACTCATATACATTCTGTGCTCAAGCAAATAGCGGACAGATAACTGCTCCGAGTAGTAAACCAACATCATATAATACTTGGCGTTCTGATCAGGCAAGCTTTAAATTCTCCCATGAGTCCAATTATAAATACACAATATGGGTCGAAATCAGCAAACCTTCCGATAACGAAGGTAAACCTGACGAAGTATTTGTATGGGTTACCAAAGAACTGTTAGGAACTGACGAAGTATATGCACATGTAAACGTATATGCTAAGGACGGTATGGTTCGTGATAATTTCTCCGGTCTTGGTAAAATGGCGGATACAGAAATCATCAACAGCGACTATGTTCAGGGTATTGCAGACGGAACTCCCGCAGCCGGCAACGCAAGCGAAGGCTACCAGACCGCTGTTGCAACAGTAGGCCAGCCGATTCAGGTGAAGACTACACTTACCAGCACTTACAAAGATAAGTACTATGTAAGAGGATTCTGTATCAACGGTAGAACCTACGATATCTATGAATGGAACGAAGACGGTGTATATACGCTCGATTACGTTATTCCTGATTCCTATGGGGATTCCGGTTCGCCAACATTCCTCGAGATTACTCCTGTTTACTATCTTAAGAATACTGATAACACTGTAGTTCTTCAGATCAGTAACTTCGACTCTATCAGAGAGTCTACCGGAAAAGCCACCAAAGGCGGTTGGGGTAACACATTCTATGCATACTTCTACTACGATAACGCTGATGATGCCCTCGGTCAATATCCGGGTCAGCCGGTTATCTATCAGGGTGGTATCGGCTATGTCCAGGTTCCAATCAAGGTTACTCCTAAAGGCTCAGGTACAGGCGAGGTTAAAGGTCTTACTTTCAATAACGGCAACTTTGATCAGGTGCATGCTACCCTTATGGGTTGGCAGTCAAGCAATGATTACCAGTGCCAGACATACGACTACGACGACTTCGTAAAGATTTACAAAGAGAAGAATCCAACTCTTATCAACTTTACTATCCAAAACAGAACCAGCAAGGATAACCCAGCTTCCGGTAGTATATCGTCTTCATACTCTGATGACCAAATGAAAAGCACATTTACTAACGGTTGGAACACGCTCAGAAATTATAATGGACTTCCTGTTGACCTCTTTGGTAATGCTCTTGACTCCAACCAGCAGAGTAAAACTCCTCTCAGAGTTGTATCCAACGGTTATGTTAAGAGTAGTGTAGGTACTTATGCTACAGAATGGATAGTATTCGCTCCGAACGGAACACAGTACAATCTTGTTACTAATGGCGATTTGAAAGGTCTCCCGCCTTCAGCTTTAGTTATAAATAATGCAGATAATTTCTCTAACTATGACAACATTTCGAACGAAGGCGAAAAAATATCAAAATATAAGGCCCTCTATGAGACCCTTAAAGCATCATATGAAGGCGTACCTGTACTGATTACTTACGAGAAGAACCTCTATCAAACTAATGCTAACCGTCTCGACGGTCGTTGGACCTATGCTACGGCAGCAGACAAAGCTTCCGCAAATATCATTATCGAATATCGCGATAATGACAGTGCAAAATGGACTGAAGATCCGTTTAAAGACGGTACAAACGAGGGTAATCACACAGGCGCTAAGGCGTACTTCACAGGCGAATATAATGGCCAGACATCTGTTGAAGATGTATTAAGTAACCCGAACGAGTACTTCCATTTTAATGCTCAGAACGGTACGGCTACGACCTCAGGTCAGTATGTATTTGACCACTGGGCACTCTATGACGAAGCAGAAGGCACATATACTGAAATTGATACGAACGGCTCGACAGTAGGCTCGCACATCAAGATGGGTGATATCACCCTCGTAGCTCGCTTTAAGCTTGTAACAAGCGGATTCCTTACACTTTCTCACGAGCTGTTTACCGATAAAACATACTTCGGTTTTGGTAAAACTGAGATTAAGGTTGATATTTATAACGATGATGGTTCGTTCTATAGACCGATTTCCGACTGGACTGAAGGTGCAGTTACAATCAACAGTTCTTACATCAAATCAAACTCTTCAAGAAACGTTATTGTAACACTGAGAACTACAAGTGGAGCTTATGATAATTTTGTAAAATTTGGTATTAACCGTGAATCTGGAATCAACTCCCGATTCTTTACAAGTAGTTTGGGTGTACCGGATGTGATTGATACAAGTCGAGGCGGAGTCAGCACAAGAATGTTAGACTTCAGTATAGCAGATTTGTTCGACGATAGTAACAATCAGGAAGTTAAGTCAATTACTTATTACTCTTATATCACGACTCAGAAGTATACCTATGATATTACCTACAAATACAACAGCAGAATCTGGGGTACACAGACCTATAAGGTAGCTGGCACATTCTACGAAAGTGATTTTGAGAAGTACGCAAGTGGTACTAAATTACTTGAACAGTTCATTATTGATAGTGCTCCTGCAGAGAAAAACTTCAAAGAGACAGTTACCTGGGATCCTTCTGATTCCACTAAGATAACTCAGTCCTACGCTAACAACAAATTCACTGTAACACTTACAGCTAAGCAGGAAAAAGACACTAAGATAACAGCTCGCTTCAACCTGCCGTTTGCTTATGGCAGCCATAAAGCTAACGAAGAATTTACTGTAGATATAGGCACAGACGGTCTCTTCAAGGAAAACGGTAAGTTCATCACAGCCGAGAAGATGAATGGCGGTAAGTACTTCAACCACTGGCTCATTACCGACTTGAACGGTAAGGAAATTGCAAAGTGCTTCTACATTGATTTCAACTTCTCCGCTTACCAGAATGTTAAGGTTACACCTGTTTACACAGAGAAAGATAATTACTATCAGGAAGGTCTTGAAGAGAAGCAGGGTGCTACAGTAAGCTTCCTTGAGGATTCCCGTAACCAGTGGAATGACAATGCTGGTTCAAACTCCGAAGCTAATCCTGGTGACGTAGTATTCACAGACTTCCAGCTTGCATTCTCCTACAAGAGTCTCCAACTCAACAAAGAAAGTGCTGATAATTACAAGATTGGTCTCTTCATCGAGGATCTCGGCCAGTTGTATGACCTTGGTAACGGTAAGCAGACCGATATGAGCAAATACGAGGGTAACTTCGAAAGCTCGGCAGATGCGTTAAAGACACAGCTGAGCGGTAGTAAAGGTTCATTCGTAGGCACACCGGCAGCAAATATTAAACTTTCTCTTGGAGACCTTGACAACAAGAACCAAATGCATTATTATTACTATATGTACGCGAGTGCAAACGGACAAACATACTCCAGAACTAATAAGGTATTCAGAGCATACGCTTATATCGGTGTTAAGGATGCTAACGGTAAGTGGACATATGAAGTTAGTGAAACTCCGGTTTACTTCACAATGTATTCTCGCGTTAATGGTTAATATGATGTTTGGAGGGATTTCATGAAAAAGAAATATTTATCTCCCGAATTTGATTTCCATGAGATTGAATTTGTTGAGGACATTTTAAACATAAGCGATCCGCATGAGACAAAGTCCGGTACCGGTAGTGGCGGTGGTGCTGGTGAAACCGACGGCCCATTAGACTGGTAAAACACATAATTTGCAGGCAGTACTGCGGTACTGCCTGCTTTTACAAACTAAGGTTGTGAAATTATGAAAAAATTAAGAAGAATTTCTGCTTTATTTTTATCCTTAATTTTAATTGCTGTTACGGTGGTGCAGATCAATGCTGCCACGGTTTATCAGCTTGACGGTTATTCCTATACTGTAATAAGTACCGGTCTTATTTCTCTTTATGACTGGGATAATCGCTCGACGACTTTAACTGTTCCTGAAAAATTAGGCAATAATTATTTTTATGAAATAGGCGATTATTCAATTAGAGGGAACTCCGTGATAACCGTTCTCGACCTAAAAAATGCAAAACGCCTGAACCGTATTGGCATTATGGCGTTTGAGAATTGCCCGAACATCTCCGGTGAGGTTTTTATTCCGTTTACTGTCGGTCAAATCGGACTTGGCGCATTCCAGGGTTGCACTTCTCTCGAAACTGCGACCATTGATGCGAACGTTAGTGCCATTCCGGCGCAGTGCTTTAACGATTGCACTTCCTTGAAGAATGTTGCTCTTCCGAGTATGCTGTCTAGGATTGAGAAGTTTGCTTTCGCTGATTGCACTTCTCTCGAGTCGATTTTGATTCCAAAAAACGTTGTGTATATCGACCCGACTGCTTTCGAGAACGATGATAACCTAGTAATTCACTGTTACGCTAATTCGACCGCGCACCAGTTCGCTGTCGAGAATGGTTACAAATTTTTCCTCGTTGACCGAATTCTCGGCGATGTTAACGGAGATAGGAGCATTGATATTCTCGATGTAACCCGCATTCAGAAGTATAGAGCTGATCTTGTTACGTTTGATGAGGCTGAACTCGAGCGCGCTGACGTTAACGGCGACGGCAAGGTAACAATCCGCGACGCAACTTTGATTCAGATGTTTATTTCAGAGACAATCACAGAATTTTAGTATAAAGATGAAAAGCAACCGCTGAGGTTGCTTTTTTTCTTTGCGTGATATATAATTAAAAAGAAATAATATGCGAGGTAATTGCTATGAAGATAAAAGAAAATTTCTTGCTGCGTAAAATTTCCGACGCCTACGTTGTAGTTCCCGTAGGCTCAGCCGTGGTTGATTTCAGCGGGCTCGTTAACCTCAACGAGAGCGGCGCTCTGCTCTTTGAAAAATTGCAGAACGGTGCAGAGGAATCCGACCTCGTCGCGTTACTTCTTGAGGAATACGACGTGAGTGAAGAGCTCGCCCGTGCAGATGTTAAGAAATTTATTGAAAAGGTAAAGGACGCTGATATCCTTGGATAAAAGAATCGACCTCAAAGAGCTCGTCCCGATTATGCAGGAGCAACTGGACGCGGGCAAAAGCGTTTCGTTCATACCGCGTGGCAACAGTATGCAACCTTTACTCGGCGACGGCACGGATATGGTAGTCCTTAAAAAACCCGAGGGAAGACTCCACCTTTTCGATATGCCGCTTTATTACCGCAGAGAGACGGACAAGTACGTCCTCCACAGGGTAGTCGGCTTTCGTAAGGACGGAACATATGTTATGCTTGGCGACAACAACGTACAGCGTGAGTACAACATTGCCGACGGCGACATTGTCGGCGTAGTAACGTCGTTTTACCACAAGGGCAAGATGTACAGCACAAAGCACCCTTTCTATCGGCTGTACTGCAATGTATGGTACTATACACGACCGTTTAGAAGATTGTTTTCATATTTAAAACGTAAGTAACAGGAGACAGTTTTGAAGATTAAACAAAGACTTTCAAAGTCGTATCTTAACGGAATTAAAAAATTTGACAAAGAAACAACGCTTTGGATAGCGCGCAATGCAAAGCCACAGCTTGGCAACATAATTCTTATGACCGTGCTTTACGGTGTTTGGGCGTACACGGGCGTTGCTGTTGCGCAACTTGCGCGGGAGATTATCGACTCAGCCGCGTACGATAAGGATATGAGCAAGGTGATATTCTTCTCGGCGTTGCTTCTCGGCGTGACAATTTTGCAGGTTGTCGTAAATATAACGTCAAGAGTTACAATTTTCAACGCACGAAATAAGCTTGAAATAAGCATAAAATCCAAACTTTTCGAAGGTATGCTCAAAAAGGATTACGCAAAAATCACATCTTACCATACGGGTGAGTTGATGAACCGAATTACAAGCGACGTGAGTGTGATTACGAACGCGATTGTCTCGATTGTACCGAGTTTTGTGTTTTTTGCAGTAAAGCTAATCGGCATTTTTGCCGTGCTGTTTTCTATCGATTGGCGGTTTGCGATTGTTTTTGTAATCGGCGGAGCAATTATTATGTTTGTAATGTTGATGTTTAAGGGCACGCTTAAGAACCTGCACAAAAGGGCGCAGGAATCGGACGGAAAGACCCGCAGCTTTATGCAGGAGTCGCTGTCGAGTCTGCTTGTTATCAAGGTTTTTAATAAGTACAAGCGCATTTCGGACGAGTCCACTAAGCTGCAATGGAATAATTTCCGCATAAATCGCAGGCGGAACTACGTTTCAATAGCTTCCACAACGGGTTTCGCGGTTGTATTTACCTTTGCATATATATACGGCCTTGTGTGGGGCTCATTCGGTATTTTAGCTGGTACACTGACGTACGGTATTCTTACAGAGATTCTCTCCCTTGTGTCACAGATTCAGAACCCTGTCCAAGGACTCACCTCGGTTCTGCCTCAGTATTACCAGGCTCTCGCATCTGCTGAAAGAATTATGGAGATTGAGGACTTCCCCGAGGAGCGCACTATAGACACAAACGTAAAAATTGATCTCGACGACCTTTACACTAAGCTTAACTCAATTGAATTCGAAAACATTACATTCAGCTACGACAGAGACACCGTGCTCGAGAACACAAGCCTAAGCATTAAAAAGGGCGACTTCGTTGTAATAACCGGTATTTCAGGTATAGGCAAGAGCACGCTCACAAAGCTGTTACTCGATGTTTTCACCGTAGATGAGGGCGAAATTTACTTGAGCCTTTCTGATGGTTCGAGCGTTGGTGTCGATAGAAATATCCGCTCGATGTTTGCGTATGTTCCGCAGGGTAACTTTCTGATTTCGGGTACTATTCGCGACAATATCTCGTTCGTACGTCCCGAGGCGAGCGAGGAAGAAATCCTTGCGGCAGCGAAAATTGCTTGCGCCGACTTCATCGACGAACTTCCCAACGGGCTTGACACTATGCTCGGTGAGAAGGGAATGGGTCTCTCCGAGGGACAGATTCAGCGCGTTGCCATCGCTCGTGCTATCCTCTCCGGTGCGCCGATAATTATTCTTGACGAGGCAACCTCGGCGCTTGACGAGGCTACCGAAATCCGACTTCTTCAAAATATCGAGACGCTTCAGAACAAAACCTGCATACTGATTTCCCACAAAAAGGCAGCGAATACTGTATGCAATAAGGAAGTCAGAATTGAAAACAAGAAGATTGAAATAAAGGACATTTGATATGGCAATTGCACTCAACACAGCGCAAAAACAATTTTATACTCTGTATATTGACCTTTTAGCGTCTGTGCTGAACGGCACTCAGCCGCCGAGCCTACCTGAGGACTTCAACTGGGAGTACGCCTGCCGCAACGCTCAGAATAACTCGGTCGCTAATATCCTATCCTATACGCTCGACAAGGTAAACGTCAAGCCGTCGCAGACGGTCATAAATGTCCTCAAAAACGAACAGCGACTCCATATTCTTAAAGAGACGTCGCAGCTATTTGACGTCGAGAAGGTGCTTGCACAGTTCGAGAAAGAGGGTATCAAGAACATCCCTCTCAAGGGGTATTTTATGAAGCACCTTTATCCGCAAACCGACCTTCGTACTATGACGGATATTGATATTCTCGTCGATAAACGTGACTTCAAGAAGATCGAGCAGGTTTTCTTGAATCTCGGCTATAAGAACGCGAATGTTTTGAACGCGCGGGAAATTCATTTTAAGCGCGATCTTCTTTATTTCGAGATACAGAGCACTATAAATTCAAACAATGACAGCTTTTTTGACGATATATGGAGCAGGGTAAAGCCCAGAGACGGATACAGTTATTCCTACGAAATGTTGCCCGAGGATTTCTATCTCTATATGGTTTACCACACCGCAAAGCATTTCAAAAGCGGCGGAATGGGTATCAGAATGGTTATGGATATTTGTGTGTTTCTTAACGCTTGCCCAAACCTTAACTTCGATTATATAAGTGAAAGACTTCGTGAAATGGAGCTCTCCGCTTACGAGCAAAAACTCAGGGAGCTGTCCGTGAATTGGTTCTCAGCAGAGCCCACGCAAATCAACGCCTTCGGCGAATTTGTCCTCTATTGCTCGACCTACGGACAGCGCGTGGTATCGTTTTTCCAGTCCAATCAGCGCACGGAGCACGGCTATTGGATTAAGCAGTTTTTTCCACCGTATTCGAGAATGAAAGGACTATACGACTACCTAGAAAAATTCCCGATTTTACTTCCGTTTTCGTGGGTACAATATTGGGGCAGACGTGCGCTTTTTGACCGCGATATTCACATAAAGCGAGGCATAACCGAGCGCGCGAACAACCTCGATAAGGAGAGCGGAGAATTTCTTATTAACCTTATGAATGAGCTCGAAATAAAATAAAATTGTCGGACTGTGTATGCAGTCCGATTTTTGATTTATTGCAATATTCTTGAATTGTGATATACTATGGTATGAGGTAATCGATATGAACAAATCGGTTTTGCAATATGATAAAATGACGAAAACTCCCGTCTCAACACTGATTATAAAACTCTCAATCCCAACTATAATCAGTATGCTCGTCACAAATATTTACAACCTCGCGGACACGGCCTTTGTCGGTCAGCTCGGCAACAGCGCAAGCGGCGCGGTGGGTGTTGTATTTGGGTTTATGGCGATACTTCAGGCGCTCGGTTTTATGTTTGGCAACGGCTCGGGCAGTATAATCTCCCGAATGCTCGGCAATAAAGACACAGTGAACGCGAGTAAAATCGCCTCGACAGGTTTTTTCTCTGCGCTTGCGTCGGGTGTGTTGGTGTCGGTGCTGTCGTTTGTGTTTCTCGGTCCGCTCGTAACGTTTCTCGGTAGCACCGAGACGATTGCACCTTATGCACAGACGTACATATCCTTTATCCTTGTTGCTGCACCGTTTATGACCACGAGTTTTCTGATGAACAACATTCTGCGCTATGAGGGAAAGGCAACACTCGGTATGATAGGCCTTCTTGTCGGCGCAGTGCTAAACATAGTCGGCGACCCCATATTTATGTTTGTTCTGAATATGGGAATAGCGGGAGCAGGACTTTCCACCGCGCTGTCTCAGGTGATTAGCTTTTGTGTTCTTCTCAGTATGTTTCTGAGGGGAAAGACTGTCACTAAGCTTTCGCTAAAGCTTATCAGCCGCAACTACAGGGATTTTCTGAATATACTCGCCACAGGACTGCCGAGCCTTTTAAGACAGGGGCTCAACAGCATTACCACAGTACTGCTCAATAACTACGCCGCTGTCTACGGCGACGAGGCTGTGGCTGCAATGAGTATTGTCTCAAGAGTGATTTTCTTTACCTTCTCCATAGCTCTCGGGGTAGGGCAGGGCTTTCAGCCAGTGTGCGGCTTTAACTACGGAGCAAAAAAGTACAACAGACTCAGAAGGGCCTTTAAGTTCACTTTCATTCTCGCCGAGATTGTTGTTTTTGTTATGTCTATACCGCTGATTATTTTCTCTAATGGAATTATAGAAGTGTTCCGAAATGACCCTCTGGTAATAGAAATCGGCACCCGAGCACTCATTCTGCAAGCGATTGCCCAGCCGTTTCTGCCGTTTTGTATGACCTGCGAAATGCTTTTGCAGAGCACGGGTAAACGACTCTACGCGTCGCTTCTTTCCGCTATGCGAAATGGTCTGTTCTTTGCGCCGTTATTAATAATTCTCGCAAATCTTCGAGGACTTTCGGGAATACAGGAGGCTCAACCTCTCTCAGTGGTTCTCGCCTTTATCCCCTCGATATTCTTCGCGATAGACTTTTTCCGCAAACTTCCTAAGGAAAATGCATAATAAGTAAATTTTCCCACATAATATTACCAACAACTGCTAAAGGTGGTAATATTATCAGATTCAAAAACCTAAGTCGCCGCGTGTTGATAGCGCTCGTATGTTTAGGGCTACTTTGCTCAGTAATCTGCGTTACGGTCGGCACACCGAGAGTACGCGCGCGTTTCACACCGCGATTTTCGGCTCCGTCATATCTCGACAGTCGTTATTACAGCGACAATATATTTTATACCAGCGGATTCGGTATGCCGAACTGCACCGCCTACGCGTGGGGCAGAGCTACCGAAATCCTCGGAAAAACTCCGAACCTCAGCACAGGAAACGCCCGCGATTGGTACTCCTATAATAAGAATGTCGGAGCGTATGACTACGGCGCTACTCCAAAAATCGGCGCAATAGCGTGCTTCGATAACCCCTACGGCGGTCACGTCGCCGTCGTTGAAAATATAAAAAACGGCGAAATCACTTTCTCGAATTCTGCCTACGGCGGAAAGAATTTCTACCTCACCACTGCAAGCGTCGATGATGAAAATCCCGGACAGAACGGCTGGACTTTTCAGGGGTATATTTACCTTGGAGACTTTACGGCAGAGAGTTATTCTCTTAATACCTATGTGCGCGTAGTCGCCGAAAGCGGACTTAATCTTCGCAGGTACGCGGGAATTAGCTATGATGTATTGAACGTTATCCCCGAAAACTCGCAAATTTTCATAACCGATGTGTACGAGAGCGACGGTTACCGTTGGGGCTATACTCACTTTGGCGAAACGTACGGCTACTGCGTAATCGACTATACTGAGAATCTATAAAAAACAAGGCTGTTGCTTAAATGCAACAGCCTTAATTATATTTACTTAGCTTACTTTCGCGAGGTATTTCTGTATTGCGGTGACGTCAATGACGTCTATCTCTCCGTCGCCGTTGAAGTCGGCGTTTGTAAGCTGATCATCGCTGAGGTCTAATGTGACATCTGCAAGATATTTCTGAATCATTGTTGCGTCGCTGATATCAACCTCGCCGCTGAAGTCCACATCGCCGCCGAGCTTCGTGTCAAACGTGCCTTTCGTTATCGCTTTTATCACGAGTGTCCCGCCGATATCGTCATCAAGATATGTTTTGTAGAATTCCTTGGCGTCGATGAATTTACCTTTGTACGAGATAAAGGATTGTCTTCTTTTGCACGGGTCGGTAAACACCAATTCTCCGTCTGAAGCGCTTCTGAGCCATTCGCTTACGCCGATACCGTTCAAAACGTAATTGTCCTTGTCGACGTTTTCGTTTATTTTTTCGGTGTTAATCTCTACGGCGATTGCGCCTTTAGTCTGAGATAGTATTTTGTTGTCGATGTCACAGCAGGTGTATCCGCTGAAATCCACCGTGCCGCCTGAAAGCTTTTGCCATCTTTGCGTTGCCTGAACAGGTGCGCCGTCCTCGTCAACAGGCACATAGTAAACATTATATTCAGCGCCGACGGATGTCGATTCAAAGACAACCTTTTCGAGAACGTTTCCGTTTTCGGCAAAGTCGAATACATTGAAGTAGATTACGTCCTTGTCGTCAACGTATTGGAATTCGTACGTCGCACCGTAAAACTCGTTCTGGTAAATGCTTCTGTCCTCGGTAATTTCAATCATCTCTTCAATCATATAACTCGGGCCGAAAAATTCGTCGTTGAAAAGATAATAATCCTCGTACGAAATCCAAAGATATCCGCCGATACGGTTATCGTTCGGACCCCAGCTGTTCTTGCACAGCCATGCGCCGTCCTCCTCGGGCGTGTATTTTCCGTCGAAGTTTTCCTTGCTGTAGTTATCGTCCCAACCTACGACCGAAACAGTATGACCATTAATCGAAGGAATTTTGCTTGTGAGAGCGAAGGAACAGTTGTCTTGGCTATAGGCTCGGGTGAAGCTATTGAAGTTAGCCGTAACCGCGCCGCTGTTCATAATTGATTTTTTGATTAGGCTTCTGTTGTTTCTGTCAGCGTAAATCAGCGAGCTTACGCCGTAGCCGGCGGATTCACCGTTTTCGCTTTCTGGGCCGCCCCAACTCGTAAAGTATCCGATAGGAATGTATGTAAATCCCGCCTCGAGCGGGTCTCTCTGCCAGCCTGTCCCGTCCTCTCGAACAGTTCCCCAGATATCGAGCGCGTTTGTGCTAAGTGCAAACCTGAAGGCGTTGTTCTTGAGCAACGCTGTTTCAAAGGAGGAAATTGCCGCATACGCCCAGCATACGTTGCCAACCTGCCTTTTAACGTCTGTGCAGTGCCCGAGCTCAAGCGAACTGTATTTTGAGGGCAAAGTATCCTCCTCATCCTGCTCGATTATCTGCTCGGGCGCGTCGTATCCCGTCGCACGGCTGCCGATTGTTGCCGCGTTAGCGGAAAGTGTAGAGCCCGAGATTAATGCAACTATAAAAATTGTCGTAAGAATTTTAGTAAATTTCTTCATTGTAAACACCAAAATATTATCAATTATATACACAATAATTCTACCACTGTTCGCGTCTAAAGTAAAGAGCAAAATCATAGAAAATACGCATAGTTTCAGGTAAATTCCGCCATAATAGATACGGGAGTGATTATATGGAACGTAGAACAGACCTCGCGCTTGAGGCGCGCGAGCTTGCCGGAGAGGATATTCAGGGCGTGGAATTTTCGCGACGCAAAGAATGTGGTATGGAAATATCCCGCCTTGTCGTAAAAAATCATCAGGCGAGCGTAAAACTCAAGAAAGACGAGGGAACCTACATCACCGTCGAAATCCCCGCTCTCACCGATAACTTTCTGAGCACCGACGAGAGAATCTCGGTGATAGGCAAGGAGATTCGCAGGCTTCTGCCCGTCAACGGCTTAGTCCTTGTGTGCGGGTTGGGAAACATCGATATAACGCCCGACGCCCTCGGACCAAAGAGCGCGTCGCGAATTCTTGCAACCCGCCATATAACGGGCGAATTCGCAAGAAGCACAGGACTCGACAGACTCCGACCCGTTGCCGTGCTCAGCACGGGCGTAACGGGACAGACGGGCATAGAAACGTTCGAGTATATCGAGAGTATCGTCCGGAAGGTGCGCCCGACTGCTGTGATTGTGATTGACGCGCTCGCCTCGCGGCGTATAAGCAGGCTCGGCTGCACCGTACAGATAAGCGATACGGGAATTTCTCCGGGCGCGGGTGTACAGAATCACAGGAAGAAAATAAATTTCGAGACCGTGGGAATTCCGGTCATAGCCCTCGGCGTGCCTACCGTGGTCGACGCGGTGACTCTTGTGCTCGATTTGCTCGATGTGGACGATGAGAAAACCGCCGAGGATTTGAAAACATCTCTCAATCCTAAAAACCGCACTATGGTCGTAACCCCGAAGGAAATCGACCTGTTGATAGACCGCGCGAGCCGACTTATATCGCTTTCGCTCAACTGTGCTCTCCAGAAGGACGTGGATATTCAGCTTATCGAGGCGCTGCTGTAATCTCTCATAATTTAAAATAATTAACATATATTTTTATGAGAAGTTATAAGCAGGTGATAGTGTGAAATTCAAGGGAAAGGTAAAAACGGTCTTGTCGGTACTGCTGTCGCTCGTACTTGTCGCGACTGCGCTGTGTTGCGTTGCGGCAAGAGTACCTTTGTATTTTAACAGCGACAGCGCGGTTGTGATGTCAGCGGCACTCACTATTTCTAAGGGTATATATGACACGCATATAAAGACAGAAAAAAAGGCTGAAAAAATGAATAAGAAAACTGTCGCCGAAACCGAGCCTGTCACCGAATCAAGGCCTACGTCCTCCGATTTCTCACAGAAATACTACAACACCTTCTCCAATCATAAAAACTCCAAGAAATACCCTGTTTATACCAAGCAGTACACTGCGGGCGGAAAGAAATATCAGAATTTTTACGTTAAAAACAATACTAACTTTGCGCTTAATATCGGCGAAACACTTAACGCCGAAATGCCTTTTAAAATGGAGAACACCGACGAAGTACAGGTGCTGATATACCACACCCACACAAGCGAAAGCTACCTTGATTGCGACGTCGGTTACTACTACTCCGACTACTATCCGCGAACAAGCGACAAGCGTTATAATGTAACTCAGGTCGGCGAGGAAATTGCAAATGAGCTCAGAGCGCAGGGGATAGGCGTAATCCACGACACAACCTCGCACGATAACACATACACGGGTAGCTATCTTCGCAGTCGCGCAACAATCGAGAAATACATCGAGAAGTACCCGAAAATTAAGGTGACTCTCGATATTCACCGCGATGCCATAGGCTCGGATACATATAAAGTCAAGCCCACCTTTACCTATAAGGGAAAGAAGGGCGCTCAGATTATGATAATGACGGGCTATGACCCGACGGGTGAATTTAATTTTCCAAATTGGAATTATAATCTGCGCTTTGCTTTAAAACTCCAGCAGAGCTGCGAGAATAATTTCGGCGGAATGACGCGTCCGCTCGACTTCGGAAACTTCGCGTATAATATGAATGTCAACACGGGCTCGCTGCTAATAGAGGTCGGCACGGACTCGAATACTTTAGAGGAGGCGAAGTATTCAGGAAAATTATTGGGGAAAGCTCTTGCGCAAGTATTGCAAAATAATGTGTAATTTGGTATAATCTTTATTAAGTATAAAATGGGTACTTTGGAGTTTTATCTATGAAGTTTAAAAATAAATGCTCAAGGCTTACGTCGCTTTTCGCGGTAATACTTGTTTTGGTTGCATCGTCTTTCTGCGTTTTTGCAGTTCCCGACGAGTCCGACGCGGTCGCTGTGCCGGAGACGTTAGCGCCGACAGAGCCTGTAACAGAGGCTCCTACGCCCGCTCCGACTGAGCCTCCTACCGAGCCTCCGACAAATCCGCCCACCGAGCCGCCTACCGAGGCGCCGACGTACGCTCCTGCTCAGCCTGTTACCGAGGCTCCTACTCAGGCAGCCGCACCGGCGCAAACTGAGCCGCCTACCGTCGCGACTCAGGCGACTAAAGCGACAGTTATCGAAACAGACGCCTATCAGCTCCCCGTGGCTCCCGTCGAGCCCGACCCGACCGCACCTGTCATTTCGCGCGGAGAGGACGGCGACCTCACCTACGGATATGTAAGCTGGGCGTGCGTTCTTGTGGGAGTTTTGGCTGTTACGGTCGTTATTATCAGTAACAAATCGCATTACTACGGCGGCAGCGGAAAGCAACGCTACGACGAGGGCGATAAGATTACGGGGCAGAAACGACTCTTAAACGACGATTATTATAATAACAGAAAGTACAATTCCTACTACACTAAGGATACAAGAAGCTAAATGAAAATCGGTAATATAGAAATCGGCAAGGTTGCCTTAGCGCCGCTTGCGGGGATTACCGATATGGCGTTTCGTCAGATTTGCCGCGGCTTTGGCTCAGGCTACTGTGAGACTGAGATGGTCTCCGCGAAGGCTTTAAGCTTTAACGATAAGAAAAGCTTCGAACTTATGGAGCTTTCCGACGACGAGCATCCCTGCGGAATACAGTTGTTCGGCAGTGAGCCCGACGTTATCGCTAACGCCGCTATCCTCGCGAAAAACGCGGGAGCGGACGTAATCGACGTAAATATGGGCTGTCCCGCCCCGAAAATCGCGGGTAACGGTTCAGGCTCTGCTCTTATGAAAAATCCCGTGCTTTGCGGCGAAATCGTCGCCGCAATCAAAAGCAAGGTTGATTTACCCGTTACGGTCAAAATCCGCAAAGGCTTTGACAACGAGAGTGTAAACGCCGTTGAGGTTGCCTCGATTTGCGAGCAAAACGGCGCGGATGCGATTATCGTCCACGGACGCACAAGGCAGCAGTATTATTCCGGTCAATGCGACCTCGATATAATAAAAGCGGTGAAATCCGCCGTTTCCGTTCCCGTTATCGGCAACGGCGACGTAAAAGACATAAAGAGCGCACAGAAAATGCTCAACTACACCGGTTGCGACGGCGTTATGGTTGCGCGAGCTGCTCTCGGAAATCCGTGGATATTCAGAATATTCAAAGAATATTTCGATAAAAGAATTATAATCGACGCTCCCTCAAATGAGGACAAGCTTAAAATTATGCGCGAGCATATTGAGCTTGTGTGCAAGTATAAAGGCGAGCACCTCGGTATGCTTCAATCACGCAAGCAAATCGCGTGGTACTTAAAGGGCTTCAAGGGCGCGGCAAAATTCCGAAACGAAGCGGGTACAGTCAGCACACTCGACGATATGTACAAGCTTATCGACCGAGTGTTACTTTATCAATCAGTCAATAATTAAATCAAATATACATAAGGAGAGTTTAGTAATGAAAGCAATGGACAACATCGAATTTGTAAAATCCATCGACCCTGAGGTCGGCAAATCTATGGAGGAGGAGCTCGCTCGTCAGAGACGTAACCTTGAGCTCATCGCCAGCGAGAACATCGTAAGCGAGGCTGTTATGGCTGCTATGGGCAGCGTGCTCACCAACAAGTACGCCGAGGGTCTTCCCGGAAAGCGTTACTACGGCGGTTGCCAGTGTGTAGACGTTGTTGAGGATATCGCGCGCGAGAGAGCGTGCAAGCTCTTCGGCGCAGAGGCATGTAACGTTCAGCCTCACTCTGGCGCACAGGCTAACACAGCCGTTTACTTCGCAATGCTCGAGCCCGGCGATACTGTTATGGGTATGAACCTCAACGAGGGCGGTCACCTTACTCACGGCTCACCTGTAAATATTTCGGGTAAATACTTCAACTTCGTTGCATACGGCGTTGACCCCGAGACTCATTATATCGACTATGACAAGGTTTTAGAAACAGCAAAAGAGTGCAAGCCCAAGCTTATCGTTGCCGGCGCAAGCGCATATCCGCGTGTTATCGACTTTGCAAAGCTGCGCGAAATTGCCGACGAGGTCGGCGCATATCTTATGGTAGATATGGCTCATATCGCAGGCTTGGTTGCAGGCGGCGCCCATCCGAACCCTGTTCCTTATTGCGACTTCGTTACTACTACAACCCACAAAACTCTCCGCGGTCCTCGCGGCGGTCTTATCCTTATGAAGGAGAAGTACGCTAAGGACATCAACAAGGCTGTATTCCCGGGTACACAGGGCGGTCCTCTTATGCACACAATCGCCGCTAAGGCAGTATGCTTCGGCGAGGCTATGAAGCCCGAGTTCAAGGAGTATGCTCAGCAGATTGTTAAGAACTGTAAGGCTCTCGCTGACGGTCTCGTAAAGCGCGGTAATAAGCTTGTTTCCGGCGGTACGGACAACCACGTTCTCCTTATGGATCTTCGCGGCACAGGCGTTACAGGCAAGGAGCTTGAGGCTCGCCTTGACGAGTGCTACATCACCGTAAACAAGAATACTATTCCTAACGAGCCGCTCTCTCCGTTCGTAACCTCAGGCGTGCGTATCGGCACCGCCGCTGTTACAACAAGAGGTCTTAAGGAAGACGATATGGATAAGATTGCTGAGTACATCACCCTCGTGCTCAACGACTTCGAGGGCAACGCCGACAAGGTAAGAGCAGGCGTTGAGGAAATCTGCAAAAAATATCCTCTCTATGAATAATTAATAAAACGACGGCAGAACGCCGTGTGGGCGGGCCTGTGTGTCCGCCCGTTCGTTTACAGAAAACTTTTGGAGGTAACTATGTCCGCTCCTTTAGCCGACCGACTTCGCCCGCAAGGTCTCGACGATATAGTAGGGCAGAAGCATTTGCTCGGAAAAAACAAGCCGCTTCGGAAAATTATCGAAAGCGGTGAGATTCCAAATTTAATATTCTACGGTCCGTCGGGAGTAGGCAAGACGACTCTCGCGAATTATATCGCGAAGATTACTAACCGCGAGTTTAAAAAGCTCAACGGCACAACTGCCTCGACCGCCGACATTAAGGAAGTTTTCGCAAGCACGGACACCCTGCTCGGAATCAACGGCGTTGTGCTCTACCTCGACGAAATCCAGTATTTCAACAAAAAGCAGCAACAGACCCTGCTCGAGTACATAGAGAACGGCAAAATCACCCTAATCGCCTCGACCACTGAAAACCCGTATTTCTATGTGTACAACGCGATTCTCTCGCGCAGCACGGTGTTCGAGTTCAAGAGCGTCGAGCCTGTCGAGATTGAGAAAGCGGTGCTTCGAGGTATCGACTTTCTTGCTCAGGAGCAGAATATCGAAATTGAAATTGACGATCAAAGCGTAACTCACATCGCTACCGCTTGCGGCGGCGACGTGCGTAAGGCGATGAATGCCGTGGAGCTTTCTGTCCTCGCATCACCTGAGAAGGACGGGAAAAAGGTAGTCGAGTACAGCACTGTCGAGGAGCTCACCCAGAAATCCGCCGTGCGCTATGACCGCGACGGCGACGAGCACTACGACATAGTTTCCGCTTATCAGAAAAGTATGCGCGGCTCCGACCCTGACGCCTCTCTGCACTACCTTGCGCGTTTGCTCGAGGCGGGCGATTTACCCTCCGCCTGCCGCAGACTTATGGTGTGCGCCGCCGAGGATGTTGGGCTTGCATATCCTCAGATTTTGCCCATAGTCCACAGCTGCGTTGAAATAGCTATGAAGGTCGGCCTTCCCGAGGCGCAGATTCCGCTTGCGGACGCGGTTATTCTCGTCGCTACAGCGCCTAAGTCGAACTCGGGCGTTAACGCAATTCACGCCGCCGCAGCCGATATAAAAGCGGGCAAGGGCGGACCTATACCGCGTCAGCTACAGAATATGCACTACGACGGCGAGGATAATCAGAACAAGGGTCAGTTCTATATCTACCCGCATAATTACCCGAACCATTGGACATACCAGCAGTACCTGCCCGACTCACTCGTAAACGCCAGATATTACGAGTACGGCGACAACAAAAACGAGCAGGCATTCAAAGCGTATTGGGAAAAAATTAAAAATATAAAGGAGTAATTTCTGATGCTTGGAAATTTCAGTTATTCAAACCCCACAAAGCTATATTTCGGCGATGACTCTTTGTCTTTCTTAGCCGAGGAACTTAAGAAGTACGGCAATAAGATTATGCTTTCCTACGGCGGAGGCTCAATCAAGCGCAACGGCATCTATGACGACGTTGTAAAGGTGCTTAAAGACTGCGGCAAGGAGGTATTTGAAGACCCCGGAGTTATGTCCAATCCCACAGTGGATAAGCTCTACGAGGGTTGCAAAATCGCCCGCGAAAACGACGTTGACCTCATCCTCGCGGTAGGCGGAGGTTCTACGATTGACTACGCTAAGGCGGTGTCCGTTTCGGCGTGGTGCGACAGCGACCCGTGGGATAAATACTACCTTAAAATGGAGGAGCCCGACAACAGGATTATTCCCGTTGGTAGTATCCTCACTATGGTCGGCACAGGCTCCGAGATGAATGGCGGCTCAGTTATCACCAACCACGAACAAAAGCTTAAAATCGGTCACGTTTTCGGCGAAGAAGTAATGCCGAAGTTCTCTATACTTAACCCTAAGTATACTTTCACCGTGCCAAAATATCAGATGATTGCCGGTATATTTGATATAATGTCGCACATTATGGAGCAGTATTTTTCAGGTGACGACGACAACACCTCCGACTATATCTCCGAGGCGCTTATGAAGTCGCTGATTAACAGCTCACGAGTAGCGGTTAAAAATCCCGAAGACTACGAAGCGCGCAGCAACATTATGTGGACTGCGACGTGGGCTCTCAACACTCTGATTGCTTGCGGCAAAGCGACCGACTGGGAGGTTCATATGATAGGGCAGGCGATAGGTGCCTACACCGACGCCACCCACGGTATGACGCTTTCCGCGGTTTCGCTCCCGTATTACCGTATGATTGCACCTTACGGTCTGCACAAGTTCAAGCGTTTCGCAACAGCGGTGTGGGACGTTTGCATCGAGGGCAAAACTGACGAGGAGATTGTCGAGGAAGGTCTCAGCGCCATGGAAAGCTGGATGAAGGAGCTCGGTCTCGTGCTCAACGCAAAGGAGCTCGGCGTGACATACGATATGCTCGACGGCATCGCGGACGCAACCTTCATCTTCGATGGCGGCTACAAAGTTCTGACAAAAGATGAGATAATTTCTATCATTAAACAAAGTATGAATTATTGATTACTAACGGCAAAACGGTGATTTAGTTTTAATTCTAATTAAGAACAAAAATGCTTTTTTTGTATCCCTGTTTTCCTATGGTAAAATTCAACAAAAAATGTGGGCGATATTCGTAAATATCGCCCAATGTTTTTATTCTAAATTAGAAAATTATTGTTTGACTAATTTGTTATAATTACTCTGTAAATCTATATTAATCATATTGGGAAGTTTTGGGATTTACCGAAGGAGGAACTTTTATGAAGAAAAAAGGAATTAAGGTTTTAGGCCTGTTTCTTGCGGTAGTTATGGTGCTTTCCTGCTGTGCAGTAGCAGGTCTGTCCGTTTCCGCCGCTACGGGTGACGTTGTTTATTTTGATAACTCTGTCACACATTTCTCAACCGTAAACTGCTATATGTGGTATGACGGCACTGAAAATAACAACGGTAGTTGGCCCGGTAAGCCGATGACAAATGTGTCAGGCGATATCTGGGCATATAACATTGACGGAGATTATGATAAGATTATCTTCAACGACGGCGGCACACAGTCCGACGACTTAAATTACCCAGGTAACGGACAGATTGCTAAGCCCAACGGCAACGGCAACAAGTTCGGCGTATCCTGGTCAGCATATTCGGGCGATACAACACTGCCCACCTCTGCAACAACTCCGACATCAGGCGGCTCTTCGTCAGGCGGAAGTTCATCAGGCTCATATTCAATCTACTGCCAGAACGACGCAGGCTGGTCAAGCGTTTACTGCTATATGTGGAACAGCGGAACTGATACAAACGGTAGTTGGCCCGGCGTTCCTATGACAAGCCTCGGCGACGGCGTGTGGGAGTATAACTACTCCAAGCAGTACGCTAACGTTATCTTTAACGGCGGCAGCGATGCAAATAAGACAGGTGACCTCACCACTCCGTCTGTTACATCAATTTACAACAATAGTTCAAACTCGTGGGAGCCTTATAGCTCAAGCCCCGTAAAGATTACAAGCTTTACATCAAGCATTCAGTCTCCCGCGTATACTAACTGCAGCATTAAACTTACAACAGTGGCTAAGTCTGCAGCGGGTTCTCTCTACTATAAGTACACTGTAAACGGCCCGACAGGCGAGTCAGTGCTCTCCAACAGCGCCGCTTCAAGCGTTACCTGGATTCCGACAGTAGTGGGCACCTACAAAGTAACGGTAGAGGTTACCGACACAGCCGGCAACTCTAACAGCCGTTCTCTCGACTTCGTAATTAATGACCCGAGCCTGCTCGAAACTGCGTTCATCAGCGCATTCTCGAACTCACTCGGAACAAATACTCAGATTAAGCAGAACACGAACATCACCTTCACGCTTACTGCTCTCGGCGGTCACACAGGTAATAACCTTCTCTTCTACAAGTTTATTATCGTAGACCCTAACGGCGGCACAAACACGCCTTACTATACAACAAGCAATACCTACAGCTACACTCCCACAAAGCTCGGCGTGTATACAATACAGGCGTATGTTCAGAACTCTTACAACGACACTGTAAACGGGACATACACCTACACCTGCGTGGGAGATATTTCCGAAACTCCCGAAGATACATCTCCTGCTCCTGTTCAGCCAACTACAAGTGCTGCTACTGAGAGCACCACTGCTCCGACTGAAAGTGTTCCGGGCGGCGTAACGCCACAGCCTACCACTCCGTCGAGCGCTACAGATGCTCCGTCAGAATCCGTGACAACCCCGAGCCAAAAGACCGAGCGCGGCGATGTTAACGGAGACGGTGTGGTTGACGTTATTGACGTAACAACTCTCCAGAAACACCTTGCATCTGTTTATGTTCCTACATTCATCGAGAGTCAGGCTGATACTAACAGAGACGGTGCAATCAACATCAAAGATGCTACACGCATTCAGGAGTATCTCGTAGGACTTGTTTCACAGATATAAGGATTGAGGTAAGCAGCAATGAGTTTTAAAAAAATTGCGGCTCTGATTCTGACATTGGTGATTTGCATTTCGGCGGGCGCGCTGTCTGTACAGGCAGCCACCGCCGGCGAGAATACCGCTGCTGAGGAATCTTCCTCAATTATCGTACACTTTAAGAGCACAGACGCAGAGCCATATGTATATTACTGGAACTCCCTTCCGAAGAATATTGAGACGAAGTATCCGGGCGTAAAAATGACAAAAGACCCTAACGAAGGCGAGGATTGGTATACCTATAAATTTGATAACGTTACCAAAATCAATATGCTCTTCACCGACAAAAACGGCAACCAACTCTCCAAGGAACTGACCCGCAACAGCGGTGAATGGTGGTACAAAAACAAAATCTGGAGCAAGACAAACAGGGAAAAGGGCGACAACGCTGAGGATATCGACTTCCGCGAGGAGTCTATCTACTTCGTTATCACCACCCGTTTCTACAACGGAGACAAGAGCAACGATGTTCACTGCTGGGACGATGGTGTTGCTAACAACCCCGACTCCGACCCCGCGTGGCGCGGAGACTTCAAGGGACTTGCTCAGAAGCTTGACTATATCAAAGCTCTCGGCTTCTCAGCAATATGGATTACTCCTGTTGTAGAGAACGCATCGGGCTATGATTACCACGGCTATCACGCTATGGATTTCAGCAAGGTTGACTCCCGTTACGAAAGCTCCGACTTCACCTATGAGGATCTTATCGAGGCGGCTCACTCAAAGGATATGAAGATTGTGCAGGACGTTGTATGGAACCACACCGGTAACTTCGGCGAAGGAACACTCTGCAAACTCTTTGAGCGCGACTATAACGCAGACCTTTCCAACCTCCAGGAGAGTATGATTCCTACAAAAACTCTCCTCGATGCCGCAGGAGTAAAAACTGCTGCTGAGTATTGGGCTCTCCAGCCCGGAAAGCAGTACGATGCTCGTCTTAACCTTATGAAAAACGTAACGTATGCCGGCAGCAACGGCAACGGTACGAAGGGCTATCCCGAGGAAAAGGACTACAGCATCAACAAGCTCTCCGATAGCGATAAATATAACGCAAACAACTATTGGCACACAGGCTACTTCCAGAATCCGAACTATGATGACTGGACGACGAAATTCTCGCAGATAGCAGGCGACTGCGTTGACCTCAACACCGAGAACCCTGCTGTAGCTGAATACACAACCGAAGCATACGCGCAGTATATCAATATGGGCGTTGACGGCTTCCGTGTTGATACAGTTCGTCATATCCCGAGACTTACTCTCAATATGATGTACAACCCGCAGATACTCTCAGCTGCTCAGGACGCCGGCAAGAACGGATTCTATATGTTCGGCGAAATCTGTACACGCTACACTCAGGTCTGGTACAGAGGCCACGCTGAGGAATCAGCTCCTTACTACACCTGGAAAGAAAGCAACGACAAGTGGGAAAAAGCGTGGAAGTGGGATACAAGCAGAGAGTCTATCAACTCCAATATGAACCTCACCTTCGACCACTACATTCAGGAGGACGACCCGAACAAGCAGCCTTCCTCTGACAACGCTTTCTTAAACGGCATCACTTACCATAATCCCGACGACTCAAAGGCTTCGGGTATGAACGCTATCGACTTTACGATGCACAGAATGTTCGGTAATGCGGGCTCCGCTTTTGGTGTAGCAAAGTCGAGCGATAAGTATTACAACGACGCTACATACAATGTAATGTACGTTGACTCTCACGACTACGCTCCCGAGAATCCCGACGAGTTCACCCGTTTCAGCGGCGGTACACAGGCATGGGCTGAGAATATGGACTTAATGTTCACATTCCGCGGTATTCCTTGCCTCTACTATGGCTCCGAGGTTGAGTTCAAGAAGGGTGAATTGATTGATAAAGGTACGCTTATCAGCCTCGAGAACTCCGGCCGCGCATACTTCGGCGACTACCTTGAGGGTACAGTTACCGCAAAAGATTTCGGTCAGTTCAACGCATCGGGCAAGGTTAAGGAAACCCTTGATTCAACCCTTTCAAAGCAGCTCTCAAAGCTCAATATGATTCGTCGTGCTATCCCTGCTCTCCAGAAGGGACAGTACACAACCTCCTCAAGCTATGTAAGCGGCGATATGGCTTTCATCAGACGTTACACGAACGCTTCCGAGGGCGTTGACTCTCTCGCATGCGTTGCAATAAGCGGTAGCGCAACATTCAAGAATGTACCGAACGGAAAGTACATCGACGCTGTTACAGGCGATGTTCAGAATGTAACAAACGGTACTCTCACCGTCGGCTCAATCGGCAAAGCTAATATGCGCGTATATGTATGCTGCGCATCAGGCTTCACTCCGATTAACGGCAAAATCGGCGGCGACACAACATATCTCAAATAATTAAAGCTAAAGTTTGCAACCACCTGTCTCGGCAGGTGGTTGTTTTTTCAAAATTTTGTTTTGCATTGCACGAAAATCCCTCTCTCGTTTGTATTATAGGTGAAAGGAGGTAATCAATTGGAAAAATTCGTCGACGAAAAGAAAATTGAAAGAATCATACGTCAGCACGCTGATATGATTTACCGAATTGCGTTCCAGAATGTTAAGAGCAAGGCTGATGCTGAGGATATCTTTCAGGACGTCTGCCTTTCGCTTATCACAGGGAATGCGCCTATTGACGACGCCTTACATATCCGCAACTGGCTCATCCGAGTGACAATCAACAAATGCAACAACTTCCACAAATCTTTTTGGAACCGCAACAGCGAGCCGCTTACGGAGACTCTCGAGTATTTTCCGCCCGAGCAGCAGGAATTGTTGAGCGAGATATGGAAACTGCCGAAGAATTACCGAAATATTATCTACCTGTATTACTACGAGGGCTACAAAATTGCCGAGATAGCCGAGCTGATGAACTTAAACCCCAACACAGTCAGCTCCTCGCTGAATCGCGCAAGGCGTAGGCTTAAAATAATACTGACAGAAGGAGGCTTTAATTATGGATAAAAATTTATATAACCAAACTATGGACAGCATCAGAATATCCAATGAAGCTGTTGAAAACGCAATTAAAAACCTAAAACAACCTGATGCTGTCGGAAAGGTTATCAAAATGAAAAATAAAAAGCATAGATTTATCAAGCCCGTCGGTGCAGTTGCCGCCGCACTTGCTATCATAATCGGCGCAGGCATAATTTTTAACATCAACAGTATGCCGTCCGAGCAGGGAACACACAACAGCTTCTTTATCACCGCCAACGCCGCCGCTACTGATGACGAGGCTGTCAAAATCACTAAGAAATTTACCACAATCGGCACTGTAACGCCGACAATCAGTTCGTGGGCAGCTACAACTTCACTCAGCCATATTTGCGTCAGTTCGGATTTTAATTTTAACTGCGTAGGTGATAACATTGAGACTATTACTTACAGAGTCAAAAACGGCGATAATGACGGAGCAATCAGCTTGCACAAATATAACAACAAGATAGTTGATTACGGACAGAAAAAGAAGAGCTTTCACGGTGGTAGTGAATGGAACACAGTAAGAGGAGTTTATGGCAGAAACTATTATTATGATTATGTTACAGTCAATTATAACAATCAGCTTGATACCTACTATGACGGTTCCCGCTTAATTACTTACTATGAACCGACTTCTGTTAAAGAAGGATTATTGATGAAGATTTTTCTGGAAGAAGTGGACGACAATTTCGACGAGACCCCCGATATGACCGCCGGAGAAGTAAAAGAAAGGGTAAATAAATTTTATCAGAATATTTTCAAGGATACAGAGGTTATCATCACAGCAACCTTTACGGACGGCTCGACAGAGAGCAAAACACTTAAACTCGGTATTGATAACATATTCATTTACGATGAAAATGGACGTGTGCATACTGACGAAACACTTTGTTACAAGAAAGACTATGATTATAAGCTAACTATGAGTGCAAAGCTAGTTTGATAATCCTATAATCCATTTCCAATATATCCCCAACACGCCGCTCTCCTTTACGGAGGGCGGCGCGTTGATATTTGTTCAGATTTCGCCTTAATTTTTCATTTTTATGTTGACATTTTTCATTGTTTTATGTATAATCTTAAATAGCGTTTTAATATGCGTTTTTGTGATTTGGAGGTGCTTATGCTTCTTCAATTAAAGGAAGTCTTTCTCAACGACGGCCATAGGCTTAGGTTTGACTATTCCTTGCCGATGCAGGACTTTGAACTTAACGGCGATTATCCATTCAAGTCGCCCGTCAAGGTATCGTGCACGGCGGTCAACCGAGCAGGGCTTGTGGAGTTGAGTGTAAATGCGGTTTTTGATTATACCACCCGCTGTGACCGTTGCTTTGACGAGCTCGTCGAGCATATGGACTTTACGTTCACCCACGGACTTGCCGTTTCGCTGATTGACGACGAAAATGACGACTATATTGAAACACCGGATTACACTCTTGAACTCGACGATGTCGTAATCTCCGATATTATCCTGTACCTGCCGAGCAAAATGCTCTGTAAGGAGGATTGCAGGGGTATTTGTTTTAAATGCGGCAAAAACCTCAACCACGGCGACTGCGACTGCGATAAAACGCCCGTTGACTCAAGGCTCGAAATCCTGAAACAGCTTATTGACTAACATACAAATATCAAGGAGGAAATCAAAATGGCAGTACCTACCGGTAAAACTTCACACAAAAGAAAAAGCACAAGACGTTCGGCTGTATACAAGATCGACGCTCCTGCTCTCACAACTTGCCCCAACTGCGGTGCTTTAACAGCTCCCCACAAGGCTTGCACAACTTGCGGCCAGTATAAGGGCAGACAGGTTGTTGTTAAGGACGACGCTACAGCAACAAAGTAAAAACAATGTCGGGCGGCAAATCAGCCGCCCTATTGTTTTATAAGACGATTTAAAGGAGGTACGCTGGTGTCCGTAACAATTAAAGATGTAGAGCGACAGAGCCGTGCCTTCAAAAAGGGCATTGCCTCGGGCGATATTCTCGTCTCGATAAACGGCAACGATATCGTCGACGTGCTCGATTACCGCTTTTATCAGGTCAACAAAGCCATCGAACTGTGTATTCAGAAGCCCGACGGCAGGCTAAAAAAAATTAAAATCAAAAAGCAAGAGTACGAGGAACTCGGGCTCGAGTTCGACACCTATCTTATGGACGAGCAGCACTCCTGCCGCAACAAGTGCATTTTCTGCTTTATCGACCAGCTTCCGAGGGGAATGAGGGATACCCTGTATTTCAAGGACGATGACAGCCGACTTTCGTTTTTGTTCGGTAATTACATCACACTCACAAACCTCACCGAACACGAGATAAGCCGAATTATAAAAATGCACATCAGCCCGATTAACGTCTCCGTGCACACCACTAACCCCGAACTGCGCTGTAAGATGATGAACAACCGCTTTGCGGGTAGCTCGCTCGACGCGCTCAGGCGCTTTGCCGAGGCGGGAATCGTTATTAACTGCCAGATAGTCGCGTGTCCCGGTATCAATGACGGCGACGAACTCAGGCGAACTCTTGACGACCTCGAAAAGCTTAACGTTGAGTGCGTTGCGGTTGTACCCGTCGGACTGACGGGCTATAGAGAGAACCTCTATCCGCTAACGCCTTATACGAAGGAGACCGCTTCTGAGGCCCTCGATATAATCGAGCAGTACGGCAAAAAATTCAAGGAAAAGTACGGCAGGCGCATAGTTTACGCGGCTGATGAGTTTTACATCAAAGCCGACCGACCTATCCCCGAGCCCGATTTTTACGAGGGCTATCCCGCGCTCGAAAACGGAGTCGGATTAATCGCTTTGCAGAAAGAGGAAATCGAGCTTGCTCTCGAGGATAGGGAGTACGACGACTCGCTTTCGTACACCGTTTCCGCCGTATGCGGCGAGTGCCCGTACGACTACCTTGTCAAGAATCTTTCACTAATAAACAAGAAATTTCCTAACGTTAAAATAAATGTATACAAGATAAAAAACAACTTTTTCGGCGGCGGTATAGATGTTACGGGTCTCGTCACGGGCGGCGATTTAATCGAGCAGCTGCGCGGCAAAAAACTCGGCAGCAAGCTGATTATTCCGTCCTGTATGCTCCGCTTTGAGGGAGATATTTTCCTCGATGACGTAAGCGTAGAGCAGGTCGAAAAAGAACTCAACATCAAAGTTAAAGTTACCGATAACAGCGGCGAATCACTCGTCTCTGAACTTACTAAGGAGGACTGATTATGTCAAAACCTGTAATTGCCATAGTCGGCAGACCGAACGTGGGAAAATCCACGCTCTTCAACAAGTTGATAGGACAGCGGCTCTCCATCGTAGACGACACCCCGGGCGTTACGCGCGACAGAATTTACGGCGAGTTAGAGTGGCAGAATCGCAAGGCTATCGTTATCGACACAGGCGGTATAGAGCCAAAGTCCGACGATATTATCCTAAAGCAGATGCGCCGTCAGGCTCAGCTTGCGATTGATACCGCACAGGTTATCGTACTCGTTACCGATATGAAGGCGGGTCTGGTCGCTACAGACCTCGACGTTGCAAATATGCTTCAAAAGTCCGGAAAGCCCGTTGTGCTGTGCGTAAATAAATGCGACTCTATCGGCGAGCCCGAGCCCGAGTTCTACGAGTTTTATAACCTCGGAATCGGCGACCCTGTTCAGGTCTCCGCTGTGCACGGACACGGCACGGGCGACCTTCTCGACGAGGTGTTTGGCTATCTTCCTGCTGATGACAGCGATGAGGACGAGGACAGCGTTATCAACGTCGCCGTAATAGGAAAGCCCAACGTCGGCAAAAGCTCGCTCATAAACTACATCACCTCCGAGGAGAGGTGCATTGTCTCGAACATCGCGGGAACAACCCGTGACAGTATCGACACAAGCGTTGAGAATAAGTTCGGAAAGTACAACTTCATCGATACAGCTGGCATACGCCGCAAGAGCAAAATTATCGACGAAATTGAGAAATACAGTATTATCCGCGCAAAAATGGCGATTGAGCGCAGCGACGTGTGTGTGATTATGATTGACGCCGAGGTCGGCTGTACCGAGCAGGACACGAAGGTCGCAGGACTTGCGTTAGAGGCCGGCAAGGCGTGCGTTATCGCGGTCAATAAGTGGGACGCAATCGAGAAAAACGACAAGACGATGAACAATTTCAAAAAGCAGATTGCGACAGAGTTTGCGTTTATGTCTTGGGCTCCGACTGTGTTCATCTCCGCAAAGACAGGCCAACGAGTTGACAATCTTTTTACCCTTATTAACACGGTAGCCGCGAACAACGCTATGCGAATCCGTACGGGTACTCTCAACGAGCTGCTCGCGCAGATTACCACCCGCGTTCAGCCGCCGACCGACAAGGGCAAGCGTCTAAAGATTTTCTATATGACTCAGCCCTCCACAAAACCTCCGACATTCGTCAGCTTTTGTAACAATAAGGAACTGTTCCATTTTTCATATCAACGATATATTGAAAATCGAATCCGCGAGACCTTCGCGCTTGACGGCACTCCGATTCGTATGATTGTAAGAGAAAGGGGAGAGAAGTGATGAATTTCACAGCATTTTTTATGAATAACTGGGGTCTCATACTGATTTCGTTCGTGGTCGCGTACCTTTTAGGCAGCGTGAACACCGCCGTTATCTTTACCAATATCGCAACAAAAGGCAAGAAGGATATCCGTGAAATGGGCAGCGGCAACGCAGGTTTTACGAACGTTCTCCGCTCAGTCGGCAAAGTTCCCGCAATCCTTACCATTGTGTGTGATTTGTTGAAATCCGTAGTCGCTGTACTGCTCGGCGGTTACCTGTTCTCGCTCGCCGCGGCAGGATTGAACAATCCCGACGCTATCATCAGAATCGGAAAGTACGCTTGCGGTTTTTTTGCAATCCTCGGCCACAGCTATCCTCTTTACTTCCGCTTCAGGGGCGGTAAGGGCATCGTTTCGGCAGCGGGTATGATGCTTGTCGCGGATTGGCGCGTATTTGTGATTATTGTTGCGACATTTTTAATTGTGTTCATTTTTACAAAGATTATATCGCTCGCAAGCATCACCTGTGCGTGTCTGTTCCCTGTGTACACATTCATAATGACCTTCTTCATCGACCAGACGCATTTTAGTTATCCTATATGGTATGTGTGGATTTGCACGGTAACTGCGGTGTTTATTGCATTGTTCGTTATCATAAAGCACTCATCTAACATCAAGCGACTGCTCGCAGGCGAGGAAAAGAAAATCACAGCGAAAAAATAAGATTATTCATATAGGGTTGGATTTAAATTCCGACCCTATATTTTTTTCATAAAGTTCTTTGAGCCCTTGAATTTTGCGGAAGAAAGTATTATAATTTTACTGTAATAATATGGCGAAAAGCCAAAAATCGGAGAACGTTATGGATTGTGTATTTTGTAAAATTATCGACGGCTCAATTCCGTCAAAAAAGGTTTACGAGGACGACAAAATGGTCGCTTTCTACGACCTCGAGCCGCAGGCTCCCGTTCACGTTATTATGATTCCGAAGGCGCATATAGAGAGTGCAAATGACCTCACAGCCGAAAACAGCGCATACATCGCGCACATCTTCTCAAAGGTGCCCGAGATTGCGAAGTCGCTCGGACTTAAGGACGGCTACAGAATCGTCAACAACTGCGGCCCCGACGGGGGACAGACCGTTTTCCACATTCATTTCCACCTTCTCGGCGGAAAAAAGCTTGAAACACAAATGGCATAATAAAGGAGAAAACTATGGGAAAGAGTTATAAAATGACAATCGCAGGTTGCGAGCGCGATCTCCCGCTCTGCGAGGTAAGCGAAAATTTAGATATCGCCGCTTTCGTTATGTTCGGCGACGTTGAGGTTACAGAGGCGTCAGCAAGAGAACTCCTAAAAATCTGCCCCGAGCACGACGTTGTTGTGACTGCTGAGGCTAAGGGTATTCCGCTCGGCTACGAAATGGCGCGTCAGGAAAAGGGCGAGTATGTTGTTGCGCGCAAGGGTCTCAAGGTTTATATGCCCGAGTATATCAACGTTGAGGTGCGCTCTATCACAACGCTGTCTCTGCAACGTCTCTATATCGGAACGGACGATATTGAAAAAATTAAGGGCAAGAGAGTTCTTATCGTCGATGACGTTATCTCCACCGGCGAGAGCCTTGTCGCTTTGCAAAAGCTTGTTGAGAAGGCCGGCGGCAACATTGTCGGTATGGCTGCCGTGCTCGCTGAGGGCGACGCCGCTGACCGCGACGATATAATCTTCCTCGAGAAGCTCCCTGTATTCCCCAAGTAAAGGACGATAAAAATGACTAAACGACTGTTTGCGTACATAGGCCTGTCAATGCTTGCCGCGTTTACAGTCGTTTTTTATTTTGGACACTTAGGTGCGGCGTTTCTCGCTGTTTTTGCGGTTTCATTGATTGTTATAACGCTTGTGTTTAAATTGGGCGTAAAAAGCACAGCCATTTTAATCAGCGCGGTTTTAATCGCTTCCACTGCGTATTTCGAGGTGTATCGGTATTTCTTCGACAAGCGTAGCGAGGTCTACGAAAACCAGACGGTCGGCCTCACCGCCGTCGTCAAGGACACGCCGCATATGAGTTACGATGTATTTTATTACGAACTTGAAAGCCGCGAGGTTAACGAAAATGACGAAAAGATTAAGATACTTTTCAAATCCTCATATGATTTGAATTTAGAATACGGAGATGTGCTCACCTGTAACGCGGTGCTTACAAAATGCGACAACGACTATTACCGCTCGAAACGCTATCTGTATATCGCGAGCGAGTCCGAGGACGGCTTTGACTATAACGTCGAAAAACCCGGGCAAAAGGGAATAGACTATATCCCGATTTTTCTGCGCGAAAGGTTTACTCACGCAATTTCCGTGCTTATGACGGGCTACGAGGGCGAATTGTGCAACGCGATAGTTTTCGGCGATAAGTTCGGCTTGTCTAAGGATTTATACAACTCATTTACCAATACGGGACTAAGCTACATCATTGTCGTTTCGGGTATGCATATGACGATAATCGCCGCGTTTATTCTCAAGCTGTTCAAGCCGCTTGGCAGGCGTAGGTGGGAACAGCTTGTTCGAATGACGTTTTGTATTGTTTTTATCGTGTTATATATGTTTATAACAGGCTGCTCCTCATCTGTAGTTCGTTCAGGAATTATGACAATAATTTATGTCATCGGGTTCGGTGTAAGCCGCAGGAGCGATACATATAACCGACTCGGCTTTGCGGCGATTTTTCTGACCGCGCTCAATCCGTTAGCCGTGGGTGACGTTGGGCTGTTACTGTCGTTTGCGTCTGTAATCGGCATAGTCTATCTGCAACCTAAAATGCAGGGTTGGTTTGAAAGCAAAACTCACATAGATGGAAAACTCTCAGAACTTGCTACTGAAAACAAAAGGTCTTTTAAAATTTCTATAAAAATTAAGTCTATAAAACTCATCAAAAATACGTTCAACACTCTATCTACCTCAACCGCGGCAGTAATCGCTATCTCCCCGATAACATTGATATGTTTCGGTGTGTGCAATCCGCTCGTTATTATCTCATCTCAATTTATCGTTCCGCTTATGCAACTTCTTATGATTTGTACTTTCCTTTCCGCGGTTCTTTGGTATTGTCCTATACTGAACTTCTTTGCATATTCGCTCTCGTTTATTGCGCATTGGATAGCGTGGTGGACGATAAAAGTCGTAAACTTTATGGCGAACTTACCCTTCGGCAGTATCTTCGCAAACCCCACCTATATGAAGTGGTGGTTTGCCGCTGTACTCCTCATTTTTGCTGCTGCGATGCTGTTCAAAAACAGGAAAAAGAGCATAAGCATCGGTATATTCATTTCCGTTGCTCTGCTTGCAGTGGGTTATCCCGTACACCTTGCGTTGACCGAAAACAATGTGACGCTCAATGTGATGAACGCAGGCAACGGCACGACCGTATGGCTCAGCAGTGCTGAGGGTAACGACATCCTTTCCTGCGGCGGAAGTCTATCCGAGCGTTCGAGTGTTTTTGAGGAAATACGAACCACGACAAGCGGGATTGACTTTCTCCTTGTCCCTTCCGCGAACAAAAGCGAGTGCTCCTACGCCGCCGATTTTATCTCGGAATTTGACGTAAAGGGAGTTCTGTTGTATCATAGATATAACACGAGCGAGAACGCCTATCGCCGCGCCGAAAAGCTCGACAAATTCAACGTGTTCTCTGAGAACGACCGTGTTAACGTACGGCTGTTAAACGGTTTTACCGACTATGTGGTCAACGTGAAAAATCACACATGGCAATATCTCGACTGCGGCGAAAAAACCGTGCTTATTGCGCCGAAAGGCGGTAAGCTTACGGAAATCTCTACAAGCTTTAAAAAAGCCGATATTCTTATACTCAACAGCTATATCGACAACATAGAAACACTCGACTGCGAGACGGTCATCTGGAGTAGTCATAAGCCTGTTCCGCAGGAACTCTCAGACCGTGCAATAAAAACAGACAACACATATGTTATAAGCTTGAATTAAGGTGGCACTATGTCCGAAATAAACCGAAAAGAGCTCCGACAGCTCATTAAAAGCAGAAAATTTGATAATATCTACCTCATCTACGGCGAGGAGAAAATGTACGTCAAGACAGACACCGACTATCTCGTGACCACGCTTATGGGCAAACAGCCGCCCGAGTTCAATTACCATGCGTTCACGAAGGATCACAACCTCGACTCCATAGCCGTTGCGATTCAGGTTGTACCATTCGTCAGCGAGTACAACTGCGTTAAGGTCGCGGACTTTGACGTAAACGCTGCTACAAAGAGCGAGTTCGAGCAGCTTTTCGATATTCTCGATAATGTGCCCGACACCACCGTTTTGATTTTAACTCTGCCGACTCTCGAGCAGGATATAAAAAAGTTAGGCGCGAATTTTACTAAGCTTTTAACCTACGTCAAGAAAAACGGCACAGCATGCGCAATGAACCGTGAGACGGATATTTCGCTTTCCAATCAGATTATCCGCTGGGCAGATAAGCGCGGCATAAAAATCGAGCGTGCCGATGCGTATATGCTTCAGGAGTACGTTGGCTTTGATCTTAACACGATAAAAAACGAGCTCGACAAGCTTTGTAACTACGTCGGCGATAACGGCGTTATTACAGGCGAGCATATCGAACTGCTCGTTTCAAAACGACTCGAAGCGAATATTTTCCAGCTTACCGACAGAATCGTCGAGCGTAAAAGCACCGAGGCATTCAATATCCTCAACGCACTGTTTTATCAGAAAGCGACGCCCGATGAAATTATCAGCATAATCAGTATGTCCTACCTCGATTTTTACAGGGTAAGGGTTGCGTCCGAATGCGGCGTTCCGCTGTCTCAGATTGCGCAGGACTTCGGCTACGGCAGGCGCGAGTTTATTCTCAAAAAGGCAGAGTCGAAAATCCGCAGAATTTCCACCTCCGCACTGCGTGAGAGCATAAGCGAGATTACCGAAACTACTGCGAAGCTGCACAGCGTTTCCGTAGATAAGCGCGTGCTCGTCGAGATGCTCGTCGCAAAGCTTCTTATGCTCGCTGAAAAGAGGGAAGAGTAATGCTCAGCCTCAAGGAAACGATAATCGTCGAGGGCCGCTACGACAAAATTAAGCTTAAATCAATCGTGGATACACCCGTAATCGAGACAGGCGGTTTTCGTGTTTTTAAGGATAAGGAAAAGCAGAGCCTTATCCGCAAAATCGCCGAAAATCGCGGAATATTAATTCTTACTGACAGCGACTCCGGCGGATTTGTCATCCGCAATTTCCTGCGCGGCACAGTGCCCGAAAGTCAGATAAAGCACGCCTATATTCCTCAGCTTGAGGGCAAGGAGAAACGCAAGGCAGAAAGTTCAAAGGAAGGCTTTCTCGGTGTTGAAGGCGTGACGGATGAATTAATAATAGAGGCGATTCGCAGTAGCGGCGCGACCGTGCTCGGCGAGAGCGCTGAAAATAAAAGCGGCGAAATAACAAAGACAGATTTATACGTTCTCGGACTCTCCGGCAGGGAAAATTCCGCTAAGTTGCGCTCGGCGCTTTTAAAGGAGCTTGGTATGCCGTCATACCTCACCACCAACGCAATGCTGTCTGCACTCAACTGCTTATATTCTCTAAAGGAATTAAAATCTTTTGTTGATAAAATAGAATAAAAAATAATCACCGTCCGGATAATAAAAGATAGGACGGTGATTTTATGTTTGAAAGAAAAAATTCCTCTCTGTTTTGTATCGGCGCAGTGTGTTACGGACTTATCGAGATTGTGTGGCGCGGCTGGACGCACTGGTCAATGTTTCTTACGGGCGGTGCGTGTTTCGTCGCTTTATATCGCATATTTGCAAAAATAGCGCATTATTCAATGGTTACGCGCTGTCTTATCGGCGGAGCTGTTATAACTTCGTTCGAGTTCTGTTCGGGCTGTATATTTAATAAACTGCTGAAATTAAAGGTCTGGGATTACTCCGACAGACCTTTTAATCTCAAAGGGCAGATTTGCCCGCTTTATTCTTTTATGTGGGTGCTGTTGTGCATACCCGTGAACGCTGTGTGCAAACGGTTGAGGGGTTAGTCCTCGTCTGTTTCCACAGCCTTCGGCTCAATCGTAACGTTGACCGCGATAATGCGCTGGCTGTTGACCTGCTGAACAATGAGCTCAATATTTTCGTATCTGTACTTTGCTTTCCTTCTTGGGATAGCCGACAGGTGCTCAAGTATAAATCCGCCGACCGTCACCGCGTCGGTTTCAACGTCGTCATGGTCGATGTCCGCAAGTTCGAATAAATCCTCAAGCGGCATATCACCGCTGACGATGTACTGCGTGTCCGAAATCTTTGTGCAGGCGTTCTCAATTTCCTCGTCCT
Organism: Ruminococcus sp.; assembly: GCA_022510945.1. Lineage (GTDB taxonomy): Bacteria > Bacillota > Clostridia > Oscillospirales > Acutalibacteraceae > Ruminococcoides. Next base: position 58,511 of record JAFLSK010000002.1, read on the forward strand.
CGTCCCAGATTTCGCCTACGATTTCCTCGAGTAAATCCTCCATAGTAACGATGCCGAGTGTGCCGCCGTATTCGTCGGTTACGACCGCCATATGAATCCTCTTTCGCTTGAACTCGCTGAGTATTTTCGAGAGGTTCTGGTTGTTGAACACAAAGTAGGCGGGCTGAATCAGCTTGCCGATATTCGGCTCATATCCGTTTGCGAGTTCCTCAAGGTAATCACGCGTGTGCAGGATACCAATTATGTGGTCGATAGTCTCCTTGAACACGGGAATACGCGAGTATCGGCTCTCCATAACGATGTGCTTGAGCTTTTCCGGCGAGTCGGTTATGTCTATAGCCGTCATATCAACGCGCGGGGTGAGTATCTCGAGTACGGTCTTGTCGTCGAAGTCGAGCACAGACTGTACCATCTCGCTTTCGCTCTCCTCAATAACGCCTTCTTCCTCGATATTCTCGACAATTTGCTTGAGTTCGTCCTCGGTTACGGACGGAGCCTCTTCCTTAGTGCCCGCAACCTTCAACGCAGCTTCCTTAAGCTTTACGAACAGGAAAACTATCGGAGTGAGTACGATTGTTATTGCTTTAAGCATACCTGCCGAGGCGAGGGAATAGCCCTCGCTGTGCTCCTTTGCAAGGCACTTCGGAATAATCTCACCGAACGTGAGTACCAAAAGGGTAGTCGCGCCAGTCGCAATCGCCGAGCCAATGTCGCCGAACAGTTCAAGACACACCACCGTCGCAAGCGACGAACAACCGAGATTTACAATATTGTTGCAGATAAGTATCGCCGTGAGCGCCTTATCGAAATTGTTGATAATGTATAAAACATTTTTTGCCTTTTTGTTTCCGTCGTCGGCGTAGCTCTGAATACGAATGTTATTCACGAACGAAAACGCCGTTTCAACAGAACTGAAAAAAGCAGAAAGCAGAATACATAGTATAATAACTATTATTTGCCACGATTGAACTTCCAAAAATTATCACTTCCAAAATTTATAATCTAATACACTTTAAGAATACTATAATTTTTCTGAAAAATAATTTTTATTTAGAAAAAAGAATTAATTTTCTTGAATTATCTTCCATAAAATGTTATAATTTTAAAGAATACACACATTATATTGTGCTTTTATGGGTAAAATATCTGTGGAGGTGCATATTATGTGCGAAAATAAGAATCAAAGCGACGAATTTGTCCGCAATCCGTGCGAGGAAGACGACCCGCAGAACGTCGAAAATCCCGCCGACGAAAAGCATTTCGAGCAGATAGAGGACTCTGGCTCGATACTGACCTCGCGCGGTGATAACGTTATTCATTGTCTCACTATAATAGGACAGATAGAGGGTCATTATATCCTGCCGCAAAACAACAAAACCACGAAGTACGAGCACGTTATCCCGCTTTTGGTTTCGATTGACGAGGATCCGCGCATTGACGGACTGCTTATCCTTTTGAATACGGTTGGCGGCGACGTTGAGGCTGGGCTTGCGATAGCCGAACTGATTTCGGGTATGCGTAAGCCGACAGTATCCATAGTCCTCGGCGGAGGACACTCGATAGGTATTCCGCTCGCCGTGGCGGCTAAGCGCAGCTTTATCGCGAAGAGCGCGTCGATGACCGCTCACCCTGTGCGCAGTACGGGTCTTACTATCGGAGTGCCGCAGACGTTCGAATACTACCAGCGTATGCAGGACAGAATCACTAACTTTGTCGTAGATAATTCTAAGATAAGCAAAGAGGACTACACCGCACTCGTGATGAATACGGGAGAGCTCGTTATGGACGTCGGAACGATACTCGACGGCCAGCGCGCTGTTGACCTCGGCTTAGTTGATTCGGTCGGAACGCTTACCGACGCGACAGATTGCTTATACGCAATGATTGACGAAAGCAAAAAAACCTCATAAGGGAGGGACTTTCCCTCCCGGGAGGTTCTATACATATGAGCACAATTTTAAGGAGTACATATTTAATGGAACTTATAACACAAATTATTCAGGATGTCATTTTAGGCGTTATTCAGGGATTGACCGAGTTTCTGCCCGTATCGAGCAGCGGTCATCTTAACATTGCTCAGCACCTTATGGGTATGGACGACGGCGGACTTTTCCTCGACGTTATGCTCCATATAGGAACGCTCACCGCGGTATTTATTTTTTACCATAAGCTTATCTGGAGACTTATCAAGGCGTTTTTCCTGCTCGTTAAGGACATCTTCACCGGCAAGTTCAAGTGGTCAAAAATGGACGGAGACCGTAACCTTATCATTATGCTGTTCATCGGACTTCTGCCGCTTTTTGCGCTTTTCCTTCCAATCCCCGGAACGGATATGAAGATTAAGGATTTAGCCGATTTGTTCGCACAGAGCAAGTATTTTATCGTGGTAGGCCTTTCTCTGCTTATGACGAGTATTCTGCTGCTTATCGGCTCAATTTGCAACAAGCGCAACTCTGGAAAGCACTATAAAAGCGACACCGAGAGCAACTACACCGGAAACGGAAGGACGCGCTACACCGTGCTCGACGCTGTCTTAGTAGGTATCGGTCAGTGCTTCGCCGCGGTTTTCCCCGGACTTTCCCGCTCGGGAACTACGCTTGCCGTAGGAGAGATGCGCGGTATCAACAAGCAGGCAGCTTTAGACTACACCTTCATTCTCGGTATTCCGTCGATTATTGCAGCGGCGGCTCTCGAGATTAAGGACATTGATTCAGCAACGCTCAACACTTGTATGCCGCTCGCTGTGGTTTGCGGAATGTTAGCGGCGGCTGTAGTCGGCTATTTTGCAATTTGGCTCTTTAAGTGGCTTTTAAAAACCGATAAAATGATTGTCTTTATAATATACACGGCAGTAATCGGATTAATTGTCACCGCCGTGAGCATCTGGGAAATGGTAAGCGGTACATTCGTAACACTTATCCATTAATTAATACTAAACACCATTAAAAAATAGATATCTTTGAGGCATATTTCTTTCGCGCCACACATCGCGTCCTGTACTCGAAAGGCGACAACCTTTCTGCGGTATGACGCTCGTCTGACACAAAATCTGCTCAAAAATCTTATTTCTTTTTTAATCAGTGTTTAGTATATAAAATTCTTTATAAGAATTATGGAAGTGAAAAAATGGGAAGTAAAAAACAACCGGTAAAAAAATCTGCAACAAAAAAGACCGCGTCTAAATCCTCCGGAAAAAGAACCGGCTCGCGCAAAAATCAGGAGCTTAAGCCCGTATTCAGGCTGAACTCCCGTGTCCGAGCGTTGCTCTACTTCGCCGCGGCGCTCCTGTCGCTGTTCGTAGTCGTAATCCCCGGAGCGGCTGTATGGGAAAGTATACGCGGATTTTTCTACGGAATGCTCGGAATCTGTATCATACTTGTTCCCGTGCTTTTCGTGTATTTAGCGGTAATCACAACTCTCGAGAAAACTATCTCGCACTTCAAGTCGAAGGTAATAATCTGCGTTTCGATTATTCTGCTTGCCGAGAGCTTTGTGTATCTTGTCAGCGCCGACAACTACCTCGAGGGTAACTATTTCTATGCGCTCGGCAATCTGTTCTCGAACGGCTTTAACGCAGCCAACCGCTTCACAGCGGGCGGCGGCTTACTCAGCGGTGTTTTCGGTTATCCGATTTTAGTCGGCTTCGGAAAGCCCGCGGCAATATGCGTTATAGTCGTTTTGATGATAACGCTCATTCTGATTGTCTGCAAAATTTCCTTAAACGACATCGGCAGAGCCGCAAGAAGGGTAGGGCAGAGCGTAGGTCAGGCTTATGAAAAGTCGGGTATGCGCCTTCGCTCCCGCAAATGGGCCGACGATGAATATGAACAGTTCGACGAGTTCGAGGATTACGACGTGTTTGAGGATACCCCGACTCAGAGAGCGCTCAATGAATTTAATATTGACATTCCGATTGACGACGTAAAAACCAAGAAACGCCGTCGCAGAAAGAGCAATATTGATATTTCTATCGACGACGACAGCGTTTCCGCAGGTAGCGAGGCTGACGCGTTTATTGACGCTATTAAGTCGACCGACAGCAGTGACCCGGATTCTTTCGAGCCCACGGTTTCTAACTACGAACCTGAAAAACGCACTCGCAAAGACGACGAAATTCCTGCTCCCGAGTTCGACGAGCCTAAGGAAACCCACTACGATTATCCGCCTATCGGACTTCTGCGCCTTGTTGAAAACGAAGGCGAGAACGGCGAGGCAGAAATGCGCGCCAACGCTCAGCGTCTTATGACCACTCTCGAAAGCTTCGGCGTAAGGGCGACTATCACCCATATTTCGCGCGGGCCTTCCGTAACGCGCTACGAGCTCTATCCCGAGCCGGGTGTTAAAATCAGTAAAATAACCAATCTTTCCGACGACATCGCCCTCAACCTTGCCGCAAACGGCGTCCGTATTGAGGCTCCTATTCCGGGTAAAGCGGCTGTCGGAATAGAGGTTCCTAATAAGGTTGTAAGTATGGTAAGTATACGCGAACTCATCGACTCCGACGAGTTCGAGGACAGCGAAAGCAAGCTAACCTGCGTGCTCGGCAGAGATATTTCGGGTAAAATTATCACCACGGATATCGCAAAGCTGCCGCACCTTCTCATCGCAGGTACAACTGGCTCCGGTAAGTCAGTCTGCGTAAACGCTCTGCTTATCAGTATCCTCTTTAAGGCGAATCCAGACGAGGTTAAGCTTGTGCTTATCGACCCGAAGATGGTTGAGTTTTCGAAGTACAAGGGTATTCCTCACCTTCTTATCCCCGTAGTTTCCGACGCTAAGAAAGCGGCGGGCGCGCTCGCGTGGGCTGTAAACGAAATGCAGAATCGCTACAAGCTGTTCTCCGAGTACGATTGCAAGGATATCGAGTCATACAACAAGCTGATTGAATCTAATCTTGAATACATAAAGCAGAATCCGCCAGTCCTCGACGAGGAAAGCGAGGACGGCGAGTACGTTCAGCCCGTGCTCGAAGTCAACGGACTTCCCGTTGCTAAGGAAAAGCTGCCGCGCATAGTAATCGCTATCGACGAGCTCGCCGACCTTATGATGACGGCTCCGAGCGAAGTCGAGGACAGCATCGTCCGACTCGCTCAGCTTGCCCGTGCGGCGGGTATGCACCTTGTAATCGCAACCCAGCGACCCACAGCCAACGTAATCACAGGTCTTATCAAAGCTAACGTTCCGAGCCGTATTGCCCTGAAGGTAGGTTCGAATATGGACTCGCGTATTATTCTCGATACGGGCGGAGCCGAGAAACTCATCGGACGAGGCGATATGCTCTATATGCCAGTCGGAGCACCCAACCCGATACGCGTTCAGGGCTGTTTCGCTACCGAGGACGAAATCGGCAAAGTTACAAAATTTGTCAAGAAGTCAGCTACCGCTCAGTATAACGAGGATATCGAGGAGAAAATCAAGCGAATCGCCGCTGAAGGTCTCAACGGTGACGACGGTGACTCCGAGAGTTCAATGGGCGGCATAGAGGTCGACAGCAAAATGGAAGAGGCTATCAAAATCGTAATCGAGGCAGGACAAGCCTCCACCTCGATGCTCCAGCGCCGTATGAAGGTAGGCTACGCCCGAGCAGGACGAATGATAGACGATATGGAGCAGCTCGGTATCGTAGGACCTCACCAGGGCTCAAAGCCGCGCGACGTTATTATGACCTACAGCGAGTGGCTCGAGCGCAGCAATAATCTGCATAATGAATAACAAACAGAGGAACATTATGTCATTCTTACCGATGACAATTAAAGAAGTACAAAACCGCGGGTGGGATTGTGTGGACTTCGTCTACATAACAGGCGACGCATACGTCGACCACCCGTCTTTCGGCACGGCAATCATAACCCGCGTCCTCGAAAACAGGGGCTATCGTGTTGCCGTGCTTTCACAGCCTGACTGGCGTTCGGACAGAGATTTTACTCAGTTCGGCCGCCCTCGTCTGGGCTTTTTTATTAGCGCAGGCAATATCGATAGTATGGTAGCGCACTACACCGTCGCAAAGCGCAAGCGCAGCGACGACGCCTACACCGCCGGCGGAAAGTCCGGCAAGCGACCCGACCGCGCAGTCACCGTGTATAGCAATATTGTAAAGCGGCTCTATCCGGACGTGCCCGTTGTGATAGGCGGTCTTGAGGCTTCGTTGAGGCGTTTTGCTCACTACGACTATTGGTCGGACAGCGTTATGCCGTCTGTCCTATTCGACAGCAAAGCCGACATCCTTTCCTACGGAATGGGAGAACTGCAAACGGTAGAAATCGCCGACCGCCTTAACGACGGACTACCAATCGAATCGCTTTATGATATACGCGGTATCTGCTACGCAATCCCCACTAAGGACTACGTCCCCGAGTCGGTCGTTGACCTGCCGAGCTTTGAGCGAGTGAGGGAGAGTAAGCGTGATTACGCGATAGCCGCGCGCAAGGAGCTTGAGGAGGCGGATGCTGTGCGCGGTCGAAAGATGATTCAGCGCCACGGCAAATATATTCTCGTGCAGAATCCGCCTATGCCGCCGCTAAACACCGAGCAGCTTGACTGGGTATACTCGCTTCCGTACGAGCGTTACTATCCCGAGTGCTACGAAGTGCAGGGCGGCGTGCCGGGAATCAAGGAAGTTGAGTTCTCCATAACCCACAACCGCGGCTGCTTCGGCGCGTGTAACTTCTGCTCTCTTGCGTTTCACCAGGGCAGAGCCGTAACCGTGCGTAGCGAACAGAGCGTTATAAACGAGGCGAAAAGCTTTGTAGACAACCCGCGTTTTAAGGGATACATAAGCGATGTGGGCGGTCCTACCGCAAACTTCCGTGTACCCTCCTGCAAAATTCAGGAGAAAAGCGGGCTTTGTAAAAATAAAAAATGCCTCTCGCCGAAACCATGCAAAAATCTTATCGCCGACCACAGTGAGTACATAGAGCTTTTACGCAAGCTAAGAAAGCTTGACGGAATAAAAAAGGTATTTGTCCGCAGCGGAATCCGCTACGACTACTTCCTCGCCGATGAGTCCGACGAATTCCTCGACGAGCTCGTCCGTCACCACGTCAGCGGCCAGCTACGCGTTGCTCCCGAACATTGCTCCGAGGTTGTCCTCGACCGTATGGGCAAGCCGCACATAGAGGCGTACAAGCGATTTTCCGATAAGTTCTATAAGGCTACAAATCGAATAAATAAAGAGCAGTACATTGTCCCATATCTTATGAGCTCGCATCCGGGTTGCACGATGAAGGACGCTGTGGAATTAGCAGTGTTTCTCAAGCGCGAGAAAATCCACCCCGAACAGGTGCAGGATTTTTACCCGACACCGGGCACTATCTCCACGGCTATGTTCTACACAGGCCTCGACCCATACACGCTCGAAGAGGTTTATGTTCCGAAAGACCCCGCCGAAAAAGCTATGCAGCGCGCACTGATGCAGTATTTTATCCCGAAAAACCGCGAAACCGTGTTCAAGGCGTTGAAAGCTGTGGGCAGGCTTGATTTAGTAGGTACGGGCAAAAACTGTCTCATAACTCCGCCGAAGGGCTACGAAATAAAACAAAAACCAAAACAGAAGAACAATAAGTATTCCCGAAAGCCGAAAAAGAGAAGTAAAAGATGAAGAAAACTATTTTAAAGATAATTGTTATCCTTCTTGTACTACTCATATTCGGTGTCCTTTTCAAATACACCGCCACACCCCACGGCGGACTTACAGTCTGCTTTATTGACGTAGGTCAGGGCGACTCTGCTTTTGTTTCTGCTGACGGATATAATATCCTCATTGACGGCGGCGTTAAAACAACCGCTAAGGAGGTCACCGCCGTGCTCGACCGCTACGGCGTTAAAACCCTCGACCTTGTAATTGCGTCGCACATCGACAGCGACCATATAGGCGGCATAGCGCGCGTAATGCGCAACTACAACGTTAACTCATTCGTGACGGCTAAGACAGACGAAAGCCTTAAAGGTGAAAATGACATTGTGCGGCAGGATTTGCTCTCCGCGCTGAATAAAACGGGAATAGGCTACGTTTCATCGGGCGACCGATACACTTTCGACAAGCTGACCGTTGATATAATATCCCCCGACCGCGAATTTGGTAACGCGAACGACGACTCCGTTGTCGCAAAGCTTTCCTACGGTGAGCGTAGCTTTCTCTTTATGGGTGACGTTTCCTCAAAGGTCGAGAAAGCTATCCTCCAAAATGGCTGCGATATAAACGCGGATGTCCTGAAGGTCAGCCACCACGGCAGTCACAGCTCGACGAGCGGGGCGTATCTCAGTGCCGTTGATCCACGTTACGCAGTTGTGTCCGTGTCCGCGCACAATTCCTATAACCTCCCGAACCACGAGGTTATGCAGAGGCTCTACGACTACGGCTGTGAGGTCCTGCGCACCGACGAAAGCGGAACTATAACTGTCCGTTCTGACGGCACGAATATTGACGTTTCTACGGAAAAATAGCTTGACTTATATACAATACTTTAATATAATAACAAGGTATTAATTATAATTAATTCTCAAATTTAGTAAGAGGTGAGTACGATAGGAGTTTATGAAGAACTTCAGGCTCGCGGTTTAATCGCTCAGGTAACTGACGAGGAAGAAATCCGCGATATGGTAAATCAGGGTAAAGCTGTATTTTACATAGGCTTTGACCCCACAGCAGACAGCCTCCACGTCGGTCACTTTATGGCGCTTTGCCTTATGAAGAGACTGCAGATGGCCGGCAACAAGCCGATAGCCCTCGTAGGCGGCGGCACAGGTATGATAGGCGACCCATCGGGACGTACCGATATGCGCAAAATGCTCACAAAGGAAGACATTGAGCACAACTGCAACTGCTTTAAGGAGCAGATGAGCAAGTTTATCGACTTCTCCGACGGTAAGGCGATTATGGTCAACAACGCCGACTGGCTTCTTGACCTCAACTACGTCGAGCTTCTCCGCGAGGTAGGTGCGTGCTTCAGCGTTAACCGTATGCTTACAGCCGAGTGCTATAAGCAGAGAATGGAGAAGGGCTTAAGTTTCCTTGAGTTTAACTATATGATTATGCAGAGCTACGACTTCTATAATCTCTATCAGAAGTACGGCTGTAATATGCAGTTCGGCGGCGACGACCAGTGGAGCAATATGCTCGGCGGCACGGAGCTTATCCGCCGCAAGCTTGGTAAGGACGCCTACGCTATGACAATCACGCTCCTCTTAAATTCCGAGGGTAAAAAGATGGGCAAGACCCAGAGCGGTGCCGTTTGGCTCGACCCGAAAAAGACAAGCCCCTACGATTTCTACCAGTATTGGCGCAATGTGGCTGACGCGGACGTTTTAAAGTGCATCCGTATGCTTACTTTCCTTCCGCTCGAGGAAATCGACAAGATGGACTCATGGGAGGGTGCACAGCTTAACACCGCTAAGGAAATTCTTGCTTTCGAGCTTACGAAGCTTGTTCACGGCGAGGAAGAGGCAAACAAGGCTCAGGAGGCGGCTCGCGCACTCTTCGGCTCAGGCACTAATACTGACAATATGCCGAGTACCGAGCTTTCAGCTGATGACCTTACTGAAAACTACACCGTTCTCGATTTGCTCACTTCCTGCGGGCTTATCCCGTCGCGTAAGGAAGGAAGACGACTCATCGAGCAGGGCGGCGTATCTCTCGACGGCGTAAAGGTCGAGAACCCGAACGCAGCCGTAACTGCCGATATGTTCAGCGAAAACGGTTACATCGTAATCAAAAAGGGTAAAAAGGTTTATCACAAGGCTGTTCTAAATTAAGTATTCAGTTTAATAAGGGGGATTTACAAATGAAGAAATTTTTCTCAGAATTCAAGGCGTTTATAATGCGCGGTAACGTAATGGATTTAGCCGTAGCTGTAATTATCGGCGGAGCGTTTCAGAGCATCGTTTCCTCACTCTGCGACGATGTAATCACGCCGCTCATACAGTACATAATCGGTATGATTACCGGCGCTCAGTCTATCGACGAGATGATGCAGGTGCTCAACGTCGGTCCTATCTCGTTCGGCAACTTCATCTCCGCTATAATCAACTTCATCATTATGGCGTTCATTATCTTCATTCTTGTTAAGGTTGTCAACAAAGCTATGGCTGTCGGCAAGAAGAAGGAAGAAGTGATTGAAGAGGTTACGACAAAGACCTGCCCGCACTGTATGTCAGAAATCCATATCGACGCAACAAAGTGCCCCCACTGCACAGCCGACATCACAGAATAAAATTAATTGCGATCAAAAGCTGTCTCTCTCGAGGCAGCTTTTCTTTGTAGATTTTTTGATTTGTTTATGTTAGAATAATTACAGTTAACAATTTGGCGGTGAGAATATGTACAAGCTATTAATAATTGAAGACGATTTCGGCATAGCGAACGCTATCAAAACGCAGGCGCAAAGCTGGAATCTTGAAACTCACATAGTTGATGATTTCCGCAATGTGTTATCGCAGTTTGCCGATTTTCAGCCGCATATCGTTTTGCTTGATATATCTTTGCCGTTTTTTAACGGCTACCACTGGTGCAGTGAAATAAGAAAAATCTCAAAAGTGCCTATTATATTTATATCCTCTGCTTCAGATAATATGAACATCGTAATGGCTATGAATATGGGCGCCGACGACTTTATTTCAAAACCGTTTGACCAAAGTGTCCTTATGGCCAAAATTCAGGCTATGCTGCGCCGCACCTATGATTTCTCTGAAAGTGTTTCCGTGCTCGAACACAGAGGAGCGTTTTTGAACACAGGCGACAACACGCTGACCTATAACGATGAAAAAATCTCGCTGACAAAGAACGAGTACAGAATCCTGCTCTGTCTTATGGAGAACAAGGGCATAGTCGTCAGCCGCGAGAAGCTTATGGAACGCTTGTGGGAGACCGATAGCTTTGTCGATGAAAACACACTCACCGTCAACATAAACCGCCTTCGAAAGAAGCTCGATGCCGCGGGACTTAATAATTTTATAACAACGAAATTCGGCGTAGGTTATATATTAGAGGAAACCAAATGAACCTGTTCAAAGCGTATATCAAAGAAAAACGAATATTTTTCATAGCGTTTTTGCTGTTTGTTTTAATCTTCTCGCTTTCCTTTTTTCTGTTTCATATCTCAATCAAGGCGGTTTTGTATCCTGCCGCGCTTTGCGCTCTGCTCGGCATTTTCGTAGTGATTATTGATTATGTTAAAGTAAGAGCAAATCACTTGGAGCTTTTGAGGATACAACGGCTCACCGCCGATATGATTACCGAACTGCCGGAAACCGACTCTGTTTATTCTGACGATTATAATGAGATAATAAGTAAACTAAAATCGGAAGTCAGTCGGCTTGAGAGCGACACAAGCGCAAAATACAAGGATATGATTGACTATTATACCGTATGGGCGCACCAGATTAAAACTCCGATTGCTTCGATGCGCCTTACTCTGCAAAATGACGACAGCGCTCTTTCGAGGACTATTATGGCCGATTTGTTCAGAATCGAGCAGTATGTGGAAATGGTGCTCGCCTTTTTGCGCTTGGATGCCGAGTCCAGCGACTACGTTTTCAGGGAACACAGCATTGACGACATAGTCAGAAAATCGGTCAAGAAATTTTCCTTAGAATTTATTAACAGAAAGATTTCACTCGATTTAAAGCCTTGTAACTCCAAAATCATAACCGATGAAAAGTGGTTTGCGTTCGTAATTGAGCAGCTACTCTCAAACGCTCTGAAGTACACCCGAAAGGGAAGTATAAAGATTTATATGCCAAATCCCGAGACACTCTGCATAGAAGATACGGGAATCGGTATAGCGAGCGAGGATTTGCCGAGGATTTTTGAGCGCGGATACACGGGCTACAACGGGCGCACGGACTCGAACTCGAGCGGACTCGGACTATATCTCTGTAAGAGGATTTGCAACAACCTGAGCATAGGCATAAAAGCTGAGTCAGAGCCCGATAAAGGCACAAAGATTATTCTTGATTTGAGCCAATACAAAATTAAAAATGACTAAAACTTACGAAAATGTAAGACTTAAGAGGGGAAATGTAAGCCGATTCGATGGCGATACATTCCCCGATTTTGATATAATGTCCTCGACATCTTAATTAGGAGGAACACAATTGAGTATCTTAGAAGTACACGAACTAAAGAAGGTATACTCGACCCGCTTTGGCGGCAACAAGGTCGAGGCGCTGAAAAATATTAACTTCAGTGTGGAACAGGGTGAATACGTCGCGATTATGGGTGAGTCCGGCTCCGGCAAAACGACGTTACTGAACATATTGGCTTCACTCGATAAGCCTACAGGCGGAAGAGTAATCCTCAATGGTAGGGACTTGTCCCAAATCAAGGATTCACATATTTCAGCCTTCCGCAGGGATAACCTCGGCTTTGTTTTTCAGGATTTCAACCTGCTCGACACCTTTACGCTATGGGATAATATAGTCCTTCCGCTTGTGTTGTCGGGCAAAAGCTACAAGGAAATGGACGAAAAAATAAAGCCAATAGCCGAAAAGCTGCGCATTTATGATTTGCTCAAAAAATATCCGTACGAGGTCTCGGGAGGACAAAAACAGCGGGCAGCAGTGGCACGAGCGATTATCACCGAACCAAAGCTTATCCTCGCCGACGAGCCGACAGGCGCGCTCGACTCAAAGGCGTCCGACGAGCTTTTGAGAATGTTCAACGTAATCAACGAAAGCGGACAGACTATCATAATGGTTACTCATTCCGTAAAGGCTGCGAGCTCCGCAAACAGAGTACTGTTCATAAAAGACGGCGAGGTGTATCATCAGATTTACCGCGGCAACAGTACCGACGAGCAGCTTTACGAGAAGATTTCCAACACGCTTACACTCCTTGCAACGGGCGGTGACGGAAGATGAAAGCAGGATTCTATCCAAAGCTCGCCTTCGACGGAATAAGAAAGAACAGGCGGCTGTATTTTCCGTATATCATAACCTGCGTAGCTATGGTAATGATGTACTACATTATTTCGTTTCTGCAAAGTACCGACACTCTCTCGAACGTCAGAGGTATCGCGACAGTAAGGGAAACGCTCTCGCTCGGAACGTGGGTAATCGCTATTTTTGCCTGTATATTTCTGTTCTATACCAACTCTTTCCTTATCCGCAGGCGTAAAAAGGAGTTCGGTTTATTCAATATCCTCGGTATGGGAAAGCGCAACATAAGCGTAATTCTCTTCTGGGAAGTTCTGATAATTTACGTTATTTCAATTGTTTTTGGACTGTTCCTCGGAATTGCCCTGTCAAAAATGGCTGAGCTCGCACTCGTCTACATTATGCGCGGAGAGGTTACCTACGGTATATCTGTGTCGATAGACTCTGCTGTGATGGCGGTCGCACTGTTCGGAGCACTGTTCTTTCTGCTGTTTCTCAACGCTCTCCGTCAGGTTAAATTCTCGAGCGCAATTGCTCTGCTGAGAAGTGAAGCTGTCGGCGAAAAAAAGCCGAAGGCTAACTGGTTTTTAGGTATCTTGGGTGTATTGATTTTAGCTGTGGCTTATTTTATTTCTGTTAGAATTGATGACCCTGTTTCCGCACTTTTGATTTTCTTCGTCGCAGTTATTCTTGTCATTCTCGGAACATATGTAACGATGATTTCGGGCTCGGTTTTGTTCTGCAAAATTCTTCAAAAGAATAAAAAATATTATTACAAACCCAATCATTTCGTATCCGTTTCCTCAATGGTCTACCGAATGAAGCGCAACGGGGCAGGACTTGCTTCAATATGTATCCTCGCTACAATGGTGCTCGTAATGATTTCGTCTACCGCAAGTCTTTATTTCGGCGCAGAGGACAGTTTGAATAATCGCTATCATAGGGAGATTAATTTCACAATAGTTTGCAATAACCTCTCTGAAAAGAGTCGCGCCGAAACAGACAAGGTGCTCTCGCATGTGAGCAAAATCGCCGAGAAGTACGGCACAAAGCCTCTGAATGTGATTGACTACCGCGAGGCGTATGTTGCGGGTCTGATTACGGGAAACACAGTTGAAACTGACGTTACCGCCGTAGAAGGAGGTTATAGCTATTCCGACATTATGGTCTTTAACTTTATCTCGCTTGACGATTACAACAGAGCGATGAACACACGCGAGAGTCTCAAAGACGGTGAGGCACTACTATGCTCTAAAAAAGTCGATTATAACGAGGACACCATATCTTTCAATAATGGAAGAACGCTCAAAATAAAGGGCAAGCTTGATAGAATGTTTCAGAGACAAGAAGAAATGGATGTCGCGTTTTCCGTGGTTTATTTAGTTGTTCCAGATATTGATAATGCCGTTCAGGGACTTAATACGCTTGAGAATTTTGAAGGAGATAAAATGGTTAACTTTACCCGCAGCTATCAATTCGATACAGGACTTGATGTGGACAAACAGATTGCTTTGTATAAAGAATTGGTTTCTGATATACCCACGGAGCCCGAAATGTACAGCGATGATGACAGCATTAATTATATAAGGATTGCAAGCCGCGAAGTTCAGCGGGACAGCTTCTATAGCCTCAACGGCGGACTGTTCTATCTCGGAATAATACTGAGCCTTGTGTTCATTTTTGCAGCCGTACTGATTATTTATTACAAGCAAATATCCGAGGGGTATGAGGACCAAGCGCGGTTTGAAATTATGCAAAAGGTCGGTATGACAAAGCGCGAAATCCGAAAGAGCATAAATTCGCAGCTTTTGACCGTTTTCTTCCTGCCGTTGATTTTAGCGGGACTTCACCTGACCTTTGCTTTCCCGATTATCAGCAAGATTCTCGTGATGTTCGGACTATTTAATAATTCTCTGTTTATAATAACAGCAATAGTTTGCTTCGTCATCTTCTCACTCTTCTACGCGATTGTTTACAAAATCACGTCGAACACCTACTACAACATAGTAAGCGGAGCAAAAGAAAAGTAATTTCTCGTTAGCTAATGTCACTTCAATTGCTGAGTGCATTAAGCAAATTATCCTTCCTGCAAACAGCGCCACCCGTCACATTTCGTGACGGGTGGCGCTATATTGTTTACTTATTTAATGCTTTTATAATATCGTCTACCGTTTCCTCGAGCGAGTTGCCGCTTTTGTATTTGACGACAATGTCGGCGTACTTCTCGTAGTAGGGGAGACGTGCCCTGAGAACGTCGTCGAGCGTTTCTGTGCCTTGCATTGCAATTCCTCTGTCGCCGAAGTTGCCGAGCCTTCTTTTGAGTTCCTCAATCGGAACGTCAATAAACACAACCGTACCGATTTCGCTGAGGTGCTCCATCGCCTCACTCGACATAACCATCGAGCCGCCCGTAGCGATAATCACGCGGTCGCACATTACGGTGCTGCCGATTTCGCACTCGACACCGAGGAAATACTCGAGCCCCTTCTCGTCAATAATGCTCTGCAGCGTTTTCTTCTCCTTCTGCGAAATCACCGAATCAGTGTCCATAAAGCCGTAGCCGAGCCTTCTCGCGAGCACAACTCCGAGCGTGCTCTTGCCGCTGCCGGGCATACCTGTGAGTATGATGTTTTTCATATCACAGCACCTTGATTTGCAGGGTATCCGTGCCGTAGGACGGCTCAAGTTTGTTAGAAGAAATCACAACAACCGTGTCGCCTGTCGTAACAATACCTGTCTCCTTAGCCTTGTTCATAGCCTGCTTAGTGATAGCGTCAGTATCTGAGAGCTCGTCGCCGAGCACAGCCGTAACGCCGCTGCTCAGGCACAGCTTGTGCTGAACGAGCGTAGAGGTAACGACAGCGATAATGGGGCACTCGGGGCGGAAGTGCGCCATCGCCCTAGCAACCTTGCCGGTTGCAGATTCAACGATAATAGCCTTTGCGCCGACGTTCATAGCCACCTCGCGCGCAGCATGACATATGCTCTTTCTGAAGCTGTTGTCGTCATCATATTCCTCTATGTATTTCTGTAAGAGGTCGTCCTCGTGGTTGCTCTCAGCCTCGGTACATATGTCGGAAAGCGCCATAACGCTCTCGACGGGGTACTTACCCGCGGCGGATTCGCCCGAGAGCATAACGGCGGACGTACCGTCGTACACAGCGTTCGCAACGTCGCTAATCTCTGCTCGCGTGGGAAGGGGATTGGTCGTCATACTTTCGAGCATCTGCGTCGCTGTGATGACATACTTGCCCTTAGCAACGGTTTTTCTGATGATAGTTTTCTGGATTTCAGGCAGCTTTATAAACGGAATCTCAACGCCCATATCACCGCGCGCAACCATAATTCCGTTCGACACCTCAATAATCCTGTCGATATCGTCGTATCCGCTCTGATTCTCGATTTTTGACACAATGTCAACGCCCTCAAAACCGATGCTATCGATGTAGTCGCGCAGAGTGGTAACGTCGTCAGCCGAGCGGATAAAGCTCGCCGCAACAATCTCCGCGCCCTGATTGAGTCCGAATTCAATGTCGGCTCTGTCCTTTGCGCTGACATAAGGCATAGAAATGTGATAGTTCGGGATATTAATGCTCTTTCTGTTCGAGAGCCTGCCTCCCTTGATAACAATACAGTGAATAGCCTCGCTCGAAACATCCTTGACCATAATCTCAATCTTACCGTCGTCGAGGAGGATTTTCCTGCCGACAGCCTTGCCGTTTTCGTTGAGGAAAATATCAACAAGCTTAGGGTAGCTTATGCTGATACCCTCGGATGTGCCGACCGTCTCCTTTTTGTAAAGGTTGAACATTGCGCCGTCGTCGAGGATAACGCTGCCGTTTTCGAATACTCCGATTCTCACCTCGGGACCCTTTGTGTCCAAAAGAATTGCGACATTTTTGCCGGTTTTCTCGATTATCTTCTTGAGTCTGTCGATGCGCTCTTTCTGCTCCTCGTGCGTTCCGTGCGACATATTGATTCGCGCGACGTTCATACCCGCGTTAATCATCCTTGTGAGAGTTTCCTCGTTGTCGCACGCGGGACCGAGCGTGCAGACTATCTTCGTCTTTCGCATATTGTTCACCCTACCTTTCTGATTTGATTTTATTATAGCTTTTCTTTATTTTCTTTTCAATAGAATTGCACAAAAAATTACTCTAATTTATAAAGCAAAAGCCGACCGTCATAGACAGTCGGCTCCATAACCTTATTTACATAATCGAGCAAACCAAGTCAGCATACTCGGACGGATTCTCAATAGGAAGTCCCGCGATGAGCAACGCCTGATTGTAGAAAATCTGAGCGTACTTTTTCGCCTTCTCGTCATCCTTGCCGATAAGTTCGCACATAGCTTTAACGGCATCGTGGTTCATATTGAGTTCAAGACATCTCTGCGCCTTCATACCCGCCTCGGGCTGCATAGCCGCGAAATACTTCTCCATCTCAAAGCTGATTCCGCCCTTAGCTGTCATACATACAGGGTGACTCACGAGCTTTTTGCTTGCCACAACCTCAGATACCTTGTCGCCGAGGCTTTCTTTTACGAACTTGAGCACGTCGTCGCTGTTCTCAACCTCGTTTTCGTTGTTCTCGCCCTCAATTCCGAGGTCATCGTCATCAACGCTCTTGAACTGTTTGTCGTTGTAGTCCCTGAGCGTCTGAATCGTAAACTCGTCGATATCCTGTGTGCAGTAGAGGATTTCATATCCCTTCGAGAGCACAAGCTCAGCCTGCGGCAGCTTGCTGATACCGTCTACGCTTTCGCCTGTTGCGAAGTAAATGTACTTCTGCTCCTCGCTCATTCTGTCGACATACTCGCCGAGAGTCGTAAGTTTGTCACTGTTTGAGGAGTTAAACATAAGCAAATCTTTGAGGCTGTCCTTGTGCATACCGTAGTTGCTTACTATACCGTATTTAAGCTGTCTGCCGAACTCGCCAAAGAAGTTTTCGTACGTCTCTCTATCCTTCTTGAGCAGTGAAGAAAGTTCGTTTTTGATTTTCTTCTCAAGCGTCTGAGCGACAGTTTTGAGTTGATGGTCGTGCTGGAGCACCTCACGCGAAATATTCAGAGAGAAGTCCTGACTGTCCACAACACCTTTCACAAAGCGGAAGTGGTCTGGCAAAAGCTCCTCGCAGTTTTCCATAATAAGCACACCGCTCGAGTAGAGCTGTAAGCCCTTCTTGTAATCCTTTGTGTAGTAGTCAAACGGAGCCTTTGACGGAACATAAAGCAGAGCCTTGTAGGTGACAACGCCCTCGACAGAGGTTGTGATAATCTTAGCGGGCTTATCGAATGCCATAAACTTGTCGTGGTAGAACTTCTCGTACTCCTCGTCAGATACGTCCTTCTTCGGCCTCTGCCAGATAGGAACCATCGAGTTGAGCGTCTCAGCTTCGGTGACGGTCTCGTACTCGGGTTTGTCGCTGCCCTCGGTGCCTTCCTTGACCTTACTCCTTGTCATATCCATAACGATAGGATATCGGATGTAGTCGCTGTATTTCTTAACGAGCTCGGAAATTCTGTACTGCTCCAAGAACTCGCTGTAGTTTTCGTTTTCCGTGTCGTCTTTGATGTGGAGCGTTACGACAGAGCCCACGCTGTCCTTGTCAGCCTCTTTGATTGTGTAGCCGTCCGCGCCGCTTGAAGTCCAGAGATATCCGCTCTCCGCGCCGTGTTTCTTTGTATAAACCTCAACCTTGTCGGCAACCATAAACGCAGAATAAAATCCTACGCCGAACTGACCGATAATGTCTACGTCGTCGGTTTTCTCCATTTCTTGCTTGAAACGGTAAGAACCCGACGATGCAATAGTGCCGAGGTTCTTGTCGAGGTCGTCCTTGTCCATACCGATACCGTTATCCTCGATTGTAATAACGCGGTTGTCCTTGTCGATTGTGAGATTAATTTTAAAATCCTCTCTGCTCAGACCGACCTTATCGTCTGTAAGCGAAATAAAGCAGAGCTTGTCGATAGCGTCGCTCGCATTCGAAATAAGCTCCCTCAAAAAGATTTCCTTATGTGTGTAAATCGAGTTAATCATAAGGTCTAATAATCTTTTTGACTCAGATTTGAACTGTTTCTTTGCCATCATTTACCATTCCTTTTTATTTTGTTGAATCAATTATACACCAAATCTGTAAATATTTCAAATATACTGATATGAACATTATGCGTTGAATGTATGTTGCGGATAGGGAAGAAGTAAATTTCTCAAAAAGAAAAAAGATAACAATTGACATAATGTGACAAAATTTTACATCTTCTATTGCAAAATAGAATTATATATGATACAATAATGTTGCCAAACAAATTTTATATTTTTATCAGAAAGGCTGTGCGTTTTTTTTGTTAAAAACGCAGGCTCATTTATGCACACTTTTCTGTATAATTATTTAGGATTTGTTTGGCGACAACCGAGCTATGCGTTTTATGTGCGTGGTTTCGGCTGCGCACTTTTTTATTTTGCAAAAAAGCGTTAACACACGTTCCGGTTGCTGAAAAATCCAAAACCCAAAGAGCACTCCAATTGGGTGCTTTTGGGTTTTAGGTGAGAAGCAGTAGTTCACTGAATGCGCAGAACGTTTCCTTTTATAAAATTGCGAATTGCGCATTTCGAATTTTGCGAATTGTTTTCTGCCCTTTCACGTCCGTTCACGCTGAATCTATGGAGCTGGTGAACTATGTTCATCTGTAAAAGAACTCACACCTCGCCTGTTGCGACGTGTGGTAGGGGAAAACATTCATCAACGCAACGGGCTAAAAACAGTCCACGGGGTGCTATCGATAAAGAAGGTTTATTTGTAAAGCAGACGGATATTTAATTTGTAGGATAAAATCTAAATTATTAAGAAGGATGTATGTTATGAAAAATCAGATTACATATGCAAAACAAGGCGACTATCTTTTACCTGATCTTAGATTACCTGAACAGCCAAATGTTGAAATCGGTGTTTGGGGTAGGCGGCATTTAGGATACATTGAAAAACATCATAAAATCCGCTATTTCAATCTTCTGACAAGCTGTAAACTCATCGCTTATCTTGCCGGCATTGATAGGGAAGCAACAAAAATGTTTGATGGGATTGTTAATAAGATTTCAAAGCAAGAGGGTGTAACAGAACAACTCAAAGCCGATAATCTAATGATGTGGGTTGTGAAAATTAATAATATCCGCAATCGAGCATCCGAGATTGTGAACAATGAATTGATATATGTATAAAAGCAGTGGACGAAGGTGATTATTTCATCTTCTCCCATTGTTTTAGAAAACAAACTCTCTTCATTAATAGGTTAGACGATTTAATTATAATAATAGTGTGTTAACAGAAGAAGTCCCCGCTACGGTTTGTAACCGTAACGGGGATGAATTTTTATTATGGATTAGGATTTATGAATTTGGATTGGGCTCGTCGGTATTGAATACATAACAAGCGCAATCATACTGAAGGGCAAATTATTATTCGCTTACTACTCCGCCCTCAACTACAAGCTCCTCCTCGTAATCTGTACCATAGGTATCAACGAGAGTTTCCTCGTAGTCTTTGTGGAAGAAGTTCTCTTCTCCAAGGGATTCGATTTCCTCGTTAATCCAGTTAAGGAGAGTTTTGTTACCCTTAGATACTGCGGGAGCGATTGTATCGTTGCTTCCGAGTGAGGGAATACCTACTGTGTAGCCTGAGTTCTGGAGAGCGTAAGCAATAACCTCTGTGTTGTCGTTAGCCCAAGCAACACCCTCGCCGTTTTCGAGAGCTGTCTTAGCCTGTGCATAAGCGTCAAACTTTTTGAGCTTGATATCGGGATAGTTTTCTGTAAGATATGTTTCAGCAGTTGTACCTGAGATTACGATAACCTCATCGCTATCCTCGATGTCGTCAAGACTCTCGATAACTCTTGAATCAGGAGATACAACTCCGAGCGCAACGTTCATATAAGGAAGTGCGAAATCTACCTCTTCTTTACGCTCGTCTGTTACGGTAAAGTTAGCAAGAATGATGTCAACCTTACCTGTCTGCAGATACTCGATACGGCTTGCAGCTTCAGTTGAAACATACTCAACCTCTACGCCTAAATCCTCGGCAAGACGCTCTGCAAAGTAAACGTCATAGCCCTGATAGTCGCCGTTTTCGTCAACGTAGCCGAATGGATTTTTGTCAGAGAATACGCCGATTTTAACTGTACCGCTCTCTCTAATCTCATCGAGCGTACGGTAAACCGCATTGGATGCACCTGAATCTGAACCGGAGCAGCTTGCGAAAGCGGCAACAATCATTACCGCTGCGGTCAGTAAAGCAAGTACTTTCTTGAACTTTGAGTTTTTCATTTTGATTACCTCTTTCTTTTTTTATTAACACAAACCTATTGGTTTGATGTTTTAGTATGGTGTTTAACCGCATCGTACTCAAAGGTATTGAAGAACCTTCTTGCACGTTCGGTTTTTGGGTTTTCAAAGAGTTCCTCGGGGATATCTTCCTCGACAATCTCTCCTTTATCTAAAAACAGAACCCTGTCGGATACTGCCTTTGCAAACGACATTTCGTGGGTAACAATTATCATTGTGCTGCCCTGTTTTGCGAGGTCGAGAATGGTATCGAGTACCTCGCGGACCATTTCGGGGTCAAGTGCTGCAGTTACTTCGTCGAAAAGCATTATTTCAGGGTGCATACAGAGTGCGCGAACTATCGCAACTCTTTGCTTCTGACCGCCAGAAAGCTGTCTCGGGTAGCTGTCTTTTTTATCAAGCAGTCCGACCTTTTCGAGCAGTTGTTCAGCCTCTTTAATAACCTCAGCTTTATCGCGTTTTTGAACTTTTATCGGCGCAAGGATAATATTTTGCAGTACGGTTTTATGCGGAAAAAGCTCGTAGCTTTGGAATACCATTCCGATTTTCTGGCGAATTTCAGCGATATTTTTAGCTTTGCCGTCAATTATTTCTCCGCGGAGCTTAATTTCGCCGCCCTGTATCGGCTCAAGTCCGTTGATACATCGAAGTAACGTACTCTTGCCGCAGCCTGACGGTCCGATTACAACGATAACCTCACCTTTATTAACTGTAAGATTAAAGTCCTTTAAAATAAGGTTATCTCCGTAGGATTTTTTTAGGTGTTTTATTGTAAGAAGTTTTTCAGCCATTTTAAGCACTCCACTTCTTTTCTAAATATGTTGCAAGCAAGCTTATAGGCCAGCAAGCTAAAAAATACAGAATAAATACCGTAAGATAAAGTCCGAAAGCCGCGTTGGGAGCAACCATTCGGTTAGCCTCGATAATCTGTTGGGTTACCTTTAACGCTTCTACAACACCTATCATCATAACAAGGCTTGTTGTTTTTATCATTCGGGTTACTAAGTTTATCGAAAGCGGTATAAGTCTTCTTAATGTTTGCGGTATGACAATATGGTAGTAGGTCTGCGCTTTGCTCAAACCCAGCGCGTAGCTGCTTTCGTATTGGTGCTTAGGTATGTTCGAAACCGCTCCGCGTACCAAATCTCCCATTTCGGCGGTACCCCAGAATGTAAACACGATTATCGCGGCAAGCTCTGCGTCGAGGTTCCACCCAAACATTCTCGTTGTTCCGAAAAACACAATAAAGAGGAGAACCATTTGAGGCATAATTCGTACAATTTCAAGATAAATTCTTGAAATAATCTTTACTAAAGGATTTTTATACGTCATTACTATTCCGAATAAAATTCCGAGTACAATGCTGAAAAGTACGGCAATAAGACTTATTTTAAGAGCTACCCAGAGCCCTCCGAGAAGTCTTAGAAAATTGCTACCTTTAAGTAGTACCTCAATCCCCAAAGCTTGCATAGCTCAGTCTCCTTTCCACAATAGAGCCTATAATAGATACAGGCAACAAAATCAGCAGATAGAAAACTACCAGCATAGTAAGGCATTCTGCGGTTTTATAGTAAAGACCGATTAAGTCCTTAGCAGTGAACATCAAGTCCATAAGGCTTATCGCGCTGAATACGCTCGTTTCTTTGAGAAGAAAAATTATATTCGCGACAAACGCGGGCGTGCTGTAGGTTACAGCCTGAGGTAATACAACGTGGAACATAACCTGAGCTTTGCTCATTCCGAGGCTTAAAGCTGTTTCATATTGGATTTCATCTACAGCCTCAATTCCGCTTCGGAAGGTTTCAGCCATATAGCTACCACCTAAAAGTCCGAGTCCCATTACTCCGCACACCTCGGGAGAAAAGCTTATTCCCACCTTCGGAAGTCCGAAGTAAATAAAAAACAACTGTATAAGCAGGGGAGTGTTTCTGAAAATTTCGACATATACCTTTGCGATTTGTCTTAGAACAGGAACGCGGTAGTGGACAATCATTGCCACCAAAAGTCCTAAAGCTATCGAAAGAAATACTCCCAGCCAACCTATTTTAAGGGTAAGAAGCGTTGCTTTTTCGTATAACGGAAGATACCGTTCAATCACACTCCAATTCAATTTACCCCTTCTTCCTGACCATCGTAACATTTTATTTATGTTGTTATTAATGATATGTTACAATTTAAAAACTTGACCGACAAAAAATTAAAATGAATTTATTTATCGGTTACTTAGAGTTTATTCATAAATTCCTATTTTGTCAATAGGTTTTATAGGCTATAATTCAAATTTGTTAAAATATAACAGTAATTTTCTGACAAACCGCGTACAATTAATCTAAATGCCGAAAATCCCAAATCTGTATTGACAATAAAAGAATAAGATGATATTCTGTTTACGCAAAGCCTATTAAACACATAGGAATTATAAGTAATAGGAGTAAAGAAAATGAAGATTATATTTCCTTATTTACTTCGTGCTAATTTCCGCTTCGGACGAATGTTACGATGTTGCAGATAATAAGGTACGAACATTAATTTAATTATAACTTAAATACATTTTATAATAAGGAGAAAAACAATGAAAAAAATTATATCAATATTAATCGCATCCGCACTCATACTCACTTCCGCTATCGTATTCACCGGTTGCGGAGAAAGCAAAAAGGCAGAAATCACAATAGCAATCCCTAACGATACCACAAACGAAGCAAGAGCGCTTCTCCTTCTCGAAGAGCTCGGTTACATAAAGCTCAAGGACGGCGCAGGCATCACAGCTACTCCTAATGACGTTGAAGAGAATGAGCACAACATCACATTCAGCGAGGTTGAGGCTGCTCAGGTTCCCAACGTTCGTCAGGATGTTGACTACGCTATCATCAACTCAAACTACGCTATCGAGGCAGGTCTCAATCCTGTTAACGATTCACTTGGTATAGAGGGCTCAGCTTCCGCTTACGGCAACATTCTCGCCGTAAAAGAGGGCAACGAGAACGAGCCGAAGATTCTCGCGCTTAAGGCTGCGCTTGAGAGCCAGCAGGTAGTAGACTTCATTAACGAGCAGTACGAGGGTTCCGTTGTAAGCGTTGTTGACAATCCTACAGACGGCTTTGACAGTTCTGTTGACTACGACTCAATCAAGGGCGAGACAATCACAATTGCCGCTTCTCCGACACCTCACGCTGAGATTCTTGAGGTTGTTAAGGATATCCTCGCTGAGAAGGACATCACTCTCGACATCAAGGAGTACACCGACTACGTTCAGCCTAACAACGTTGTTGACAGCGGCGAGCTTGACGCTAACTACTTCCAGCACCTCCCGTATCTCGAGGACTTCAACGCTGAGAACGGCACAAAGATCGCTTCTATAGCTACTATCCACGTTGAGCCCCTCGGACTCTACGGCGGCAAAGAGACTACTCTTGACGCTTTAAACTAAGGTATAAATCTAATTTTGCACCGACTGCCCGGCGGTCGGTGCATTCTCGTAAATTAACCGCTGAATACATACGGCTTGTTCAGCGGTTTTCTGAATGGTGACGCTATGATTGAAATTAAAAATCTTTCTAAAGTATTCAGCACGTCTAACGGAAATTTTGAGGCGCTGAAAAACATAAATATAACCGTAAACGATGGCGATATTTTCGGAATAATCGGAATGAGCGGAGCGGGAAAAAGCACCCTTGTCCGGTGTATCAATATGCTCGAGCGGCCGACCGAGGGAAGTGTTGTGATTGACGGAGTGGATATAAGCTCTCTCAAGGAAAAGGAGCTTAGAAAAATCCGTCGCAATGTTACGATGATTTTCCAGGGCTTCAACTTGCTTATGCAGAGAACGTGTCTTAAGAATGTGTGTTTTCCTCTCGAACTCGATGGAGTATCTAAAAAGGACGCAAAAAAGCGTGCGCTTGAGCTTTTGGAGCTCGTTGGACTTTCAGAGAAGGCGAACGCGTATCCCGCGCAGCTTTCGGGAGGTCAGCAGCAGAGAGTGGCGATCGCCAGAGCTCTCGCTACAAACCCGAAGATTCTGCTATGTGACGAGGCAACGAGCGCCCTCGATCCCAAAACCACGCGCTCAATCCTCTCGCTTATCAAGGATATAAACGAAAAACTCGGCATAACTGTGATTGTGATAACACATCAAATGAGCGTTATCGAGGAGATATGCAACAATGTCGCTATTCTCGATAACGGCGAGGTCGCCGAACAGGGCGCGGTAAACGATATATTCAGCGCACCTAAGTCGCAGGCGGCAAGGCACCTTGTGTTCCCTGACGGCGAGGCTCAGGTTGAGAACGCTCCTGAATATCAAAAAATTCTGCGCGTACTGTTCAACGGAGCGAACGCTACCGATACTCCGCTGATTGCAGGTATGGCAATCAACGAGGGGATAGCCGCGAACATACTTTACGCGTCCACAAAGAGCATCGGCGACAAAACGTACGGCACAATGCTTTTAAGCTTTTCCGACGAAGAAACCCTCGGAAGAGCTAAGGCTTATTTAACCGATATAGACGGATTAACGGTAGAGGAGGCGTAATATGTTTAACGATTTATTTTCACCCGAAGTGATTGAAGAAACACTTGATATTACTCTTAATCAGATTCCGTTCGCATTGTGGGAGACCTTCTATGTAACCGTTCTGGCGACCTTGTTCGCTGTAATAATTGGATTGCCGCTCGGAGTATTGCTCGTTGTCGGCGAGAAGAACGGGATTTTGCCGCTTCCAAAGCCGTTTATGGCGTTTTTGAACGTGTTCATCAACTTGCTGCGCTCCGTGCCGTTTCTGATACTGATGATACTTGTTTTCCCGATTACGAGGTTCATTATCGGCACAACAGTCGGCACAACCGCCTCGATTGTCCCGCTCGTTATAGCGGCGTTTCCGTTTGTGGCGAGACTCGTGGAGAGCAGCTTGCGCGAGGTAAATCCTAACATTATCGAGACCGCGCAGAGTATGGGCGCATCGCCGTTCCAAATTATCATCAAGGTGATGATACCCGAGAGCGTGC
Source organism: Ruminococcus sp. (assembly GCA_022510945.1). GTDB lineage: Bacteria > Bacillota > Clostridia > Oscillospirales > Acutalibacteraceae > Ruminococcoides. Next base: position 84,724 of record JAFLSK010000002.1, read on the forward strand.
CCTCACTGATTTCAAATACCACAATCGCAATAACGACCGTCTTAGGCTACACTGCAATGAGCGGAATTATCGGCGGCGGTGGTCTCGGAAAAATCGCCATAAACTACGGATATTACCGCTATAAATACCTTGTTATGCTTATCGCGGTTATCATTCTGATTATTCTTGTTCAGATTTTCCAAAGCTTCGGAACAAAGCTTTCAAAGGTGACGGATAAGAGACTAAAAAAATAGGAGAGACTATGTCTAAAAGAACATACGGAAATGAATTTGGCTTTCAGACGAGAGCTGTACATACAGGAAATGACGTTGACGCGGAGACGGGTGCGATAAAACGCCCGATTACAATGGCGAACAGCTATGAGCTGCCCTACGACCCGACAGATATGAACTGGTCAAGCGCCGATGGCAACCTCTATACACGCAACGGCGGTTCCAATCAGAAGTATCTACAGGAGAAGATAGCGTCGCTTGAGGGCGGCGAGGATTGTGTTGTGCTTTCGAGCGGTGTGGCAGCGCTGTCGGGACTGTTTTTCTCGCTGTTGAAAAGTGGAGATCACGTGATTTTTTCGAGCGTGACGTACATAGCGGTCTATCGTCTCTTAAACGAATTGTTCAACAACAAGTTTAATGTGGAAACAACTATTGTCGATACGTCAGACCTTGACGCCGTGCGCAAAGTGATTCAGCCGAATACAAAGCTCATTCATATTGAAACACCTGGTAACCCGACTTTGACTATCAGTGACATAAAGGCTATAGCGGAAATAGCTCACGAAAACGGCGCGCTCCTTTCGGTGGACAACACATTTGCTTCTCCGTTTAACCAAATACCGATTGAGCTCGGTGCGGATTTTGCTGTGGAAAGTCTGACAAAATATATCAACGGTCACGGCGATGCGATGGGCGGCGCAATTATCGGAAAGAAAGAATATCTTGATATAATCCGAGCTCAGGCGCAGGTCAATCTCGGCGGAGCTATCAGCCCGTTTAATGCGTGGCTAATTATGCGTGGCTCAGTCACTTTGCCGCTTCGTATGAAACAGCACAATGATAATGCGCTCAAGGTTGCGAAATGGCTAGAAAAGCAGGACGGCGTGAGCTTTGTCGCGTACCCGGGACTCGAAAGCCATAAGGGACACGAAACAGCGAAAAAGCAAATGTCACCGGGCTTCGGCGGAGTGCTTTCCTTTGGTTTAAAGGCAGACCACGACACGCACAATAAATTCGTGCAGAATCTGCGCGTGATTACCTCTGCGGTATCTCTAGGCCACGATGCGAGCCTTATCGTTTTCCTCGGCGAGGACGATGAAAGGCAGTATCTGTACCCCGAGGAATTTCATAACGGATTTTTCCGTTTCAGTGTCGGAATCGAGGATACTGACGACATAATAAATGATTTAAAACAGTCCCTCGAAAAAGTAGGATTGCTATAAGAAAAAGCCCGATTTATGATATGAACCGCAAAAAAATAATCCATTATTCATATAATTACCTGAAAAATCCCTGCCGTTGTTAGCAGGGATTTTTACAAAAAATATAGGTGGAAATTATTATTGACAGCAATTTTGTATTGTGTTAGCATTAAACTACTGAGACAATAGTAATTATAGGCGTTGGCATAATGATGTTGTTGACGGCGAAAAGGAGAGATTATAATGCTTTCACTATTGGAAATCTCAAAATTGAAGTCAGAAATAAAAAGTAGATTCCATCAGAACTGCACTATCATGACGCTTGTCCAAAGGGATATTTTACACTGGATAAGTATAATGAGAATATAGGAAAATTTATTGAGGACTTTATGTCAGAAAGAAGATTGCAACCGAAATTTGCCGATAACGGTCTTCATTTTGTTGCGGAAAGGATAAGTAATGCTTAATCAGTTTTCAAGAACACAGCTTGTTTTCGGCAAAGAGGCTATGGATATTCTCGCTGCCTCAAGAGTAGCAGTTTTCGGAATAGGTGGAGTTGGCGGCTACACCGTTGAAGCTCTCACGCGTTCGGGCATAGGTAAACTTGATTTAATAGATGATGACAAGGTTTGTCTTACTAACATTAACCGTCAGATTATTGCCACACGCAAAACTGTGGGGAAATATAAGGTTGATGTTGCGAAAGAGCGTATTAATGAAATAAATCCCGATTGTGAAGTGCGTACTTACAAGACATTTTATATGCCCGACACAAAAGATGAGTTTGATTTTACTCAGTACGATTACATTGTTGACGCGATTGACACGGTAAAGGGTAAGCTGGAGCTTGTTATGAACGCTAAGGCGGCAGATACGCCGATAATATGCTCAATGGGAGCAGGAAACAAGGTTGACGCAGCTGCGTTTGAGGTAGCAGATATTTATCAAACCTCAGTTTGTCCGCTCGCAAGAGTGATGAGATATGAATGTCGTAAACGCGGTATCAAAAAGCTAAAGGTTGTGTATTCAAAGGAAAAGCCGATTCGCCCTGTAGAGGATATGGCGATCAGCTGCCGTCAGCATTGCATTTGTCCTCCCGGCACCGCAAGAAAATGTACTCAGCGCAGAGATATCCCCGGCTCAACTGCGTTTGTGCCGTCAGTAGCCGGCTTGATTATTGCGGGCGAGGTTATCAAGGATTTAACAAGTTTCGATAGGGACAACAGATAATGAAGCTTGCAATGGCTCAGATGCAAATGAGCGGTTCATTAAATGATAACCTTGAAACGACAATATACTTTATGCGTGAAGCAAAACAAAAAGGGGCAGATTTCATCTTCTTTCCCGAGGTGCAACTTTCGCCGTTTTTTCCGCAATACGAGGGAAGAAATGCTGAAAAATATCTGCTTTCGCTTGATTCGCCCGAAATAAAAACAATCCAAAATTCTTGTAAAGAATTAAAAATATACTCCTCGCCCAATGTATACCTCAATTTAAACGGTAAGGCGTATGACGCTTCACTGATGATAGACAGTAACGGAGAGATTGTAGATATCTCCAAAATGGTATACATTTCGCAGGCGGAGAGCTTTTACGAGCAGGATTATTATACTCCGTCTGACGACGGGTTCAAGATTTTCGATACTCCGTTTGGAAAAATCGGAATAGTGATATGCTTTGATAGACATATGCCCGAGAGCATAAGGGACTGTGCGTTAAAAGGAGCGGAGCTTATAATAATTCCGACGGCAAATCTTGTCACCGAGCCAATGGAGCTTTTTGAATGGGAAATCCGTGTGCAGGCATTTCAAAATCTTGCATATATAGCAATGTGTAACAGGGTAGGTCAGGAGGACAAAATTAATTTTTGCGGACAGTCATTAATAGCCGCTCCAAACGGAGAACTTATATTAAAGGCAGATAATACTGAAAAGTTGATTATTTCAGATATAAAGCTTGAAAGTATAAAAGAAATTCGCAGGGAGCGTCCGTGGATTAAGCTTGCGAAGAGCAGAGGGGAGATAACTTAAATGTCCTTTGAGAAAGCAAAAGAATTTTTAGAGAGTAAAAACCTCGGAGATAAAATAATTGTGCTCGATGAAAAAAGCGCTACGGTTGAACAGGCGGCAAATGCTCTCGGTGTTACAGAAGCGGAAATAGCCAAAACGCTTTCGTTTATAGTTGACGAGAAACCAATTCTTATTGTGCTTGAGGGCACGGCGAGAATTGACAATAAAAAATACCGCCAAACCTTCCACACAAAGGCAAGGATGATTCCGTTCGATTTGGTAGAAGAACTTACAGGGCACGAGGTTGGCGGAGTTTGTCCGTTCGGCGTGAATGATAATATAAATATTTACTTAGATGAAAGCCTGAGGAATTACGAAAAGGTATATCCTGCCGCAGGCAATGACCATACAGCCATAGTCCTCAGCCTCGAAGAGTTAGAGACAGCTGTCAACCCGACCGCGTGGGTAGACGTTGCAAAAATAAGTGAATAGAAAAGAAGAGCTTTGAGTTTGATGTAAACACAAATATATATTGGCGGTATATTCTTATTATAGGAGTAAAAACGCACTGTTTGTTAAGATGTGATATTTAAGATTATATCGTGTTATATAGAACAAAGTTTCTAAATTTAATTGACAATTAAGCGATTGTACGCTAAAATTATAACTGTACACAGAACTGTTCGCAGTATATGAACAATAACTGAATAGTGATGAACTTATGAGTGTAAAGAGCTGACGGACGCAGGAACATCACCTGCGGGCAGCGCAAAGCCAAAGATGCGCTAAATGGGCTTCGGTACGCTGAAGAAAGTGCCGACTCCGTTCTATGCATTTGCTTATTTATTTAGAACGGCAGTACAAATAAGCGCTTTAAGTTTTCAGAAGTAAATCAGAAAATTTAAAGTCAAGTTACATGAGGCTTCTCATACCAAGGGGGCAGTCTACCCTTTTGAGAATGAGAAAAAGCCTTGTGTGGCTTGGCTTTTTGTCATGCCTAAAAACTGAATGATCGTCCGAATGGGATATGATATTGCGATGACCAATAATAAGCGAGCGATACAACGGCTTGGTAAAATTCCGAGGCAGGAACCACATTCGGATAAAACGGCGAACCTAACACAAATCAGTCACTATTTAATGTGACGGAAAGGAGGATTTTATGACAAAAGGTGATTTAATTGTTGCTATGGCACTCGAAGATAAGCCTAAAGAAGGCTATCCTGTGCTCACAGAAGGACACCCTTTTCTTCAAAGACTTGTCCGCTTTATGGCAACAAAAGAGCATTGTCTCGGAACGGCTACAGACTTACTTAAAGAGCTGAACGACAAATCAACGCCGCCGAATACAGTTACCAAACTTTTGAACAAGTTTTGGTACACATTGTATCATCGTGACGGTATTGATGTACGTTTCCGACGCACTAACCGTAAAAGAATCATTGAAATTTTCAAAAACAAGTGACGGTTAGAGTGACGTATTTATGACGGTTTGATTTTTAAGGTAAACTTGGATGTATAAGTTTAACGAGCAGACTGTTTGTGCTCCCACAGGGACAAAACAGTATAAATCGTTAGGGAAACCCTAAAACCCCAAGAAAGAAAGGATGTGATAGAGAAATGTTTTATCTTGATGAAAACGGATATGTAATTGATAAGCGTACTGAGTTAAACGATGCGTTTGAAGATATCTACTATAAGCTCGGCGATATGACGCCTGAAAAGCGTATAGCTTGGTTCAAAAGTTGTATGTATGGTGAGCCCTTAAAATATACTCAAGAGATAGATAATACAACATATATTGTAAGGACAAGCTTCAACGAAAACTCAAACAACAATCTCTTAGACAAGATTGAAAAAATAGTTGTTGAAAACAATTAGTTTATCGCTTTAAAGTGTTGAATTTAATAGTTAGATATGTTACAATAGGTTTATCCTACAAAGATATATCCGACTGTGGAAAGGAGTAAAATGAATAAACAGTCAGATAAAGAAAAAATAACCGCCCTATATTGCCGACTCTCTCGTGATGACGAGCAGGAAGGCTTATCGGGCAGTATCAAAAATCAACAAGAAATTTTGGAGAAGTACGCTAAAGAAAACGGCTTTAAAAACACTCGTGTATTTGTGGACGATGGTTGGTCAGGCACAAACTTTGACCGTCCTGCTTTCAACGAGATAATGAAGCTTGGCGAGGAAGGAAAAATCGGAACACTAATCGTCAAAGACCATTCTCGTCTCGGACGTAACCGGTTAGTAGTCGGCTCTCTAATGGAAGAAGAATTTGACCGTATGGGAATTCGCTACATTGCTATTATGGATAACATAGATACCGAAAAAGGTATCAGCGACCTTGTACCTATGCAGGACTTATTCAACGAATGGCACGCCAAAAATACCAGCGATAAAGTGAGAAAGGTATTCCAAAGCAAGGGTAAGTCAGGAAAACCGCTTACTACAAATCCGCCGTTCGGATATATGAAAAGTCCTGATGATAAATACCAATGGATTATTGATGAGCCTGCAGCTCAAATCGTCAAGCGTATATTCAAAATGTGCTTATCGGGAATGGGACCGTCTCAGATAGCGAATAAGCTATCTGCTGAGAAAGTCCCAACACCGACCGAGTATTGGATTAGTGTTGGCAGAAAGTGTAACAAGCCACCATACGTTCCGTTTCATTGGTGTCCTGCTATGATAGCGAATATTTTGAAACGGCAGGAATACTGCAGCGATACCGTAAATTTTCGCAGCACAACCAAGTCGTTTAAGAACAAGAAACGTGTTGACCGTCCTGAGAGTGATTGGGTAATCTTTGAGAATACGCACCCTGCAATCATTGACCGAGACACATTTGCACTTGTTCAGAAAATCAGAGAAAGCAGGCATCGCCAAACACGGACAGGCAAGGTTAGCATCTTTTCGGGATTGGTATTCTGTGAGGATTGCGGACAAAAGCTATATTATCAGTCAGGTAAAAAAGAACGGAGAGATCCGCCTCACTTTATGTGTTCGAGCTATTCCAAGAATCCCGATACCTGCACATCACACTATATCGGTGAACGTACGCTAAAGCAACTTGTCTTTGAAAATATGCGGCGAGTTTTTCTGAATATTCAGGCATTCGAGAAAGAGTTTGTCAAGAAACAGCTTGAATGCTATAACGCAGACAAGAAAAAAGAGCTAACCGCAAAACTCCGAGAATTAGAAAAGGCTAAACGGAGAATCGCAGAAATTGACAAGTTGATACAGCGTTTGTACGAGGACAACGTAAAAGGCAAGCTGACCGACGAAAGATTTGAGGCTTTGGGCAACACCTACGAAGCTGAGCAGAAGGAGCTAAAAGAAAAACTCCCCGAAATGGAAAGCTATCTTGAATCAGAAACCGACAAAACGGTAAATCTTCAAAAGTTTGTTCAAAAGGTAAAGCAAATCACCGAGCCAACAGAGCTGACGGGCGAGATTGTTCACGAGTTCATCGAAAAAATAGTCGTATCAGCCGCCCATTATCTTGACGGCAAGCGATATCAAATCATAGATATCTACTACAACGGTGTTGGAATCATCAAAGAACTCTCACCCGAAGAAATGGAAGAAAGCTTCCAGCGCCATTTAGCAAAACAAAAGCAGAAAAGAAAAACAGCATAAAACCTGAAATATCATAGTCCAGTGGGGCACCTTCTTTATGTAGTGTGTCCCACCGGACTGTTTTATTAACGCCCTTTCAAGTCCGTTCACGCCCAAAACAAAAAGGACGTCAAAGACGTCCTTTGTTTTGGAGCTGGTGAACGGACTTGAACCCCCGACCTACGCATTACGAATGCGTTGCTCTACCGACTGAGCTACACCAGCAGTTGAATATTTACAACTCTAATATTATAACGCTTTATTTCGTTTTTTGCAATAGTTAACAATCAAAATTTTTCTTGAAATTTTCACCTTGCACCTAAATTTGCAAGTAAAATAATATATAGTGACAAATTTTGACTTTTATTGATTTGACCATTTTAATATTTTATACTATATAAGCGTAAGCTTTGGGCTTCACATATGAAAGGGGACTTGAAAATGTCTAAAGGATTTGGCAGTCATCTTAGAAAATTAAGAAAGCAAAACTCCAAATACTCACAGCAGCAAATGGCCGATATGCTCAACATCTCCCGTTCAACCTATACCTACTACGAAACGGGTAAATCTGAGCCCGGTCAGGATAAGCTCAAGAAACTCTGCGAGATTCTTAACGTCGATTTCAATACCCTTCTAAGCTACTCAGACCCCGGCTATCTTAACGCTAAGGTTGCGTCGGGCGAGTCAGGAGCAGAGATGTTCAATTCGCTTTCTCCGAGCGAGGAGCAGATTGTTTTAGCTTTAAGAAATATGAACAGCGAAGAACGCGAATATATCGGCAAGCAGATTACCAAAATCATTAAGTCTAATAAATAATCAAAAGCTTCGGTTCGCCGGAGCTTTTTTGTCGGAAAATTTTTCTTTACTTTTTTAAAACACTGTGTTATACTACTAAAGGTTAAGCCGTTACACGGATTTTGGATTAAGCCGCAACGCGGAGTTTCACAGCCTCAATCTGTGTTCGTGCAAATATTTTATAAAGGTGGAATAGTAATGTTACCAGAAGAGAAAAAGGCAATAATCGCCGAGTATGCAACCCACGAGGGCGACACAGGCTCTCCTGAGGTTCAGATTGCACTGCTTACAAAGAGAATCAACGACCTCACCGAGCACCTCAAGGAGCACAAGAAGGATCATCACTCCAGACGCGGTCTTCTTAAGATGGTTGGTCAGAGACGTTCTCTGCTCAAGTACCTCACAAAGGTTGACATCGAGAGATACCGTTCAATCATCAAGAGACTAGGTATCCGTAAGTAAGTAAATGTTAGGGCAGGCGGCGACGTTTGCCCTATATTGCGTTTATTACAGGATTTTGACTCTACTCTTTAGCGGTAAAACGAATGTTGCTCGTAATGTGCAACACTGGTTTTATTGCTAAGTTGTAGTAAAAATCCTGTAAAATATATAAAGTGAGCAAAAGCTCAGAAAGGATTTTTATGAACAGTAAAATGGAATTTCCGAACTACAAAGTGTTCGAAACAGAGTTTGCGGGCAGACCGCTCAAAATCGAAACAGGCAAGATGACTCAGCTTGCTAACGGCGCGTGCCTTGTAAGCTACGGCGATACGGTTGTACACGTTGCGGTAACAGCCTCAGCTAAGCCGCGCGACGGTATCGATTTCTTCCCGCTTTCAGTTGACTACGAGGAGAAACAGTACGCCGCAGGTCGCATCCCCGGCTCATTCTTAAAGCGCGAGGGTCGTCCTTCCGAGAAGGCAATCCTCACAAGCCGTGTAATCGACCGCCCGATTCGTCCTCTCTTCCCGAAGGATATGCGCAACGACTGCTCCGTAGTATGTACGGTAATGTCGGTTGACCCCGACTGCTCGCCCGAGGTTGCCGCAATGGTCGGTACCTCTATCGCTATCTCAATCTCCGACGTTCCGTGGAACGGTCCTATCAGCGGCTGCTCCGTAGGTCTCGTTGACGGCGAAATCGTCATCAACCCGAACGCCGAGCAGAGAGCCGTATCCGATATGGCGACTACTGTTGCTTCCACAAGCGAGCGTATCGCTATGATTGAGGCAGGCGCTAACTGCGTTGACGACGAAACAATGTACAACGCTATTATGGCAGGCCACGAGGCTAACCAGAAGATTATCGAGTTTATCAACGGTATCGTTGCCGAAATCGGCAAGCCGAAGTTTACCTATCCTTCGAACGATCCCGACCACGATATGTTCGAGGCTATCTATAACTTCTCCGAGGCTGACGTTAAGGTTGCTCTTGACACAGACGATAAGACAATCCGCGACGAGAGACTCAAGCCCATCTACGAGGCTGTTCACGAGAAGTTTGACGAGGTTTATCCCGATTCTGAGGCGAAGATTGACGAGTGCCTCTACAAGACTCAGAAGACTATCGTTCGCCGCTGGCTCCTTGACGAGCAGAAGCGCGTAGACGGACGCGGTATGGACGACATCCGTCCTCTCGCTTCCGAGGTTGCTGTTCTTCCTCGTGTTCACGGCTCAGGTATGTTTACCAGAGGCCAGACTCAGGTTCTCACAATCGCAACCCTCGGTTCTGTTGCTGACAAACAGCTTCTCGACGGCCTTGACGGCGAGACAGAGAAGAGATATATGCACCACTACAACTTCCCGTCCTACTCCGTAGGCGAGACAAGACCGAGCCGCGGCCCCGGCCGTCGTGAAATCGGCCACGGCGCTCTCGCAGAGCGTGCGCTTCTTCCGGTTATTCCGCCGGTTGAGGAGTTCCCGTATGCGCTCCGTCTCGTTTCCGAGGTTCTTTCCTCGAACGGCTCAACCTCACAGGGTTCCGTATGTGGTTCCACACTTGCTCTTATGGACGCAGGTGTTCCGATTAAGGCTCCTGTAGCAGGTATATCCTGCGGTCTTATCACCGAGGAAGACAGATGGATGACAATGGTTGATATCCAGGGTCTCGAGGACTTCTTCGGCGATATGGACTTCAAGGTTGCAGGTACTAAGGACGGTATCACAGCTATCCAGATGGACCTCAAAATCAGCGGACTTCTCCCCGAAATGGTTAAGGAAGCTCTCGAGAAGACTCACAAGGCTCGTAACTATATCCTCGACGAGATTATGCTCAAGGCTATCGCTGAGCCTCGTCCCGAACTCTCGAAGTATGCTCCCAAGATGTTCACAACTACTATCCCTGCCGACAAGATTTCCGAGGTTATCGGTAAGAGCGGTAAGGTTATTAAGGAAATTCAGGCTCAGTGCGACTGTAAGGTTGACATTGAGGAAGACGGCGATAAGGGCAACGTATTCGTTGCAGGTCTTGACGCAGAGATGTGTAAGCGCGCTCTCAGTATGATTGAGACAATCGCTAATGACCCCGAGCCGGGTGCAATGTTCCTCGGTAAGGTAACGAGAATTATGGACTTCGGCGCATTTGTTGAGATTGCACCGGGCAAGGAAGGCCTCTGCCATGTTAGCCAGCTCGACGTTAAGCGCACAAAGAACGTAACCGACGTTGTAAACGTGGGCGACGTTATCCGCGTTAAGGTGCTCGAGATTGACGACAAGGGCAGACTTAACCTCAGCCGCCGTGCTGTGCTCATCGAGGTTGACGGCTTAGAGCCCGAGAACGACCCCGAGGAGGAGCGCCAGTCACGTCCGCGCAGACCTCGCGGCGATAGACGTCCTCGCAGAGATAAATAATTAATTTATAAATGGGTTGTCTTTTCGGACAACCCATTACCTTATTGTGCACGAAAGGAGCATTAAAGTGGAGCAATTTCGCAAAATGCTGCCCGACGACGAGAACACCGTCGCTAATATGATGAAAACCTTCTACAGCTCGCCCGCGGTGTCAACCAACGGCTCTGACGAAATTTTTCACAGAGATTTCAGTGCGTGTATTTCGGATAACCCGTTTATCGAGGGCTATATTATCCTTGATGATTTAAAAACAGCGGGGTACGCTATGCTCGCTAAAAGCTTTTGCACCGAGTTTGGCAAGCCGTGCGTGTGGATTGAGGATATCTATATCCTACCCGAGCATAGAGGGAAAGGATTCGCGACCGCATTTGTTAATTCTATAAAAGAAAAATACCTCGATTCCGTAATAAGGCTCGAGGTCGAGGACGATAATATCAGCGCGTTATCTGTTTACAAAAAATGCGGATTTACCCACTTACCCTATAAAGAAATGATATTTACAGGAGGAACACCAAATGAGTGACTTAATGAAAGTTATTAAAGAAAGAAGAAGTATCAGAAAGTTTAAGACCGACGCAGTTCCCAAGGAGCTCATCGACAAGATTATCGAGGCCGGAGTTTTTGCCGCGTCAGGTAGAGGGAAACAGGTACCAATCGTGATTGCCGTTACTAATAAAGCCTTCCGTGATAAAATATCCGAAGAAAACCGCAAAATCGGCGGTTGGGACGAGGGCTTTGACCCGTTCTACGGTGCGCCTGTAATTCTCGTTGTAGCTGCTCCTAAGGACATTCCGACGTCTGTATACGACGGCAGCCTCACACTCGGCAATATGATGCTCGAAGCCCACGAGCTTGGGCTCGGTACCTGCTGGATACACCGCGCACGCGAGGAGTTTGAAAACGGCTTTGGCGATGAAATTCTCGCAAAAGCAGGCGTAAGCGGCGACTATATCGGCATAGGTCACCTCGCCCTCGGTTATATCGAAGGCGAAAATCCCGATATTATCCCGCGCAAAGACGGAAGAGTGTTTTATATTGATTAAATAAGATTTATATTATCAAGGCGTGCGCTGATCCGCACGCTTTTTTTCTGTTTTATTGGGGGTCGTATTATATGTCAAAAATATTCCGATAAATATCATTGACAAATAAAGATTATATAATTATAATATAATTATGGATATAATACAGTTTGAATGGGATAATAACAAAAATACTATCAATAAAAAGAAACACAAGATATCCTTTGAAGAAGCTAAAACCGTGTTCTATGATGAGGATGCATTAATCATTGATGACCCCGAGCATTCCGAGGAGGAAGAAAGGTTTATTATTTTAGGGCTCAGCAACAGAGCCAATCTGCTCGTGGTCTGTCATTGTTACAGAGCATCCGACACAGTTATTCGCATTATTTCCGCAAGAAAAGCAACAAAATCAGAGAGTAAACAATATAATGAATGGGGTGACTAGAATGAGAGAAGAATATGATTTCAAAAACGCAAGAAAAAATCCTTATGCAAAAAAGCTAAAAAAACAAATTACAATTAATATCGACAGTGAGATAATAGATTATTTTAAGGCTCAGGCGAACGCTTCAGGTATTCCTTATCAAACCTTAATTAATCTGTACCTTGCGGATTGCGCTGAACACAATAAGAAGCTTCATATTTCTTGGACTTAAAAGCAAATTCGGATTAAGTGATGCATAATATTAATTTTTTGCATTAATTAAATAACTAACTTTACCGAAAAGAGACGGGTTCAATCCGTCTCTTTTTCTATGCGGTATTTTAAAAAAATGTATATTAAAATCTAAAACGCTATTGAAACTCCTGAATTATTATGTTACAATTTAGTTGCAACACAAAATTTAAAATTGCCTCACTGACAGTTTGTTTTTTTATCTTTAATTAGATAAAAATGCATGCTCTACTCTTTTACACACTGTTGGTGAGAGATGTTAATTTTGTGTTGCAGCAATCAGGGCTTGCGTTTTTTGTGCGCGGCTTTGTGCTGCGCATTTTTTATTTTGTAGTGCCAATGAGGTGAATGTAATGTCAAAAAGATTTGGAGAGCACTTACGCAATCTTAGAACAAGCAAAACAAGCTATAGTCAAGAGAAAATGGCAGAATTGTTGAATATAAGCCGCAGCACCTACACATATTACGAAACCGGAAAGTCCGAGCCCAACTTTGCAAACCTGCAAAAGATTGTAAATTTACTCGGGATTGATTACAATGAAATATTTGATTATGAAGAATAGTATATTTAAAATACATAACGCCCTTTTGTTGCCACACAAATCTAACTCAAAGACACCCTAATGGGTGTCTTTTGGTTTTACTGATTTATATTTGAACTTTAGGACTGTTTTCTTAACGCCCTTTCGAATCCCGCCGCTGGCGTGCGTTTCATCTATAGAAAACTTCCATCTCGCCTGTTGGGGCGTGGAGAAGGAGAAAAGTTTCTACAACGCTCCTCCCTAAAAATCG
>JAFLSK010000020.1 GCA_022510945.1 Ruminococcus sp.
ACCTACGACACTTCGGGTATGAACCGAATGCTCTAGCCAGCTGAGCTATTCCGCCACATATACTGAACCTAATTAAATTCAGCAAGAGCAATTATATTATAATATTCCCGATTTGTCAATACTTTTTTCAAAATATCGGACAATATTTATGCCAAATTATTCCTTCTGTCCCCAATAGGCGCGCACTCTCGCGCTATTGGCTTCCTACGCGATAAAAACTACAATCGTGTAATATAGCTTGCAATCGACAACAGCGGTGTATTACAATTAAACCGTACAAGCAAATTACACGGGCGAGGTGCGGGAAATGGCTGATTTTAACGACTTATTCGAGGCGTTTCCCGACTACGACGTTTTCACGGACAGCACCACGCCGCCAAACAGGCCTCACAGGCGCAGACCTCTACCGAATCGCCCTGCTGTGCAAAGGCCGCGTCCCGAAGCTTTCGAGCAACGCACAAGTCACACGCAACGTCAAAATCGCGGAAACGATTACGGCGACGGCTTCGGAGAATACTTTGAGAGAAAAACGAAACTCAGCAACTTTACGACGCTGTTCTTCTTTCCTTTTATCATAATATGGCTTGAGGCAGTTTTGCGGCTCGAAACGGGCGAGAGCTTTCTCTCGCGCGGAGTAGTTTACACGCTGCTGTTCACTGTCCCGATATCCTGTGTTCTGACACTTATTTGCACCTTCGCGGGCGAGCGGTTCAACCGTGTTCTTGCGAACATTTTTGCCGCCGCGATAACGCTGTTGTATTTATGTCAGCTCGTTTATTTCGGCGCCTCGGGCGCGCTGTTTGCGTTCTCGGGGAACGCTGCGCCGCTAAGCTTCGGACAAATCTGCTCAACCGCGGCAGACAAATGGTTTTTCCTCGTACTTTCGATAGTGCCGCTACTCGTCAGCCTGCTCGTCGGGAAGAGATTGTTCCGTTTCAAGCGGATACGCGTTAAAGCGAAGATTATGCTCGTGATTATCGCCGCGGTGTTTCACCTCATCGCATTCGGACTTGTTTACACGTCGCAGCTTATAGGCTCGGACAGCTACACACTTTACAGTAACGTAACACAACCGACAGTCGTTCAGGAGCGTTTCGGACTTATGACAACGCAGAGAATAGATGTTATGGAGACGATAAAATGAACAACTTTATGCAACGGTTCCGCTTTTTTATGCAGGACAGGTACGGCTTTGACCAGCTTGGTCTTGCATTAATTATACTCTCGCTGATAGTCAGCATTATTTCGGGATTTTTTATTTCGTGGCAAGTTCGGCTCGTGTTCAGGCTTATTGACCTTGCTCTTCTTGCTATTGCGTTTCTGAGATTTCTATCGAAGAACATTGACGCAAGAGCACGAGAAAATATGAAATTTCGCACAGTGTGGGACAAAATTGCGGGTTGGTTTAAGTTTCAGAACCGCAGATTCCGCGACGGTCAGACCCACCGCTACTACCACTGCCCGAGCTGCAAAGCTCAGCTGAGGGTCAAGAATATAAAAGGAAAACACACTATCCGCTGCCCGAGGTGCGACGCGCAATTTGAAAAAACGATAAGATAAATTGGAAAGGAAACGATAAAATGGATACACTTTGGCTTGTAATTCCGTGCTACAACGAGGAGGAGGTTCTGCCCGAGACCTCGAAAAAGCTCTACAAAATTATGGCGGATATGATAATCAACAAGAAAATCTCGCCCGAGAGCAAAATCGCGTTCGTCAACGACGGCAGCCGCGACAAAACGTGGTCGCTTATCGAAAAATATCACGCGAATATTGAGATGTTCGTCGGGATAAATCTCTCGCGCAACAAAGGCCACCAGAATGCTCTGCTCGCGGGACTTACCGTCGCGAAGGACTACGCGGATATGGTAATCACGCTGGACGCGGATTTACAGGACGATATAAACGTTATTCCCGAATTTGTGGACAAGTACCACGAGGGCAACGATATTGTTTACGGCGTTCGCAACAACCGCGACACCGACACGGGCTTTAAACGCAACACCGCGCAGGGTTTCTACAAATTTATGCAGATGCTCGGCGTTGATATCGTGAACAACCACGCTGACTACAGGCTTATGTCGAAGCGCGCTATCGAGGGTCTGCTCGAATTCAAAGAGGTCAACGTGTTCCTGCGCGGTATTATTCCGCAGATTGGATACCGCTCGGCTATCGTGGAATACAGCCGAGGCGAGCGCGCAGCTGGCGAGTCGAAGTATCCGCTGAAAAAGATGCTCGCGTTCGCGTTTGACGGAATAACCTCGTTCTCTGTAAAGCCGCTGAGGGTGTCGCTCGTTATGGGTATCGTGTCGTTTATTGTGGCGATTTTGTTCCTTATTTACTGTTTTGTTCAGTTCTGTCTCGGCAATACCGTGAGCGGTTGGGCGAGCCTTAGCGTGTCTGTATGGGCGCTCGGAGGACTTCAGCTGCTTATGATAGGCATAGTCGGCGAATATATTGGAAAAATCTACCTCGAAACAAAGCACAGACCGAAGTTTATTATTGAGGAGATTTTGTATAAAGAATACTAATCATTTTTATAACAAATCAGCCGCCCATCGGGCGGCTGATTTGTTATCAGGTCTTTAATTGCTGTTTAAAAATTCCTCTACGCTGTGGACAGCGTTTGCTCCGTCCGAGACGGCGGTGCTTATCTGGCGCAATCGTTTCGTGCGCACGTCGCCTGCGGCGAATATGCCCTCGGCTGAGGTTCGGCAGCTTTCGTCAGCTTTTACAAAGCCGTTTTCACACTCTGCAAGGTCGGCTATAATATCAGAATTTGCTTTTACGCCCACGGCGATAAACACACCGTCCACGGCGATGGTCTCGCCGCTGTCGAGCGTAATGCTTTCGACCTTTTTGTCGCCGCTGATTTCCTGTACCTGAGTATTGTAGAGTACCCTGATTTTCTCGTTTTTAAGCACCTTATCCTGAAGATACTTTGCCGCGCGGAACTCGCCGCGGCGGTGGATAAGATAAACCTCCGAGCAGATATTCGCAAGGTACAGTGCGTCCTCTAGGGCAACGTCTCCGCCGCCAACAACCGCCACGGGCTTACCTCTGAAGAAGTTGCCGTCGCAGGTCGCGCAGTAGCTTACGCCGCGCCCTGTGAGCTCACTCTCGCCCTTAACGCTGAGCTTTTTTGCGCTCGAGCCCAATGCGAAAATCACGGTTTTCGTCTCGTACTCGGACTTATTGCACACTACCCTATAGCCGCCGTCGATTTTCTCGACAGCGGTGATTTCGTCGTTTATAAACTGTGCTCCCGCCGTCTGTGCGTGCTTGCGAAAGCTTTGCCCGAGCGTAAAGCCGTCAACGTTCTCAAAGCCGAGGTAGTTGTTGATGTCGTTGCTGTTGAGCATCTGCCCGCCCGACATCGGCAGCTTTTC
The DNA here is from genome assembly GCA_022510945.1 of Ruminococcus sp. Classification (GTDB taxonomy): domain Bacteria; phylum Bacillota; class Clostridia; order Oscillospirales; family Acutalibacteraceae; genus Ruminococcoides. The sequence continues at coordinate 3,390 of JAFLSK010000020.1, forward strand.
AATCACCAAAAAATCGAGCATAGCGTTCGACGCGTAAACAGCCGCGGACAGTCCCGCGGGGCCGCTGCCGGCGATGATAAGGTCTTTCATCACAGAGCCTTCTCGACGAGTGCCGCAATATCAGCCTCGCCGATAAGTCCGATAGACTGCTCGACGATTTCTCCGTCCTTGAAGAGAATGAGAGTCGGGATAGACATAATGCCGTATTCGCGCGCGAGCTCGGGCTCTTCGTCGACGTTCACCTTATAGAAATCGACCTTGTCCGAGAACTGCTCACTTACGCCGTCAACCACGGGAGAAAGCATTTTGCAAGGACCGCACCACTCCGCCCAGAAGTCAACGAGAGCGGGCTTTTCGCCGCCGAGTACCTTTTCTTCAAATTCCTGTGTTGTTATGCTGTTTACCATTTCGGTCACCTCTTATTTTTATTATTCTCGCCTGTCAATCGCTTTATACAGGGGTGTTATTGCTGAAAAGGGTCGCCCGAAAGCGACCCTACATTTACTTAAATCAACCTTTTACTACTTCGCGGATAACGTTGCCGATGTTCTTCTCGGTGAGGCCGAAACTTTCGAGCAACTCCCACGCGGGACCGCTGTAGCCGAAGCGGTCGTTTACGCCGATACGCGTAACCTTAACGGGACACTCAGCACTCGTCACCTCACAAACAGCGTCGGCGAGACCGCCGATAACGTTGTGCTCCTCAACCGTGATAATCCGGCCGCATTCCATAGCGGCTTTGATTACGATTTCTCGGTCGATAGGCTTGATTGTGTGAATATTGATAAGGCGCGCGTTGATTCCCTCGGATTCGAGAGCAAGCACAGCCTTTCTCGCCTCGTTTACAACAAGACCCGAAGCGATAACCGCAACGTCGTTACCCTCGTGGAGAGTGATGCCCTTGCCGAGCTCGAACTTGTAATTTGCGGGGTCGTTAAAGCTGTCGATAGCAAGTCTGCCGAGACGGATATACACAGGACCGTTGTGCTCAATAGCAGCCTTTGTAGCCTCAATCATCTCGTAGTGGTCGGCGGGATTAAGCACCGTCATACCCGGAAGAGTGCGCATAAGCGCGATATCCTCGAGGCACTGGTGAGTTGCACCGTCTTCACCAGTGGAAATGCCCGCGTGCGAGCCCGCAATCTTTACGTTCAGCGAAGGGTACGCAACAGAGTTACGAATCTGCTCATAAGCGCGGCCTGTGGAGAACATCGCAAACGATGCCGCTACCGGAATCTTGCCTGCTGCGGCTAAGCCCGCCGCAACGCCGAGCATATTACCCTCGGCAATACCGCAGTCGAAGAAACGCTCGGGGAACTCGCCCTGAAAAATCGAAGTCTTTGTTGCAGCCGCGAGGTCTGCGTCGAGAACAACTATGTCTTTATTAGTCTTTGCCATCTCGCAGAGAGCAATACCAAAGCTCTCGCGGGTAGCCTTACAAACTACATCTGCCATTATATCTCAGCCTCCAGTTCTGCAATCTGAGCCTCAAGCTCATTCACGGCGATTTCAAGCTCCTTGTCGTTGCAAGCCTTGCCGTGCCAGCCTACCTGATTCTCCATAAAGCTTACGCCCTTGCCCTTGACGGTTTTTGCAAGGATAGCGAACGGCTTGCCCTTCGTAGCCTTTGCCTTCGCTAAAGCGGCAGAGATTTCGTCGAAGTTATGTCCGTCGATTTTCTCAACCTCAAATCCGAATGACTCGAACTTCTTATCGAGCGGCTCAATTCCTGCAACCTCTTCTACTGTGCCGTCAATCTGCAAACCGTTCTGGTCAACGATTACAACGAGGTTGTCGAGGTTGTTGTGAGCAGCAAACATAGCAGCCTCCCAAACCTGACCTTCCTCGCACTCGCCGTCGCCGAGCACGGTGTATACGCGATAGTCTTTGTTGTCCATTTTAGCGGCGAGAGCCATTCCGCAAGCGGCGGAGATACCCTGACCGAGTGAGCCGGAGCTCATATCTATGCCCGGAGTGCCCTTCATATCGGGGTGACCCTGAAGCATTGCACCTACATGGCGGAGCTTTAAGAGCTCGTCCCATTCAAAATAGCCCTTCTGCGCCAGAATAGCGTAGAGGCTCGGGCAACAATGTCCCTTAGAGAGCACGAAGCGGTCTCTGTCAGCCCAGTCGGGGTTTTTGGGGTCTACGTTCATTTCCTTAAAATAAAGATAGGCAAAAATATCAGCCGCGGAGAGCGAGCCGCCCGGATGGCCGGACTTTGCGTGATATGTACCTATTACTGCACCTAATCTCGCCTTAGCGGCAAGAGCCTTCAGCTGTGCGTTTGTCATTGATTACTCCTCCTAACGTAGTGCCGTGTACAACAATCCACACTTACATACAGATATACTATATCACACAATTTATTTGCTATTTTTCATTTAAAGAAAAACAATAGCAATAAGTGTTGAAACTGAAAGAAAAATGATATATAATGTTAACAGACTAATGATTTTACGGTGATAAAAATGCTACTTTGTACAGATGTTGGAAATACAAACATAAAATTCGCGCTTTACGAGGGCGACGAACAGCTGATTAAACTACGCATATCCACAGACCCCGGCAAGACCGAGGACGACTTTGCGGTTGAACTGTACACGATTTTTCAGATTAACGGCGTTGACGCAGGGAAAATTGACGGCTCGATACTCTCGAGCGTTGTGCCGAAAATCACCGATTCGCTGTGCAAGGCGATTAAAAAAATTACGGAGGTTGACACAATCGTCGTGGGTCCGGGAGTGAAATCGGGACTCGACCTCAGGATTGACAATCCGCTCACGCTCGGCTCGGATATACTCGCTATGTGTGTTGCGGTAAAGGAGATGTACTCCTGCCCTGCCATTGTAATCGGTCTCGGCACGGCAACCACGATAGTTTACCTCGACGAAAACGAACGCTACTGCGGCGGTGCGATTGCACCGGGTGTGACGATTTCGCTCGACGCGCTCACCCACCACGGCGCGCTGCTGCCGAGCACAAACCTAAAGCCGCCGAAGAAGGTAATCGGCACGAACACGGAGGACTGTATCAGAAGCGGCGTTATATACGGCACGGCGTGTATGATTGACGGTATGATTGAGCGATTCAACGAGGAACGCGGGGTAAAGGCGACAGCGTTCGCCACAGGCGGCCTCGCCTCGGGTATTGTAAATAATTGCAAATATGATATAATGATAAATGATGAACTCATTCTCGATGGCTTGAGACTCATCTACCAAAAAAATAAAACTTAATATTGACATTTATATTACAGACAATTGCGCATTGCGAATTGAGCATTGCGAATTGAATAAATTGCGTTGCACCCGTAAGGGGCGACAGCAGGAGGTTATTTTTTATGTCAAACACAAACAAAAGCAAGGTCTACAGACTCACGGGGCTGGGAATACTCACCGCAATTATCGTAGTACTCCAAGTCCTTACGACCTACTTCCCCACGAAGCCGTTTGCGATTACGCTTGCGCTCATTCCGATTGTTATCGGCGCGGCGATTTTCGGTCCTAAGGCGGGAGCATACCTTGGCGCTGTGTTCAGCGTTGTGGTAATCGCGATGTGCATTTTCGGCGCGGATGTAGGCGGAGCAATGGTGTGGAACGCTAATCCGTTTCTCTGCGTTGTAGTGTGTCTCTTAAAGGGCACCGCGGCGGGCTTTGTCTCGGGTCTTGTTTACACAGCACTCGCAAAGAAGAACGAAATCGCCGGCGCGGCTTGCGCGGCGGTACTTTCTCCGATTGTGAACACAGGAATTTTTGCGCTCGGAATGATTTTTCTGTTCAGACCCGTGCTCGAGGCGTGGGCAGGCGGAAGCGACATACTCGTTTATGCCTTGACGGGACTTATGGGCGTCAACTTCTTAGTTGAGCTCGGGGTTAATATTGTACTCGTTCCCGTTGTTGTACAAATTCTCAAAGCTGTCAAAAAGAACATAGCATAAAGTTTTGGGCGGGTCTGAGCACCCGCCCTTTACAAAACGATAAATTGGTGATACATATGCAAAACAAAATTCTGAATCTACTATACAATACTAAGGATTATGTTTCGGGTCAGCAGATTTCCGACAGCCTCGGCGTGTCGCGACAGGCGGTCAACAAGGCGGTCAAAACCCTGCGCGACAAGGGCTTTGGGATTGAGTCCGCGACGAACAGGGGCTATCTGCTCACGAGCACCCCGAGCTTTCTGTGCGAGGAAGCGGTTAAGCTTTTCCTCAACACAAAGCTAATCGGCAAGAGTCTTACGGTGCTCGACTCGGTCACCTCAACCAACGACTACATCAAAAAACTCGGTTCAGAAGGCGCAGAGGCGGGCACGGTCGTGCTCGCGCGCGAGCAGACAGCCGGCAAGGGCAGGCTCGGCAGAGTATGGCAGACGAAAAAGGACGACGGAATCGCCCTCTCGGTGCTTTTGCGCCCCGAGCTCGCTCCGTCGGAAATCAGCTCAATCACGCCGCTGAGCGGTCTCGCTGTGTGCAGGGCTGTAAACGATTTCTGTATGCTCGACAGCCGCATAAAGTGGCCCAACGACATCATCATCGGCAGGAAAAAACTCGTCGGCATACTCACCGAAATGTCGGCTGAGTTCGACAAGGTTGACTACACCGTCACGGGCATAGGCATAAACGTAGAGCACACGACCTTCCCCGACGAAATCTCCCACAAGGCAACCTCGATACTGCTCGAAACGGGCAGGCACATTGACCAGAACAAGTTCGTAGCTACCGTGCTCGGGTACCTCGAGCAGGAGCTCGTGCTCAACCGCTACATACTCAGCGGCGAGGCTTTAGCGGACTATCAGAGCCTGTGCGCGACAATAGGACGTCAGGTCACATTCACCCGCGGCAACCGCCAAATCAGCGGTATGGCGGTGTCAATAAGCCAGGGCGGCGAATTAGAGGTTATGCTGTCAAACGGCACGATTGCAACGGTGAACTCCGGCGAGGTCACCGTACAGGGGATTTATTAAAGCTGCATTATAAGCAAAGGAGCAGATTTAATGAATATTAATTTTTTGAATTGCTGTCGTTATGCCGTATCAGTAACTATGGATTCAGGCTCACCTGTCGAAATACAACCCCACTGTACTGTATCAATACCGTGTGAGAACTCCGATACGCTGAACATTTCAGTAAAACTCAATACCAATAGTCAGGTCGCAAAAGGTAAATATACTTTAGTTTTAGAAACTAAATATATTTTTACAAATATTTCTGACAACGATACATTCAGCATAACTCGCGAAAAAATACGCGTAGACTCCGATGTATACTATGACAGACTATTTTTATCTGCAAAAAAAGCTACATATTTCTCAGAGTCGCATAGTGTTTCGGACAACGAAAAAATGAAGAAAGCCTATAACAAATCGCGATTGATTAAGTTCCTTTTGATTAGTCCCATTGAAGAGCCGGGTATGTTTATTGTGTTATTAATTTTAGGCATTGTTTTATCGTGTTATTGGGGTTGGAAATTAGCAGTTATTTATTTCCCGTTAGCATATATCTTTATACTTGCATTACAGTGGTTCACAGCATCTGTTTTTAAACAAATACTGAATAAAGGTCTAAAAATAGATGACGAAACACAAATGTTTTTCAATTATTTTGAAAACGAACATATTATGAGCTATTATTTTAATCCAAACAGAACTCCGTTTTTAGACGATATAGAAATAAATTAACTTTAACAGAGCAACTCCTGCCTTTACATTAAGGCGGGAGTTGCCTCTTTATCTTCTCTGGCTCCGTTTTCTACGCATTGCACAAAAACAAAGTCCTTTTTTCTACATAACAAAACTTTAATTCAGCCTGAGATAATGCTACAATATTTATGTAAATATCTTGTGCATTTTCGAACTAACAGGAGACGATTCTTATGAAAAAAATTACATCTATTCTTATCGCCGTGTTAATGTTACTAACTTCCGCGGTATGTGCCTCTGCAAAGGAATATAACTTTACTGACAATAATGTTATAATAGTTTTAACGGAGGAAGCTACCCAGAAAGTCGAACTCGGCGAGCTGAAAATAGATTTAGAATATTTTGCTGATTCCGGCTTAGGAATCACTGAGATTAGATGTATTACAATGGGCATAAAACCTAACATTTATGTATTTACGTTAGACAAACACAATCACGAAAATGTCCTTAAAGTTGCTGAAATATTGAGTGCTTATGAGGATATTGAGTTTGCTGAACCCAACTATTATGTTACCTATGGAGACAGGCTCAGCAAAAGCAATCTGAAGTTAAGGGCCGGAGAAACAGCAAAATTAAGAAATGTTGAGTTTTCCGTAAAAAGCTGGAAGTCATCAAACAAAAAAATTGCAACCGTGAAGGACGGCAAAGTAACCGCGCTCAACAAGGGCAAAGTTACCATTACTGCTACGGCCTCAAACGGTAAGAAATACACCTGCAAGGTCAACGTTTCCTCTGCTCCCAAGCTTACCAAAAACAAGAAGACCGTTAAAACGATTAAGGTGAAAAAGGGCACACTTTTAAAAGTAAAAATAAAAGGAAAAGCAAAGAAAATTAACAACAAGTATACTAATACAAAGTTCGCAAAAATCACTTCTAAAAAAGCCGCTGATGTTATTAAAGTTCTCGGACTTAAGGAAGGAAAAACAACGTTAAAAATCAAAGTAAACGGAGTAAAGACCTTAAAACTCAAGGTAAAAGTTATATAAGCGTTCAACTTACTGCGTGGGATCAGCATCAAAAAATAATAACGTGGAGATAATTGATACCAAGATACTCTACACGGGTACATATTGGTTGCAAACGAGGTTAACAAGTTCGATTCCTGAATCGGGTACATCTAATAGACTGCGTTATTGGATTAGTTGGAGAATTGAGTAGTATTATTATCCTTTTATATTTTGTATAAATTCAAGGATTCCAGTACTATATAAAATTTAAAATTTTTAATTATTAAAATTTTTTTGTATTTATTGTCACAAATCTCGTTTTACAAAGGTTATATATAATAGAACACTTACTCAATAATTAAAAATATTAATTACCTTGCAACTTAATATAATAATATACTAAATTAAAAAGGGAGATGTTATTATGACAATGAAAAAAATAATATCAATGGTTATTTGTGCGTGTGTGTTATTAACAAGTGCGGTGTTCGTTGCTAGTGCAAATGTTGCACAATCAGATACAGAATCAACACCGACAACCAACACAAAGAGTAAAATTTCCGATGAATTGGCAAAGATTATTGCTGAGGGTAAAGATGATATTGTTCCCGTATATATCTTTTTAAAAGACTGCGATATCAATACAAGCGAAATTGAAATATATGTGCTCGAAAATTACGAGGGCGCTGATACGGACGCAGATATATTTTTAAAGTATTATCGCGAGGAAGTAGCAAGAATTATAGGCGCATATGTTCAGCAGTTCGTTGATGATAATAAAAAACTTTTAGAAAAAATAATTTTTCAAACGGATAGCGCTGAGGTTCTGATTGCTGATGTTAAGATAAAAAATATTGAAAAACTATCGCAAATATCTATTGTCAATAATATATCTTATTTTCATAATACTGTAGATAAAGTAGACGATGGTACTTTATACGAAGAAAAATTCCTCGAATGGACCGAAAAAACACACGGCAAGAACAGTTTAACCGACGGCTATCGTTACACTGAGCTATATCACCACAAGGACAGCAACGGAAACACCGATTGGGTTCTCGTTGACGCCTGCTATCTGTTGCCTGTACCTGAGCCCGTGGTTTCAATGACAATAGGCGGTAGGTATATTCTTTCGGGCGCTATTTACAGTCCATTCAAATGTTGTTACGGAATTTATGACGTTAATGAGGACACTTTCTACGATATGTACGATTTTCAGGATAATCCCGAACGTTTCAGCGGACTTGTTGACGCGCTTAATGAGCTGAATATAGGAACAGTTGTAGAAGAGCCGACAACGGAAGCCGTACAGCCGACTACATCTGCTACAGAGCCTACAAAGTCCGTGACACCCACCGAGGACAAGGCTAAAAAGGCTAACAAAATGAAAGTTACAGTCAAGGACAAAAAGGTTAAAGCTAAAACGCTCAAGACGGCTAAAGTGACCGTTAAGGCTATCACTGTTAAAAAAGCTAACGGCACGGTAAGCTACAAAAAAGTTGCAAAAAAATCCTCAAACCGCCTGACAGTTAATAAAAAGACCGGAAAAATCACGGTTAAAAAGGGCACGAAGAAGGGTAATTACAAGATTAAGGTAAAAATCACCGCACTCGGCACTAAAAACTACAAACCCAAAACCGTAACCAAAACGATCAAAATTAAAGTTCAATAATTGTTTTTTTACATATTCCTGATTAAATAAATAAGCAAGCAACTCCTGTCTTTACATAAGGCAGGAGTTGTTGTGTTATTCTTCCAAATTATGCTATATCTATTTGTTTCGCAAAACTATTTCTATCCGTCAACTTTCTACTTGAAACTCGGCATAAACTATGATATAGTTAAAATGTATAAGTATTGGAAGGAGTAATTACTTATGTGTGGTATTTGCGGATTTACGGGTGAAGTCGTCGACCGCGATGCTGTCCTGAGAAATATGACCGAGGTTATAACTCACCGAGGTCCCGACTCAGACGGCTTTTTCACCGATGATTACATAAATATGGGATTCCGTAGGCTGAGCATTATCGACCTCGAAGCGGGTCATCAGCCGATTTACAACGAGGACAAGACCCTCGTGCTCACCTTTAACGGCGAGATTTATAACTACAAGTCCCTGCGCGAGGAACTCCTTGCGGCGGGTCACAAGTTCTACACCGACGCGGACAGCGAGGTTCTCGTTCACGGCTTTGAGCAGTGGGGCGAGGATATGCTTTTAAAGCTGCGCGGTATGTTTGGCTTTGCGATTTACAACACAAAGGACAAGAGCCTTTTTGTTGCACGCGACTTCTTCGGAATCAAGCCTATGCACTACGCTTTAGTCGGCAAGGACTTAATCTGGGGCAGCGAGATTAAGAGTATTTTAGAGCACCCGAAGTACGAGAAGAAGTTCAACTACAGAGCGCTCGACACCTATCTTTCGTTCCAGTACGCAGTACCTCCCGAGACATTCTTCGAGGGCATTTATTGCTTGCTTCCGGGTCACTATATGACCTTCAAAAACGGCGACGTGCAGACGTTCCGCTATTGGGAGGCGAAGTTCAGGCCCGACGAGAATATGACCGAAGAAGAGGCTGTCGACAAAATCGAGCAGGTATTCGAGAACTCCGTCAACGCGCACAAAATCGCTGACGTCGAGGTAGGATGCTTCCTCTCGAGCGGTGTTGACTCAAGCTATGTTTCGACCTATTTCGCCGACCAGAAGACCTTTACGGTGGGCTTTGACTTCGGCAAAAAATACAACGAGATTTCCTGGGCGAGCAATCTCTCGCAGAAAATCGGCGTCGAGCACCACACTCACCTCATTTCGAGCGAGGAGTTCTGGGACGCTGTTCCGACGGTACAGTACCATATGGACCAGCCGCTCGCCGACCCGAGCTGTATCGCGCTGTACTTCGTGTCGCGCCTTGCGAGCGAGTACGTCAAGGTTGTGCTTTCGGGCGAGGGCGCTGACGAACTGTTCGGCGGCTACACCTGCTACAATGACCCGAGAGTTTTCAAGGTTTATCAGACTCTCGTTCCCTACTGCATAAGAAAGGCTCTTTGCAAAATCGCTAAGAAACTGCCTGACATCAAGGGCAGAGACTATATCATCCGCGCTACCCACCCTCTTGAAAAGCGCTACATCGGCAACGCGTTTATGTACGACTACGAGCAGAAGCGCGAGCTTTTGAGAGACCCGAAGATTGCAACCAATCCGCAGAGACTCACGCGCCGAATCTACAACCGCACGCGCAATCAGGACGACGTGACAAAAATGCAGACGCTCGACATTAATCTGTGGATGGTCGGCGATATTCTCCTCAAAGCGGACAGAATGTCGATGGCGAACTCGCTCGAGCTGCGCGTTCCTTTCCTCGACAAAGAAGTGTTCAAGGTTGCGGCGTCACTACCGACGCACCTGCGTTGCAACAAGCACAATACCAAGTACGCTATGCGTAAGGCGGCTCAGCGCCACCTGCCGATTGAGACGGCGGAGAAGGAAAAGTTAGGTTTCCCTGTTCCGACTCGCGTATGGCTTCGAGACGAACAGTACTACAACGTGGTCAAGGAGGCGTTCACCTCGAAAACCGCGCAGAAATTCTTTAACACCGATATTCTCTTAAATTGGCTTGATGTTCACTACAGCGAAAAAGAGGACAACAGCCGCAAAATATGGACAATCTACATCTTCATCGTGTGGTACGATATCTACTTCAACGAGAACGGCGAAAAGCCGAAAAAGCCGCAGAATCATCTCGTAGAGCTTAAGGCGAAGGCGGAGGCAAAGCGCAAGCTTGCGCGCCAGAAAGCGGCTATCGCGAAGGTTCAGGCGGAACTCGCGGCACAGGAAGGACTCGGCGACGACGGATACTCTACCGACTCTGCCGACAATTTTGAGGCCGCTTTTGACGACGACGAGTACATCGCGTCGAGGTTCCAGAACCTTCAGAACAGCATTGTCGGCAACGTTCCCACAGAGGACTTAACCCCGCTTCAGCAGGCGGAGCAGGTCGCTATGGAGTACGAAATTCCCGACGAGGACGACGAGCACATCATAGACGAAAACGGCGCGGAATCCTACGTTGAACCCGACGAGGAATATGTGGACATCACGAAGCAGTCCGAAATCACCGACAACGACGGTATCATTCGCGACGACGTTATTAACAGTATTCTTAATGACGTGGACGCTTTTAAGGATTCACCTATTGATAAGTAATAATAAAGCGTTGTCAAAGGAATCTCTTTGAAAGGAAGTAAAAACACCTCGAGTTTGTTTGTTGTAAAATAACCGAGGTGTTTTTGTATAGCTAAATTGCCGCGTTGCGGCAGCTAAATTATTTTATTTCATAAAATAGCTAAATTTTGCGATAAATCGCAAAGCTAAATTAAATTCGCTGTATAGCTTGCAAAGCAAATTTAGCTCCGATAGGAATTTAGCGTGGCGAAGCCACATTTAGCTCGCGCAGCGAATTTAGTTTATATATCAAGACATCTGAACAGCGCTTTCCTTATGCGCTTATACTCGCTCTGATAATCGGACAGCGGCAGTGGATTTTTGCCCTCGCCAGTTTCGACGGTGATTGCGGGCGTTTTAAGGTACGATATAAGCCAGTCCTTGAATCCGCCGCCCACGGAGGCTATCCCTTCGGGCAGAGCAAGGCGATAGTCGGCAAATTCCGCGAACATTTTGCCCAGCACAAACGCGCACTCGGGAGTACAACCGTAGGTGCAGTAAACCTCGCGCCCCTGGCTGTGGAAAGCTATCGCGTAGCAAACGTGGTTTTTCATACAAAAATTTCGCAGCGCGATTGTCTCGGGCTCGGAGAAGGGCCTCGTCCCGCCGTAGCGCGTAGGCGCTGGAGCGGTTATCCCCATTTCTATCTCCTTCTTTTTGAGAGCGTGCCAGCCCGCGTTAAAGTTGTGGTTCAGGTCAACGCCGCGGGCGTTCGCCTGCCATATTCGGGTGTTGTCCGTTATACTGTCGATTTGCTTTTTGTACAGCGGACACGAATTTGAGCCGTTCAGCTGGATTTCCACACCGTCCGGATTGACGCACGGAACGATTGCTAAACCGTGCTTTTGAAGCGCGGCGCGCACATCAACGCCCTCAACCGTTTCGCTATTCTCGTAAGCGGCGGCGCACTCCTCGGCGAAGGTCAGCATAAACAGCGTGTTCAGCCACTCCATACCGTGGAAGGTCGCGGCGTAGAGCGCGGGTCGCTCGGGCCTACCGATACACAGCGCGGTTATCGCGCGGCCGCACAGGCTCTTGCCGATAATCCTTCGGCGAACGCTCTTATATTTTTCACAAATGTTTTTGATTGCCGCGCTCTGCAAGTAACAGTCGGGAGCGGCGTTGTAAATATTAATAATTATCACCCCGGAGAAAGTTATGTATAAAGACCTTACTGAAAAGACAATAAAAAGCACAACCGTTTTTGACGGAAGAATCCTGCACGTTACCCTCGACGAAGTTGAGCTACCCAACGGCGCTCAAGCAAAGCGCGAGGTCGTAAGACATTGCGGCGGAGTTTGCATTGCGCCTCTCGACAGCGAGGGGAACCTCTACTTCGTGCGGCAGTTCCGCTATCCGTATAATGAAGTTGTGCTCGAGCTGCCCGCGGGCAAGCTCGAAAAGGGCTCTACTCCGCTTGAAAACGGCAAGCGCGAGTTAAAAGAAGAAACAGGCTGCACAGGCTACAGCTTCGTATCGCTCGGCGCAATGTACCCGAGCACGGGCTACACCGACGAAATTATCCACCTCTACGCGTGCAAGGTCGAAAGCGTAGGCGAGCAGGAGCCCGACGAGGACGAGTTCCTCAACGTGGAGAAAATTCCGCTCAAAAAGGCTGTGGAAATGGTGCTCAACAATCAGCTTGCAGACGCTAAAACGCAGATAACTATTCTCAAGCTTGACGCACTGCTCAGGTCGGGCAAGATTTAAGTTTACCAATCACTAAAATATTACGAAAGGAAACACACGGATATGCAGATTTTTCGCACTTTAAGTCCATATCCCGCTGCGACGGCGGTTGCGCTCGGCTATTTCGACGGCGTGCACCTCGGTCACAGCACGGTGCTCGCTGAGGCTGTGCGCTGCAAAAGCGAGGGACTTGTGCCGACGGCGTTCACGTTCAGCTCCACGCCGAAGCCTGATGATAAGCGCTCGCAGCTTTCGACATATGATGAAAAAATCGCTCTGCTCGAGGAAATCGGCATAGAAGTGCTGTATATCCTCGACTTTGAACTGCTCAGGGACAAGTCACCCGAGCAGTTCGTAAGCGAAATTATAAACGATGTTTTTAATGCAAAAAAGGTTTTCTGCGGCTTTAACTACCGATTCGGAAAGTGCGGCGCAGGAGATACGGAGGATTTGACCCGACTGTGCTCAGAGCACGGAATAGAGGTGGGCGTGTGCGCGCCCGTTGAAAAAAACGGCGTGGTCGTTTCGTCCACCGAGATACGCAGACTTCTGCAAAACGGCGACGTTGAGAGCGCGAACGCTCTGCTCGGCTACGACTTCGGGCTAAAGGGCAAGGTCGTCGAGGGCAACCACATCGGCGCGGCTATGGATACACCCACAATAAATCTTTCGTTTGAAAAGGATATAATCCTGCCGAAATTCGGCGTTTACGCGTCAATCGTGACCGTCGACGGACAAAGGCACGCGGGCGTTACGAACGTAGGCGTAAAGCCGACTATCGCCGACGGCAACGAGCCAAACTGCGAGACGTGGCTGCCGCTTTACAAAGGCGGCGCGCTATACGGCAAAATCGTCGACGTGCGGCTGAAAAAATTTATCCGCCCCGAGCAAAAATTCAGCGGTCTTTCTGAGCTGCAAGCGGCGATAAAACGCGACGGAAAAACGGCGGTAGAGATAACAAGGAAGGACTTATGAATCAGAAAATAATTACCGACTTACTTCCTTCAATGGAACTGAAAAACAAAATTAAAGAAACTGACCACAAATTTACCGAATACGAACTTGTGTTGATTGCGGAGGAATACGCCGAAACCGTAAACGACAAGCTTGAAAAGCTCCTATACCTCGCGGAAAATCTGTCCGGGGAAGAGGAGCGTGAATTTGCTCGCGAACGCGCGAAAAAAATCGAGAACGACCTGAACACCTTTGCAAAACGTGAGCCGCATACTGTTTATCAGGTGGAAATTGAGGATAAGCCTGACGCTTATCGGGAGACATATATCTGCAAGGACTACCACACAGCGCTTATAACCATTGCGAAATATTGCGCTGAATACGAGGTCACCCTCGACGAATTTTCTCATATATGCATAAAGAAAAGAGCTGTGTTCGCAAGTAATCCCGACTTCGAAAACGACGAACTCGGCGGAGTTTTTCTCAACGAAAAGCTTCTCCCCACATTTGTATGGACCGGCTGGCAAACGAAAGACGAGGATTATTCCGAGCCGGTTATAATTGAAACGCCAAAATACCCGAACTTCTTAAAGCCCTACAGTCCGGTAAAATTTAAAGATTATTACGGCTATCACTACGGCTTGCAGATAGAGAAATTTCGGGAGGACGAGCACGATGACGCTTTTGTCATTTATCTCGACACCGAGCTTTACAACCGTGAAAGTCTTGAGGATTTTGAAAATTCGCACACTCACGTTTCTATTCCTGATATCGTTCAGGTTGAACTCGGAGATTTGCCCGATAAGGAGCGCAAAAACTGCGAAAAGCTGATTGCTTACCTGAAAGCACAGGATTTAATTTAACATTCTATTGTACTGTGCGGAACTTCGTGATATACTATTTAAAAATAGAAAAGGAAGGGGAAAAACTATGACTGTTACAAATGATATTAAATTTGTCGGAGTAAACGACCACGAACTCGACCTGTTCGAGGGCGAGTACATTATTCCTAACGGAATAGCGTACAACTCCTATGTGATTCTTGACGAAAAAATTGCCGTTACCGACTCGGTGGACGGAAACTTCGGCGAGGAGTGGCTTTCAAATATCGAGAAGGCTACAGGCGGCAAGGCTCCCGACTACCTCGTTGTTCACCATATGGAGCCCGACCACTCGCGCAATATCGTCACATTTATGGACAGATACCCAAACGCAAAGATGGTATCCTCCGCCAAAGCGTTCGTAATGCTTACGCAGTTTTACGACGTTGACTACGCAGACCGCAAGGTTGAGGTAAAGGAGGGCGACGTGCTCGAGCTCGGTCGCCACAGCCTCAGGTTTATCGGCGCGCCGATGGTGCACTGGCCCGAGGTGCTCGTAAGCTACGACGAGTGCGACAAGGTGCTCTTCTCCGCTGACGCGTTCGGCAAGTTCGGCGCTCACGACTGCGACGAGGACTGGGCGTGTGAGGCGAGACGCTACTACTTCGGCATTGTCGGCAAGTACGGCGTTCAGGTGCAGGCTCTACTCAAGAAGGCTTCCGCACTCGATATTCAGATTATCTGCCCGCTGCACGGTCCCGTGCTCAGCGAAAACCTCGGCTACTATCTCGACCTCTACAACACATGGTCAAGCTACGGCGTTGAGAGCGAGGGCATAAACATCGCCTACACCTCCGTTTACGGAAACACGAAGAAGGCGGTCGAGCTGCTCGCAGAGATACTCAGAGAAAAAGGCTGCACGAAGGTTGCTGTCAACGATCTCGCTCGCGAGGATATGGCAGAGTGCGTTGAGGACGCTTTCCGCTACGGCAAGCTTATCCTCGCTACAACAACATACAACAACGAGATTTTCCCGTATATGCATACGTTTTTAAACAAGCTCGTCGAGCGCAACATTCAGAACAAGACTATCGGTCTCGTTGAGAACGGCTCGTGGGCTCCTGCCGCCGCAAAGAAGATGAAGGCAATGCTCGAAAACAGCAAGGTTAACTTCACTGACACGGTCGTAACAATCAAGTCCGCTCTCAAGGACGACAGCAAGGCGGCTCTCGAGGCTCTCGCCGACGAGATTCTGAAAGCATAAACAATTCTAAACATAACAAAATCGGACTATCGCAAACACGATAGTCCGATTTTTATATAGCGATTTTTACTTTTCCTTAAATGCGAAGAAACGCTGACCGATATAGTTGCAGGCTACGAAAAGGCAGCTTCCGACAACCATAGAGAGGTTTGCGGAGGTTTTATCAACCGTCCATCCAAACGCTGAAATTCCGAGACCGTTGCAAACCATTCCCGTGAGCGGAACAGCGATAACATACGCAATCACCCAACACACCGCAATATTAAGCGCAAAGCGGAAAATCGGTTTCCAGCCCTTTTCGGCGTTCTTGAAAGTAAAGTACTTATTGAGAAAATAGCTCACAACACTGCCGATGATGTAGCCAACCGCGCTCGCGATGTACACGCCCGTATCCCCTACTTGCTCAAGGGGCGTGAAGTTATAGAGCACAAATTGCAGTCCGTTGCCGACGAGGGTGTTGATGATACCGACGAGAATAAACTTCCAGAATTTTATGTCAAAAAATTTTTTGAGAAAATCTCCCATAATGTCTCCCTTTCTTTAATACGATAAGTAAATTATATCAATTCAAAAGAAAAAAGTCCATATTTTTTAAAAAAATTCGTTTTTCTGTTTACCTAAAATGATAAATATGTTATTATAGATATGATTGTAAATAATATGAGAAGGCGCGCCGTCGGCGCACGCTTTCGAAAATCCATCGCGCGTGCGCAAGTGCGCTGTTGCGCGGAAAAATAACAAAAGGAGACTACCACCTATGCTATTTAAAAAACAAAGCCTTGACGGGGAAAACCTTACAAGGCGCTCCTTCTTCCTTGTTCCCGAACATGGCGAACTGAGAACAGGCAAATTCTTTTATAAGAACATCTTCATACTGCTTGCGTTCGCGGTTCCGTTCGTACTTATGTCCATTGCGTTTGCCATTATGGGCTGCGAGCCGTTCGGCGACAAGCAGATTCTCGTCACCGACCTGTGGCACCAGTACTTCCCGTTCCTTGTAGACTTTCAGGACAAGCTCAAGCACGGCGAGTCGCTGTTCTGGTCGTGGACTCAGGGCGCAGGCACCAACTACTTTGCCCTTGCGTCGTACTACCTTATGAGCCCACTTAAGTTTTTGACGGTACTGCTCCCGTCGAGCCTTTTCGGCGCGGATCATATCCAGTGGCTCAATATGTTTTTGACCTTCTCTGTGGCGCTGAGAATCGGTCTCGCGGGTTGCTTTTTCGCAATTTTCCTGCGCTACACCTATAAGCGCGACGATATCTCCCTTGTAATTTTCTCCGTGGGCTTTGCCCTTTCGGCGTTCTTTATGGGCTATTACTGGTGCGAAATCTGGCTCGACACAGCCGCACTTACACCGCTCGTTGTAATGGGCTTTATCGCGATGATGCGCGAGGGAAAATACAAGATTTATGTAATCACGCTTGCGCTGTCGGTGCTCGCTAACTATTACATCGGACTTTTCACCTGCGTTTTCCTCGTGTTATGCTTTATCGGGTATCACATTTGCAAGTGGGACGGCGTTAAGAATTTCTTTAACCACTTCCTGAAAATCGCGATTTGGTCAGTAGTCGGACTTTTGCTCACTGCTTTCCTTATCCTCCCCGCGTACTTTGGACTCCAGACAACCCACGCCGCGGGCAGCACATTCCCGACAGGCTACGCGATAAACATCGGCTCGCCTGCCGACCTCACCGGCACGCTCGACGCTTTCCGAAAGGTTATCTCGAATTCGGCAGCCTTCGTTAAGCCTTCGACAACCGAGGGACTCCCGAACATCGCGTGCGGCGTTATCTCTCTCGTGCTCGGCGTTATGTTTATGCTCTCTAAGAAGATCAGCCTGCGCGAGAAAATCTTCAACGGCTGCCTTTTGTTATTCCTTATAATGAGCTTTATTATCCGTCAGCTCGACTATATGTGGCACGGATTCCACTTTACAAATATGATTCCGTACCGTTTCTCGTACCTCGTAAGCTTCGTGCTCGTGGCTATGGCGTTCAGGGCGTTCAACTCGATTGAATCTGTTAACTACTTCGACATCATCATCTCCGCCCTCGTAACCGCCCTCGTCGTACTGCTCGGTATCGGCACTCAGGAGCTGCTTCCGATTATCGGAACGTCCGTTATCGCTCTGATTATCGTCGCTGTGCTCATCGCCTTCAAAATAGGCGTCATCAACAAGAACGTGCTGTGCATCGTGCTGAGCGCGGTCGTGCTGGTTCAGAGCGGCGTCACGGCGTACATCGGCGTTAAGACAACGTCGGTTACAAGCACATACGACTATCCGCGCGGCGGCGAAAATACCGAAAGCGTTGTAAACTATATGAAGCAGATGGAGGAGCACACTCCCGAGCTGTGGAGAGCGGACTTCACGAGTACTCAGACTCTGTGCGATTCTTCTCTCAACCGCTTTAACGGCGTTTCGATGTTCAACTCTATGACTAACGAAAGCTTCACACGCTTTGCCGAGAACTTCGGACTTATGGGCTGGCTTTCGGGTAACCGATACACCTACGCGGAGAGCTCGCCTGTTACCAACCTCTTTATGAACCTCAAGTACGTTATCGCGCGCGACGGCAACTTCAACAACACGAAGTACTTAAGCGAAGCGTTCTCCTCAGGTAACGTTAAGCTTCTCAAGAATAAGTCGTACATTCCTATGGGTATGCTCGTAAACGACAACCTCTTAAACTACAGAGGCGAAGACGAGGAGGATACCTACAATCCGTTTGAAAAACAGAACCAGTTCTTCCGCTACGCTACAGGCGTTAAAAAGGACGTTTACACCGCTCTCGACGTTGTGTCGCAGGGTCACACCGACTACAACACCTTCCCCGTAAACCGACTCGACTACGGCAGCTACAGTTTCTCGACTAACGACAGCGAAACAGCGCCGCACCTCAAGTGGAACTACGAGGCGCCGAAGGACGGCTGGTACTACGCATACGCCCAGATTAAGGACGGCGAGAACGTGACGATTATGTGCAACGACTCCGCAAGAACAGGCACCTCGTCCTTCTACATCAAGAGACCGTACATTATGTCTATCGGTTACTTCAACAAGGGCGACAAGATTTCGGTTTACTGTGACCTCAAGGCGGGTGCGTCCGGCACAGCGAAGATTTACGTCAACGCCTTCAACGACGACGTATACGAAGAGGGCTTTACCGAACTTAGCCAGAGTATTATGAAGACCACTAAGCTTACAGGCTCGTCAATGGAGGGCAAAATCTACGCAAACCGCGACGGACTCCTCTACACTTCTATCCCGTATGAGTCAGGTAAGACCGAGGACGACTCGCTTATCGGCAAGCTATTCGCTACTGAAAACGAGGGCTGGACAGCCTACGTCGACGGTCAGAGAACACAGATTGAGCCGCTCGCAAACGCACTTGTCACCGTAAAGCTTACCAAGGGCAACCACGACGTTCGATTCAGCTATGTTCCGAAGGGCTTTACCCGCGGAATGACGCTGTCGATAGCCGCGCTCGCGGTATTCATCGGATACTCCGTATTCGTATATATGAAAAAGAAAAAGGAAACAGCATAAAAAATCGCCGCTTTAGTAATAACTAAAGCGGCCTGTTTTTTAGCCAAAAAGAACCACGATAAAACAGCCGTCTGCACACGCAGGCGGCTGTTTTGGGGAAATGGAAAGGAAACAATATTCCGTAGAAAACAATTTAACTATTAATCTTTATGAGAGATGCTTTGAATCAGCTGTACGGTAGCCTTGTACTCCGGCGGAACCTCAAAACTCTGATAACCGCCTATATATTCACTGTCTTCTATATTATAACTGAACTGAACCGAAATGGTATCGTCATCAGAGTTCGATTTAATAATTCCGTACTTGCGGATATCCTGCCTCAGCGTGTCAAGCAGCTCGAGACTCTCCTCCCGGTCGAACTCAATATCCTCCCAGTCATCGTCCTCATCATAATCCTCATCCTTATCCAGAACATCAATATATCCATACATTGACCCGCCTGTGAGATACTTTGTGTCGTATACAAAAATCGGGTAGTAGTTCTCGAAATATTCAAGAGAATTAAGGAAGTCGATTTTCTTAGGCTTATCAACTGTATAGCTGCGCTTTATCTTCCTTCCGCTTTTAAGGGTGTATTTAACGGTGAAGCTGTTATCATCGCCGTCAAAAAATTCTAACATATCGCCGACTATCACCTCGGAAAGTCTCTCTCCGCTGAGATTAATCATCGACTTTTCTTTTTCCGCCGCTTCGATAATCTGCTTGTGCGCCTCAATCGCGCCCTCGATTACTTCCTTGTCGTCAACAGAATCCTGTGCGAGTAATTTCTGATTGAATCTATCGGTAAAACTTAC
Source organism: Ruminococcus sp. (assembly GCA_022510945.1). Taxonomy (GTDB): domain Bacteria; phylum Bacillota; class Clostridia; order Oscillospirales; family Acutalibacteraceae; genus Ruminococcoides. Next base: position 23,328 of record JAFLSK010000020.1, read on the forward strand.
GCTCTTCACGCTGCCGGCGGACGGAACGTAGGAGCTGTAGCCGAGCGCGCCTGTCGCGAGAACCGCAAAGTAAATTCCGAAGCAGGCTATCATCGCGCCGTAGATAATGAGCGACTTTCCAAAGCCCTTAAAGCCGTGCGCGAGTATAATCTGAATGATGAGATAAGCTACGAAGGAGCCAATCAGCATACCTGCCCAGAATTTCACATACTCAATACCGAGGTCAGGCTTATACTTATCATCAACACCGCTCAAAAGGAAGATGTACGCCGCAACTACGCCTACAGAGAAGCTCGCGAGCAGCTTAATGAGCATATGCGGCAGCTTGAACGCAAAGTGAGACTGCGCTGACTCGGATTTTCTGCGCTTGATAAGCAGAAAGCAAAGTACAATGCACACCACGCTGAACACAGCCCAATAAATCGGCATATTGCTCATATTGGAAAGGAGAGGTGTGAGTGCGAGGATAAAGTGCTTGTTAAAGCTAAGGTCGTACCCTACAAGGAAGCTTGCCGGCATAATCTGAATCATTATAACCGCAACAGGGAACGCGGTATTGAGCGTAAAGTAAGAGATAATCTTGTCGGACGTCTTACCGCAACAAATCGAAAGCAGACCGATAAAAGCAACGTTCGCTGTAATGCAGACAAGAGCATTGATTATCTCCACCAGATAAAACATTCCACCAATGAATACTCCGCAGATGTTCAGAGGAATCATAAAAGCAAGCATCGGAACAGCGCCGATTGCGATTGCCGCTACAAGCCGCGAGAAGAACAGCGTGCGCCTTGACACAGGCAACGAACCGAACATATCCGTCTCTCGCTTGCCGTGCAGATAGCCGAAGCACTGTATAGCCGCGACTATCGAAAAGAGCATACCCAAAAACGATGCGCTGCCTGTCGCTGCGGCTATAGGTAAGCTTAACATTTCCGACGCCGATTCGCTGTCATATACTCCTATCAACGCCGAAATTCCCATTGTACTGACAATATCCATCAGAGAAGAAAACGCCAAAACCGCCAGATATACGATGATTATCGGCATATTTGACCTTACCGTCCACCAAAAGATTGCCAATCCCTGCTTAAAGCTTGACTTAGAGTATGTTGCTGATGTCATAACCTGCACCCTCCATTTCGTGAATAAATACTTCCTCGAGTGTAAGCGGCAGGCTCTCGAGGAACACGGGATTTAAAGCCTCAATCTTCGGCATAAACTCATCCGCGTCGCCCTTTACCGTGAGGTTGTAGAGCTTGCCCTTACGGCTGAGCTTTACTATACTCAATTCATTGAATATACTCTCGTCGACCTCTTCGTTGAACGCAATCTGCACCTTATGAATACCGAGCTTTAGGTCGTCGAGCTCGCGCTCCATAAGTATTCCTCCGCGGTGCAGAAGTCCGATATGGTCGCATATATCCTCTAACTCACGCAGATTGTGCGACGCAATCATTACGGTCATATTGTTGTCGGTGACGTTGGTGATGAGCAGCTTTTTAACAAGCTGGCGAACAACGGGGTCGAGGCCGTCGAAGATTTCGTCGAGGAACAGATATTTCGGTCTTGTCGCAAGAGCAAGAATGAGCGCCGCCTGTCGCTGCATACCCTTCGACATATTAATTACCTTCTGTTTCGGATTTATCGGGAACATCGAGCACAGCTGTCTGAAGTAGCCCTCGCTCCAGTTTTCGTAAATGCGACGGTAAAGATAAGCCGTGTTCTCGATTGTGCTCGAGTTGTAGAAAAACGGGAAATCGGGAATAAAGTAGCACATATTCTTTGCCTTAACATTCTCGAATGTATTCTCACCGTCAATGAGAACCTCGCCGTCCTCGGGCTGAAAAACACCATTGATTACCCTCAGCAGGGTTGATTTGCCCGCTCCGTTTGAGCCGACAAGGCCGAACACCGTACCCTCGGCAACGTTAAAGCTGAGCTTGTCGAGAGCGCGGACGTCGCCGAAGCTCTTGCTGACATTTTTTATTTCAAGCATAGTTTTCCTCCTTAGTGACTAACTTGTAAAATGCTCGTTGATTATAGCGAGCAATTCCTCTTTTGTCGCTCCGAGCGCGACTGCACTTTTCACCTTTGCGTCCACCTTCTCGAGCGCGAGCTGTTTCTCTGCATTCTGCACGCTCAGGTCGGGAGACACAAAGCTGCCCTTGCCCACAGCCGAGCAGATATATCCGTCCGTCTCCAGCAATTTGTACGCTTTTGAGACGGTGTTCGGATTGACCGAAAGCTCTGTTGCGAGCATCCGCACGGGCGGCAGTTTGTCGTCGGGCTTGAGCACACCCGCCGAAATCAGCCGCACGACGTTGTTGTAAAGCTGTTCATAAATCGGTTTACGCGACGTTAAATCTATTGTAAACACTTAGCCGCTCCTTTCTATTGTTTCATATATTTATACCATCTTCTGCGCTTTATTAACAGCACGATTGCATATCCGGCTATTGTCACCGCAATCAACACGGATGACACTATAACTTCTAATATATCTATCGGCGACCCTATTAATCCGGACATAAGCATAAGGACAAATATAGCCATAAGAACCAACATACTTGCCGACATAACTGCAACAAATCTATGAAATGTCTTTTTGATGTTCTTTCTGTTCACTTCGTAAATGGTTTCGTATGGCTTAATCTCGTCACAAACAAGCTGCGGTTTGGTGTAGTCATCTTTGATATTCCGACTCGCGTAATAGTAAAAGTTAAGCTCGTTATGCTTGCGCATATTTCCTCTGAACTTTGTCCTTAGCAAAAACGGATGAATATCGCCTACCCACTCAGTTCCGGGAATTTCCTCAAAAATGATAAGGAAAATTACAAACAACACAAGAAGGAGTGGTGCCAAAAGAATATGCCACAACTTGAAATTACCGGACAGTTCCTTCTGAGCGATTTCAATCTCGTAATCAGCATCTTCGGGAAGTCGAAACGCAATAGTATTTGTCTTGCTGTCGACTTCCTTTTCCTCGCCGTTCACTCTTACCGTAAAAAGAAAGTCGCCCAGATAATACAGCTTGATTTTGAGTTCTTTCATATCATACATAGTACAATTCCTTGTTTTGACATAATTGTATTATCTCAATTAGTACAATTGTTATATCATACCAATACAATTTTGTCAATACATTTTTTAGAAGTTTTTATAGACAGGTAATTTATATTTTGTTATAATTTATAACAGAAAATCCGAATTTATAGGAGTGACAACATGGTACGAGAAGCGAAACGTGATGATTTGAATGAAGTTTTAGAATTGTACCTTAATCTCCATGAGAAGTCAATTCCTGCCTCTTCTAAACATTTGTCAGCAACATGGAACCAAATTATAATGGATGAAAACCACCATCTTATTGTTAATGAGGTAGACGGACAAATCGTTTCCTCGTGTGTCTGTGTAATTATTCCTAACTTAACCAGAAATGTGCATCCATATGCTTTTATTGAAAATGTGGTCACGCATTCAAAGTATAGAGGAAAAGGATATGCTACTGAATGTTTGAATTATGCAAAATCCATTGCCAAAAAGCAAGATTGTTATAAAATGATGTTGCTTACAGGTTCAAAAGATCAAAGTACGCTAAGCTTTTACAAGAACGCCGGATATAATTGCACAGATAAAACAGCCTTTATTCAATGGATTGATATATAGCACATTCTGAAATTATAAAAAGAGAGCCGACTATTTCGCAGTTATGAAACAGTCGGCTTAAATTATATAACATTCAATATTTACAAAAGAAAAAGCACAGTCGATTGACTGTGCTTTAATAACACCCTAAAAACTGAATAAAGAAGTGCAGGAGAGAGAAAGGAACTACTGACCAAGAATATCTAAACTATCAGGCTTCGTTGTTCTCCGCTGTTCTGTAAATAACTTCCACTCTTCTAATCTGTTCCGCAATCTGTGATTGCTTCACAGCTTAGTCATCGTCAGTCGTTATTTACAGGCTTCGAACCTTAGCCCATAATTGTGGTCAAGCCCTCGACCTATTAGTACTGCCAAGCTAAACATATCACTATGCTTACACACGCAGCCTATCAACCTCGTAGTCTTCAAGGGGTCTTACTCTTACGATGGGATATCTAATCTTGGAGTCTGCTTCACGCTTAGATGCTTTCAGCGTTTATCAGTTCCGTACATAGTTGCCCAGCTATGCCACCGGCGTGACAACTGGTGCGCCAGAGGTACGTCCATCCCGGTCCTCTCGTACTAAGGACAGCGCTCCTCAAATATCCTACGCCCACGACAGATAGGGACCGAACTGTCTCGCGACGTTCTGAACCCAGCTCGCGTACCACTTTAATCGGCGAACAGCCGAACCCTT
>JAFLSK010000021.1 GCA_022510945.1 Ruminococcus sp.
GAACACAAAGTGTTCGAAACAGATTAGACGAGTGGGAGTTAAGAGAGGAAAAGCGGAGAGCAACGAGGCTAGACAGTTAAGAAAAGCCGAGGCTCGTAGCCCTCGATTAACGACTGGCGAGAACTAAGCTGTGAAGAACACAAAGTGTTCGAAACAGATTAGACGAGTGGGAGTTAAGAGAGGAAAAGCGAAGAGCAACGAGGATAGACAGCTAAAGACCGAAAAGGTACCTGCAAGGGTGCCTTTTTCTTTTTATACAAAAATTGTATATTTTTTCGTTGTGAATGAATAAAGTGCCTAAATTTGGCGTGCTGTATTTGGCTAATGTGCAGAAATTGGTCGTATGCTGTCGAATTTTATTGCACATAATACTTTATTATGATAAAATAAAAAGGTATTTTTATGGTAAAATTGGGAGTAATCTGAATGTTAAAAAATCTGCGCGGCAGTATTATACTGCTCGTAACCGCGATAATATGGGGCACGTCGTTCGTGGCTCAGAGCGAGGGTATGAAGTATGTCGAGCCGTTTACATACAACTCGATACGCACCCTCATCGGCGGAATTGTGCTTTTGCCCGTTATAGCGGGATTTAAGCTGTTCTCAAAATCCGAGCAAGAAGAAAATAAAACGTCGCTGAAGGCGACCTTAATCGGCGGAGTTTTCTGCGGTCTTGCGCTGTGCATAGCGAGTTCCTTCCAACAGGTCGGAATCGTGTACACCACAGCGGGCAAGTCGGGCTTTATTACAGCACTGTATGTAATACTCGTGCCGATACTCGGGCTTGTTTTAGGAAACAAAACGCCGAAGAAAATATGGTTTTGTGTTGCGCTCGCAATAGTGGGCTTTTACCTCTTGTGTATCAAGGGTGACTTCAGAATAGGTATCGGCGATTTGCTGACGCTCATATGCGCGTTTTTCTTTGCGATTCACATTATCGTAATCGACCGCTTTATCTCTAAGGGCGCCGACGGCGTGGCTATGGCGTGTGTGCAGTTCTTTACTTCGGGCATAATCTCGTTTATTATTATGCTGCTGTTTGAGTCGCCGAAAATGGAATACATATATGAAGCGCGTTTTACGATTCTGTACGCGGGCGTTCTGTCGTGCGGAGTGGCGTACACTCTGCAAATTGTCGGACAGCGGTTCACCGCGCCGACGGTCGCAACGCTTATTATGAGCCTCGAGTCGGTGTTTGCGGCTCTCTCGGGCTGGCTTATCATCGGCGAGCAGCTCTCTGTAAAGGAGTTGTTCGGCTGCGTGTTGGTTTTTGCGGCGGTAGTTTTTGCACAGGTTAACCTGCCGTCTGAAAATAAAAAATTGAAAAAAAGGGAGTAGAAAAAATGAAAAAATATTTGAAGAATATTATTTTCATTCTGATTATCGCAGTGTATGTAGTCGGCTGCTTTATTCAGGCACCGATTACCAACTCCGTAGGCACAATGTGGTCGCTTCTGCCGCCGATTGTTGCTATCGGACTTGCGCTAATCACCAAGGAGGTTTATTCCTCGCTGTTTATCGGTATTCTCACCGGCGGATTTCTCTACGCTGTATCTGAGACGTATTTCTCAAAGATTATAGCGGAAGAGGGCGTGTTCAACGCAATCGGCGCGGGCTTTACGACAATGTTCAATGCAGTCGTAAACGAAGGCGTTATCGCGAACATTGCGGATTCCTATAATGTAGGTATTCTCGTGTTCCTCGTTGTGCTCGGCGCAATCGTTGTTCTTATGAACAAAGCGGGCGGTAGCCGCGCGTACGGCGAATGGGCTTCAAAGCACATCAAGACCCGCGCAGGCGCAATGCTTTCGACCTTCGTGCTCGGCGTTCTTATCTTTGTTGACGACTATTTCAACTGCCTTACTGTAGGTTCTGTTATGCGCCCCGTTACGGACAAGCACAAGGTATCTCGTGCAAAACTCGCGTATCTCATCGACGCAACCGCAGCACCGGTGTGCATTATCGCTCCGATTTCCTCGTGGGCTGCCGCGGTAAGCGGTACGGTTAAGGGCGTTAACGGTATTCAGCTCTTTATCAGCACGATTCCGTTCAACCTCTATGCGCTGCTCACGCTCATTATGGTAATTTTCATCGCTAAGACCAACGTAGACTACGGCCCGATGAAGCTCCACGAGAAGAACGCTTTGAACGGCGACCTCTTCACAACACGCAACAATGTTTATCCCGAGGACGACGCTCCGACTCACAATAAGGGCAAGGTTATCGACCTCATTATTCCGGTTGTTATCCTTATCGTGTTCTGCGTGCTCGGTATGCTCTACACAGGCGGTCTCTTCGAGACAGATCCTGCGAAGCATGCCGGAATTATTGACGCGTTCGCTAACTGCGACGCGGCTTACGGCCTCGCTCTCGGCTCAATCGGCGCGCTTATCATCAACATTATCTACTTTATGTGCCGCAAGGTGCTCAAGTTTACGGAGTGTATGGAGGCTATCCCCGCGGGCTTCAAGCAGATGGTTCCCGCTATCCTCATCCTCGTGTTCGCTTGGACTCTCAAGACTATGACAGGTATGCTCAACGCAAGCGACTTTGTAGCAGGTCTCGTTGAGAACGCAACAGCTGTTAAGATTCTCCTGCCGGTTCTCCTGTTCGTTGTTGCTATCGGTCTTTCGTTCGCGACCGGTACATCCTGGGGTACATTCGGTATCCTCATTCCAATCGTTATCGGTGTATTCGGAAAGCAGCTCGAGACTGTTGCACAGACCGGCTCAATCCCGACAATGGTTATCATCTGTATCTCCGCTTGCCTTGCAGGCGCGGTTTGCGGCGACCACTGCTCACCGATTTCCGATACAACGATTATGGCGTCCACAGGCGCTCAGTGCGACCACGTTAACCACGTTTCCACTCAGCTGCCTTACGCTATGACAGTTGCGGCTGTTTCGGCTGTAGGCTATATCTTAGCCGGCTTTGTTCAGAACGTGTTCGTAGTTCTCGGCGTTTCTATAGTGCTTATGCTTGCGACGCTGTTTGTCATCAAGGCTGTTACAAAGAAAAGCAGATAATTCTTAAATAAGCTTTACGAAAGCGTGCGCATATTGCGCACGCTTTCTTATGCGAAAAATGTCGCTGAACACTTGACGGCGCATAGTATGAAGTATAAAATAAAGTGGATATATAATTTACTTGGTGGTATATATGGAAAGGAATCTTACGACAGGAAGCGTGTTCAAAACGGTAGTTGGTTTTTCGCTGCCGTTCTTTCTGTCGTACTTTTTACAGACGCTATACGGAATGGCGGACCTCTTCATCATCGGTCAGTTCTGCGGCGTAGAGAGCACGACCGCCGTGTCAGTCGGCAGCCAGATTATGCATATGCTGACGGTGATGATTGTCGGGCTCGCTATGGGCGCGACTGTTATGATAGGCAGGGCTGTCGGAGCACAGGACAAGCGGCAGACGTCGGGCTACATAGGCAACACGGTAACGCTCTTTACAGTACTTTCGCTCGTGCTGACTGCGGTGCTCGCGCTGTGTGTAAAGCCGATAGTGGCGGTGATTGCAACACCCGCGGAGGCAGTTGCGGGAACAGAAGTGTACCTTCTGATTTGTTTTTTAGGCGTTCCGTTTATAACGGCATATAACATAATCAGCTCGGTTTTCCGCGGGCTCGGCGACTCGAAAAGCCCGATGTATTTTATCGCTATCGCCTGTGCGGCGAATATCGCACTCGACTATATTTTTATCGGTGCTCTCGGGCTCGGCACAGTGGGCGCGGCGCTCGGAACAACTCTTTCCCAGACCCTCAGCGTAATTATTGCGTTGCTAGTGATAAGGCGTTCCAAAACGGGAATAAGCATAAAAAAATCCGACCTGAAGCCCGATAAAGCGACCTTCGCAAATATACTGAAAATCGGTTTGCCCGTTGCGTTGCAGGACGGTTTTATCCAGATTGCGTTCTTAGTCATAACAGTAATCGCGAACAGCCGCGGACTCAACGATGCGGCGGCAGTAGGTATAGTCGAAAAAACGATAGGCGTTCTTTTCCTCGTGCCGTCGTCTATGCTCTCGACTGTATCAGCGCTTGCCGCGCAGAATGTGGGCGCAAAAAAGCACGACCGCGCAAACAGCGTGCTCCGCTATGGTATTCTGATTGCGATAGTGTGGGGCATAGTGTGCGTGATTGTTATGGAGCTTTCCGCCGATGTGTTCGTCGGACTATTTACAGGCAGCGACGAGGTTGTACTTTTGGGCGGACAGTATATGCGCGGTTATGTAATGGACGTTGTCTTAGCGGGTGTGCACTTCTGCTTCAGCGGTTATTTCTGCGCTTACGGGCGCTCGGGATATTCATTTGTACATAATATCGCGGCGATTACGCTGGCGCGTATTCCGCTCGCGTACTTAGCGTCAAAAATGTTTGCCGATACCTTGCTCCCGATGGGTATTGCGACCTGCACGGGCTCTGCTGTGTCGGTAATAATCTGCGTTTGCCTGTACGCATATATGCGCCGAAAGGAGATAGGGTATGAAAAATAACTCAACACTTCGCTCTGTACTGAAAATTTCTATTCCCGTTGCGCTGCAGTGTATGCTGCAAGCCTCGTTTAGTATTGTAGACCAGATTATGATAGGCAGGCTCGGCAGCGTGAGTATTGCGGCGGTTGGTCTTGCATCTAAATTTTCGGGCATATATTTTGTTGTAGCGGGTGCTGTTGCGGCTGTTGCCGGAATTATGATATCGCAGTATATCGGCTCGGGTGATAAACGCGAGGTGAGCCGCAGCTTTTCGCTGAATACGCTCGTGTCTCTCGTTGTTGCGGTCGTATTCACTACGGCAAGTCTTATCCTATCGCGACAGATTATGTCGATGTATTCCACCGACTCCGATACCGTGGAGGTGGCGGCGTACTACCTGAGAATTATAGCGATTACATTTATACCGCTCGCGGGTAATATGCTGCTCTCGACGATGCTGCGCTGTCTCGACAAAGCGTCTCTGCCGCTCTATTTCAGCATAATCGCGGCGGTTATGAACACGGCGCTCAACTATGTGCTCATCTTCGGCAGGCTCGGACTCCCGAGACTCGGAGTAGGCGGTGCGGCGGTTGCAACTGTCGTTTCGCAGTGCACAAATTTTGCACTGCTGATTATAGGATATATAATCGTGACCCGCAAGAACGGGGTCAGCTTTTCTCTTTCCGTAAGGCTCGGCAAGATGACAGCGCGCGAGTATGTCGTAATACTTATGCCGATTCTGATAACGGAGTTTATGTGGAGCCTCGGTGAGAATGTATACGCTTCAATTTACGGCCACCTCGGCACGCTTAACTGCGCCGCGATGACGCTGTCGAACCCGATTCAGGGGCTTATGATTGGCGCGCTGAGCGGACTTTCTCAGGCGGCGGGCATACTGATAGGAAAAGAACTCGGAAAGCGCGACCACGACAGCGCGTATGTACTGTCGCGCAAAATGCTGAAATACGGACTTGTCGGTTCGCTTGTGATGTCGGCTATTCTGATTATGGCGCGAGGTTTGTATGTACAGGTTTTCGACGTGGAGCCGTATGTGCGCGACGTTGCACAGCAGATACTCATTGTGTTCGCGGTCGTTTCGCCGATTAAGGTTCTGAATATGATTTTGAGCGGCGGAATACTTCGCAGCGGCGGCAAGACGAGTATATGCCTCGTGATAGATACAATAGGCACTTGGGGCTTCGGCGTTCCGCTCGGGCTCATCAGCGCGTTTGTGTTTGGGTTGCCGATTGCGTGGGTGTATTTTATCCTCTCGCTCGAGGAGGCTGTAAGGCTTACGATATCGCTCGTTGTTTTCAAAAAGCGGATATGGATAAAAAGTCTTTAATCTTATATTAATGATTAAAGCCGACCGGAAAATCCGGTCGGCTTTCGCAATATCTGAAGTTTATCCGATTGTAAATAATTTTTTGTCGAGTGCTGTTTTCTCGATAAGTACCGAGAACGGAAGCCCGAGTACGATGAGTACTCCGAGTTCTCCGAGAGCGACCAGACCGCCTTGTACGAGAAAATCGACGAAGTTAAAGCTTAGGTTGCCGATAAAGAAGAAGTCGATTTCAAATCCGACGATAATGCCGTTGAACACCGCGGGCATAAGTGCCGCGAGCACGGGTAGTCCCTTTATGCGGACGTCCTTGAGCGCGTACATAGCAAGCGCCGCGAGCAGACTCGCAACCGAGCCGAAAACCATATCGTAGAAGCCGAGACCCGCCGTGACCGAGCTGATGTTGGCTATTATACAGCCGACCGTAAGCCCCGGTATCGCCGCGGGCGTGTAGAGCGCGAGGATAGTGAGAGCCTCCGCCACACGAAACTGTACTGCCATCGAGGCAGTTCCGGGCAGAATGACGTTCTGCCCAACCGTCAACACCGCGTACAGAGCCGCGATAACCGCGCCCTGAACGGTATAGACCGTTGATTTTTTCATTTTAAATTCCTCCGTAGTTTTGTTTTAAGTCTGGATATTGCGAACAGACTGAAGGTATTGTAGCATAATTATGATGAATTTGCAACAAAACAAAAAGCACGTTTGGAAATCAAACGTGCAAACTTATAACTATTATATAACAATTCCATAAATTGCATTCTTATACAAGAACTCTTTTAAGTTCTCGTTTTCGCCTGTGTTGTAGTAATCGAGCAGTAAGGTGTTGAACTGCTCCATATTACTATCGGTGATTGTGAGTATTCCCGCACCGTTCATAACGAGAATTTTATTAGCAGGCGTTAAGCTTATTCTCTGTTCTGATTCAGCTTTGCGACCTGTCTGCCGCGCTTGTAGCGGTAGAGGATATTCTCCGCCCATTCGCGGTCGACGCGGATAAAGCCCTTGAGTTTTTTGTCCTTTACGGCAAGCTCGTTTACAACGCTGAAGGATTTACCGTAAATCTCGAGGCGTGCGCTCTGTACATAGGGCTTTTTTTCTTCTCCTACGAAGTAGGTGAAGCCCATCGTGTTGTTCTCGCTGTTGTACATCGAGAGGTAACCCTCGGTAACGCCCTCCAACTTGTGCTTTTTGGCGACTGCCTGCGAGATAGCGAGCTTTGTAAGCTCCACCGCCATATCGTCGAGACCGCTCTCGAAAATGAAAATCTTCTCCTTAAATGTGTTGAAGTCGGGCACAATGCGCTTGTTTATGTGCTTGAGGGTTTTGAACTCCTCCTCAAGTTCTTTGTCGGCAAGCTGGAAGTGGCCGATATGCGGGATAAGATAGACCATAAAGCGGTTTTTCATATCGTTATAGAGCACGGGGTAGGTGAGGCGCGCAACGTGGCCGCAGCTTTTACACGTCCACTTGAACAGACTCTCGTCCATAGCGCGCTCACGAAGTTCTTTGTGATTTGTTACATTTATGCTTGTGTATAGCGTTGCCTCGGTGGTTTCGTCGCACTTCGGGCAGACTATTCTCTTTTTGATTATGTTCGAGTTGGCCATTGAAATACCTCATTTCCGATAATATTTTAGCACGACGAAAAGAAATGGGCAAGTAATTTTCAAAAAAACATTGATTTATTGCGAATTTTCTGCAATAATAGTAACAAGGTATAAAATAACCCAAGGAGAAATTGTTATGGCTTTTTTAGATTCAGTTAAAATCGGTCTTTCCACCGCTGTGGATACCGTGTCCGGCATCACTCAGACTTTAGTCGAGAAGAACAGAGTAAACGCTCAACTCAACCGTCTGCGCACTATTATGAAGAACGAGTGCGAGATGATTAACCGCGCTTACATCACTCTCGGCAAGAAGTACTACGAGAACAAGATGAACAACAAAACAGAGGCTTGCGACAACGAGGAGGAGTTGTTCAAAATTATCGAGAACAGCAAGGAGCAGATTCGCAAGGCGCGCGAGCGTTACCGCAAGATTGTCGAGATGCAGACCGTCGAGAGCGAGAGCAAGTACAACGTGGAGGAACTCGAGGATATTACCGTGGCGTGCTCCAACGAGAGCGAGTACGAGGAGATTCCGTTCAAGGCAGAGGAAAAGCTCGAAGAAGCAGAACCGTGTGAAGCTGATGATGAGACAGAGGTAGCCGACGAGGATACTTTTTAATTAATACACAGTAAACAGTTAAGGGTCGGGAACTTATCCCGACCCTTGTTGTTAAACACTCGTTTTATAATCAAGAACAAAAAACCAAGGGTGCGATAATATCGCACCCTTATATGTTATTAATCTGTCTGTTTTGCGTGGAATCAAACGCCGAACAGCATCTCGCCGTAGGAAGGATAAGGCCAGTAATCGGAAGCTGTCTCTGTTTCCATATCGTCGCCGATTGCCCTGAGAGCCTGCATATCCGCGAATACCGTGTCGCAGTAGAAGTCAGCGTATGCCTGCATATCATGCTCGAGCTCTCCTGCCTTGATGAGGTCGTTCTCAAGGTCAGCAACCTTGTCGGAGAAGCATACGAGCTTCTGGCTGAGGTCGGTGATTAGCTTTGTCTCGAGGCTTACGGGAATGTCAGCGGACAGCGCCTGCTTAGCGAGGGCTGTGTCTGTAAGCTCTCTTACATATGATGTAACAGCGGGGATGATGTCCTTCTTCGCCATATCGAGCATAGTGAGAGCCTCAATGTTGATAAGCTTAGCGTAGTTTTCAAGCTCAACCTCGTAGCGAGCGTGGAGCTCCTCCTTGCTGAATACGTTGTTTTCTGTGAAGAGCTTGATATTCTTCTCATCGATGTAGTGCTTAACAGCAGTAGGAACGCTCTTGAGATTGAGAAGTCCGCGTCTCTCTGCTTCCTCTACCCACTCGTCGGAGTAGTTGTCGCCGTTGAAGATGATTCTGTCGTGCTTTTTGAATGTCTTTGCAACAAGCTTTTTAACAGCCTTGTTAAAGTCCTTAGCGCCCTCTAACTCGTCAGCGAACTGCTTGAGTTCCTCTGCTACGACTGTGTTGAGAATGATGTTCGGACCTGCGATGTTTACGGCAGAACCCAACATTCTGAACTCGAAACGGTTGCCTGTGAATGCAAACGGCGAAGTACGGTTGCGGTCTGTGGTGTCCTTCTTGAAGGAAGGAAGAACATCAACGCCGAGATCCATAGTCTTTTTGCCTTCGCTTTCGTGCTCTTCGCCAACCTCAATGGAGCTTACAACAGCACCGAGGTCGTCGCCGAGGAACATAGAGAGGATAGCCGGAGGAGCTTCGTTGGCGCCAAGACGGTGATCGTTGCCGGCAGATGCTACAGAAATTCTGAGAAGATCCTGATACTCGTCAACACCCTTTACGATAGCAGCGAGGAAGAGGAGAAACTGAGTGTTTTCTGACGGATTCTTTCCGGGCTTTAAGAGGTTTTCGCCTGTGTTGGTGGAGATTGACCAGTTGTTGTGCTTACCCGAGCCGTTGACGCCTGCGAACGGCTTCTCGTGGAGAAGACATACGAGGTTGAACTTCTCGGCAGTTTTCTTAAGTATTTCCATAAGGAGCTCGTTGTTGTCAACGGCTACGTTGGTTGTTGTAAAGATTGGAGCAACCTCGTGCTGTGACGGAGCAACCTCATTGTGCTTTGTTTTTGAGTAAATGCCGTATGACCAGAGTTCTTTATCAAGCTCAGCCATAAACTGAGAAACTCTCGTTTTGATAGAGCCGAAGTAGTGGTCGTCGAGCTCCTGACCCTTAGGAGCCTTTGCGCCGAAGAGTGTACGTCCTGTGTAGATGATATCGGGGCGTGCCTCGTACATATCCTTGTCGATAAGGAAGTACTCCTGCTCGGGACCTACTGTGGTCATAACGCGTGTAACGTCGGTCTTGCCGAACATATGAAGAATACGGACAGCTTCCTTGGAAAGTCTCTCCATAGAACGAAGAAGCGGGGTTTTCTTGTCGAGCACTTCTCCTGTGTAGGAAAGGAATGCTGTCGGGATATATAAAGTTCCGTCCTTAGCAAAAGCAGGGGAGGTAGGGTCCCACGCTGTGTAGCCTCTTGCTTCAAATGTAGCGCGGATACCGCCGCTCGGGAAGGAAGACGCGTCGGGTTCGCCCTTGATGAGTTCCTTACCGCTGAAGGTCATAATTACGTTTCCGGCGCCGTCGGGAGTGATAAAGCTGTCGTGCTTCTCGGCAGTAACACCTGTGAGCGGCTGGAACCAGTGAGTGAAGTGCGTGCAGCCTTTCTCGATTGCCCATTCCTTCATTGCGTGGGCAACAGCGTTAGCAACGCTTTCGTCGAGTGTTTCTCCGTCCTGGATTGTTTTCTTGAGCGCCTTGTAAACCGACTTAGGAAGTCTTTCTCTCATAACGTCATCATTAAAGACGTTGCTTCCGAATAATTCAGGAACATTTACCATTTTGATTACTCTCCTTTAAAGTGTTTTGAAACAAAAAAAGGCGCTGTGAGCTTTATGCTCGCAGCGCCCTTGCTGTGTCATCGCGTTTAGTATATACCTCAAAGAGCAGTTTGTCAATAGCTAAAGAAAAAAATTTTTAATAAAATTACGAAATTATGCAAGTTTCAAGATAATTATTGCACAACACAGCCTGGTTAGTGTATAATATGCGTGATATATGCAAGTTTTAAATAACCGAATTGCAGAATAAACTATTTTGCAGTTTTTAGGACGCTTTTGTATACATTATAATATGCACGGATGTTAAACTTGTGAAAAAATAAATTTCTTATTATTCTAATATGTAATATCTTTTTGCTGTAAATGGATTAAAATACTATGATGGAATACTACGATGGTGATATTTATGAAAGCATTGATTATTTCCAAAACAGAAGCGAGTCTTCGGGCTATTGCGCAGATGCTTAAAAGCGAAAGCTACGACGAGGTCGACTGCACAATCGCCGTAGAAATCGCCAAGGATAAAATATCTGAGAGCGAGTACGACGCTATCGTTATCAATACTCCGCTCGAGGAGGAAAGCGGTCTCGACTTCTCCGTCTACTGTGCCGAGCGCACCAGAGCGTGCGTTATCCTTATTGTACAGCAGGAGCGCTCTGTTGAAGCGTTCAACGCTGTGGAAAGTCACGGCGTCCTCGTTATCTCAAAGCCCATAAATAAGCACCTGTTCCATCACTACCTGATTTTTACTCAATGCTTTAAGGAGAGGATTTTAGCATTTGAGCGCGAGAACGAAAAGCTAAAAAGCAAGCTCGAGGAGGTAAGCGTTATAAACCGCGCAAAGCTTCTTCTGATACAGTGTCTCTCTATGACTGAGCAGCAGGCGCACCGCTACCTCGAAAAGCAGGCGATGAATATGCGCACGAGCAAGGTAAGAATCGCAAAGCAGGTAATCAGAACATACGAAAACTAAATGCAAATAAATACGAAATGAAAGGATTGGTTTAATGAGCCGCAACGCATATTTAATATTGGAAAACGGCACATATTTCGAGGGTAAGGCCTTCGGAGCTGAAAAAGAAACCACGGGAGAGCTTGTCTTTACAACCGCGATGACGGGCTATCTTGAGACACTCACCGACCCCAGCTACTTTGGTCAGGTGGTAATCCAGACATTCCCGCTTATCGGAAACTACGGGGTTATTCCCGCTGATTTCGAGAGCAAATCTCCGGCTTTAAAAGCTTATATTGTTAGAAACTGGTGCCAAGCTCCCTCTAACTTCCGTTGTGAGGGGGATCTTGACACTTTTTTAAAAAGCGCAGATATTCCGGGACTTTACGATATAGATACCCGCGCGCTGACGCGTATCGTGCGCGAGTACGGCGTTATGAACTGCAAGCTTACCTACACTCTCGATAACCTCGAGAAGGACGTCGAGGAGATAAAGCCGTACAAGGTAACTGACGCGGTAAAGAGCACTTCGACAGAGGGAAAGCTTGAGTTTAAAGCGGACGAGCCTAAGTACAACGTCGTTTTAATCGACTACGGCGCAAAGCACAACATCGGCAGAGAACTTGTAAAGCGCGGATGTAACCTCACGGTTGTTCCGTACAGCACGACCGCCGAGGAAATCTTAGCGCTCAATCCCGACGGAATTATGCTCAGTAACGGACCCGGAGACCCCGAGGAGAACGTGGAGGCAATCGCCACGCTCAAAAAGCTGTGCGAGCACAAAATTCCGACTTTCGGTATCTGCCTCGGACACCAGCTTTTGGCTCTCTCTCAGGGCGCAAAGACAGAAAAACTCCACTACGGTCACCGCGGCGCAAATCAGCCGGCTAAGGAGTTGAGCACCGACAGAGTGTATATCACCTCGCAAAACCACGGCTACGCGGTAATCAACGATTCAGTCCCACCCACCGCAGAGGTCAGCTTCGTAAACGGAAACGACGGCACCTGCGAAGGCGTAAACTACAAAAATATGCCTGCGTTCTCCGTTCAGTTCCACCCCGAGGCTTGCGGCGGACCGAAGGACACTGCCTTCCTGTTCGACCGCTTTATCGAGATGATTGAAAATAATAAGAATTAATTTTGCAACATAAGATTTAGAGAATATATTTTTGAATACAACTTTTGAGTAAGGAATGATACTATGCCATTGAAATCGGATATAAAAAGAGTTATGGTAATCGGCTCTGGTCCTATCGTAATCGGACAGGCTGCCGAGTTCGACTACGCAGGCACACAGGCGTGCCGCGCGCTTAAGGAAGAGGGGCTCGAGGTTATCCTCGTAAACTCCAACCCTGCTACAATTATGACTGACAACGCTATGGCTGACAAGATTTATATAGAGCCGCTTACGCTTGAGGTTGTTAAGCGTATCATCATCAAGGAACGTCCCGACTCGCTGCTTTCCACCCTCGGCGGACAGACTGGTCTCACACTTTCAATGCAGCTTGCTAAGGAAGGCTTCCTCGATAAGTACGGCGTAAAGCTCCTCGGCGCTGTCCCCGAAACTATCGACAAGGCCGAGGATAGACAGATGTTCAAGGACACTATGCTCGAAATCAATCAGCCCGTTATTCCGTCAACGGTCGTTACCGACGTCGAGGCTGCTGTGGATTTTGCTGACGAAATCGGATATCCCGTTATTGTCCGCCCCGCGTTTACTCTCGGTGGTACAGGCGGCGGTATCGTTGAAAATGAGGAAGAACTCAGAGAGATTACCTCAAACGGTCTCGAGCTTTCCCCGATTACTCAGTGCCTTATCGAGAAATGTATCGCAGGCTGGAAGGAGATTGAGTTCGAGGTTATCCGCGACTCTATCGGAAATGTTATCACGGTCTGCTCTATGGAGAACTTCGACCCCGTAGGCGTTCACACAGGCGACTCTATCGTAATCGCTCCCGCGGTGACGCTTGCAGATAAAGAGTACCAGATGCTCCGCTCCGCGGCTCTCGATATTATTTCCGCGCTCAAGGTTGAGGGCGGTTGTAACTGCCAGTTCGCGCTCAATCCCGAGACCTTCGAGTACGCTGTAATCGAGGTTAACCCGCGTGTATCGCGTTCCTCGGCTCTCGCGTCAAAGGCGACGGGTTATCCTATCGCAAAGGTTGCGGCAAAAATCGCAATCGGATATACATTAAACGAAATCAAGAACGCCGTAACAGGCTCGACCTACGCTTGCTTCGAGCCCGCGCTCGACTATGTTGTTGTAAAGCTGCCAAAGTGGCCGTTCGATAAGTTCGTATACGCTAAGCGTTCGCTCGGTACACAGATGAAGGCTACGGGCGAGGTTATGGCTATTGCTCCGACATTCGAGCAGGCTATGATGAAGGCTGTGCGCGGTGCGGAAATTTCGCACGACACTATGAACGACGAGATGTTTGCGGAGATGAGCGACGCGTCAATCGTTGACCGCCTTTCAATCTGCGATGACCTTCGTATGTTCTGCGTGTATGAGGCCTTAAAGCGTGGGATTTCCGTGGACACTATCCACGAAATCACTATGATTGACGAGTGGTTCCTCGAGAAGCTGCTCAATATCATTGTTGTTGAAAAAGAACTTGAGAGTTCTGAACTTACAGACGAGCTCTACAAGAGAGCGAAGGAAATCGGCTTTTTGGACCGCACAATTGAAAAACTCAGCGGTCAGAGCGTAAAAGAGCCGCTCGTTCCGGTATATAAAATGGTTGATACCTGCGCTGCCGAGTTCAACGCGGAGACTCCGTATTTCTACTCCACCTTCGACAAGGAGAACGAGGCCGAGCAGTTTATAAAAGAAAAGAATTCCGACAAAAAGACGGTTATCGTATTCGGCTCAGGTCCTATCCGTATCGGTCAGGGTATCGAGTTCGACTACGCGTCCGTTCACTGCGTATGGGCACTTAAGAAGGCGGGCTACGAGGTTGTTATCGTTAACAACAACCCAGAGACCGTTTCCACCGACTTCGACACAGCCGACAGGCTTTACTTCGAGCCGCTCACCACAGAGGACGTTATGGGTATCATCAAGACCGAAAATCCCTACGGCGTGGTTGTTGCGTTCGGCGGACAGACCGCTATCAAGCTCACGAAATTCCTCGATGAAAGCGGCGTGAACATTCTCGGAACATCCTACGACGCTATTGATATGGCTGAGGACAGAGAGCGTTTCGACGCACTGCTTGAAAAGCATAACATCGCCAGAGCTAAGGGCGTTACGGTTATGACCAAAGAAGAGGCGCTTGAGGCTGCTAATCGAATCGGCTACCCTGTTCTTCTCCGTCCGTCCTACGTTCTCGGCGGTCAGAATATGATTATCGCGTTCAACGACGAGGACGTTGACGAGTATATGGAAATCATCCTCGCGCAGGAAATCGAGAACCCGATTCTTATCGACAAGTACCTTATGGGTACGGAACTCGAGGTCGACGCTATCTGCGACGGCGAGGACATCCTCATTCCGGGTATTATGGAGCACGTTGAGCGTTCGGGCGTTCACTCGGGCGACTCGATTGCAGTATATCCGGCGTGGAACGTTACCGACGAAATGGTCGACATCATTATCGAAGCTACGAGGAATCTGGCGCTTTCGCTCAAGACGAAGGGCCTCGTAAATATCCAGTACATAGTTTATAACGGCGAGCTCAACGTAATCGAGGTTAACCCGCGTTCCTCGCGTACAATTCCGTACATCAGCAAGGTGACGGGTGTTCCGATGGTCGACCTCGCGACAAAAGCTATGCTCGGCGAAAAACTCAAGGATATGGGCTACGGAACAGGACTCTACAAGAAGTCCCCGTACTTTGCAGTAAAGGTTCCCGTGTTCAGCTTCGAAAAGCTCATAAACGTTGATAACCACTTAGGTCCCGAGATGAAGTCCACTGGCGAGGTTCTCGGCGTAGCGGGTACTCTCGAGGAGGCTCTCTATAAGGGCTTAATCGGCGCAGGCTACAAGATGAAGCGCGGCGGCGGAGTATTTATCACGGTTCGAAATTCTGACAAGGGCGAAATCGGCGATATCGCCAAGAAGTACGCTGATATGGGCTTTAAGATTTATGCTACAGAGGGTACTGCGAAGGTACTCGAAAGCTACAACATTGATTCTATAATCGTGAAGAAAATCCACGAAGATGACAAGTACAATACATTATCAATCATCGAGAGCGGAAAGATTCAGTACGTTATCTCGACCTCTGCAAAGGGTCGTATCCCGACCCGTGACTCGGTAAAAATCCGACGTAAAACGGTAGAGAGGAATATCCCGTGTCTTACTTCCCTCGACACGGCGAACGCCCTCGCGGATTGTCTGCGCAGCCGCTATTCTCAGGTGAGCACCGAACTCGTTGACATCAACAATATGCGTCCCGAGAAGATGAAGCTTAAGTTCACGAAGATGCAGGGCGCGGGCAACGACTACATCTATTGCAGTACCTTCGACCAGGAGATTAATAACCCCGAGGCTTTGGCGGTAAGACTTTCCGACAGACACTTCGGTATCGGCGGCGACGGCGTTATCCTCGTCTGTCCGTCACAGGTTGCGGACGCTAAAATGCGTATGTTTAACCTCGACGGCAGTGAGGGCAAGATGTGCGGAAACGGTATCCGCTGCGTCGGCAAGTTCCTGTTCGACCACGATATGATTGATATAAAGGAGCGCGACGAGATTACCGTCGAGACCTTAAGCGGTATCAAGAACCTCAAGGCGTATACTCAGGACGGCGAGGTTACCAAGCTTCGCGTTGATATGGGTAAAGCGGAGCTTAATCCGAAAAACATCCCCGTCAAGTGCGACAAGGACAGAATGATAAACGAGAAGGTAAATATCGGCGGCGAGGACTATAATGTGACCTGCGTTTCTATGGGTAATCCGCATTGCGTGGTATTCGTGGACAACGTAGACGGACTCGAAATCGAGAAAATCGGTCCGAAGTTTGAAACTGACCCGATTTTCCCCGAGCGTGTAAACACTGAGTTTATAAAGGTTATCAACGACCATACGATTAAGATGCGCGTTTGGGAGCGCGGCTCGGGCGAGACCTGGGCGTGCGGCACGGGCGCTTGTGCCGTGGCTGTTGCAGCGTGCGAGAACGGCTACTGCAAGAAGGGTGAGGACATCACCATCAAGCTGCGCGGCGGCGATTTAGTTATCAACTACACGGACGATACAGTATATATGACAGGCGGAGCTGAAAGAGTTTTCGACGGTGTTATAGAGATTTAAAAAGGATAAGGAGGGTTTACCTAAATGACAAAGTATGTATTCGTGACAGGCGGAGTTGTATCCGGACTTGGAAAGGGTATTACTGCTGCCTCATTAGGAAGATTATTAAAGGACAGAGGTCTCAAGGTTGCGGCTCAGAAGCTCGACCCGTATATAAACGTTGACCCGGGTACGATGAGTCCCTACCAGCACGGCGAGGTTTATGTAACCGAGGACGGCGCGGAGACTGACCTCGACCTCGGTCACTACGAGCGTTTTATCGACGAGAATCTTAACAAGTATTCGAACCTCACCACGGGTAAGGTTTACTCCAACGTTCTCGAGAAGGAGCGCCGCGGCGACTACCTCGGCGAGACCGTTCAGGTAATCCCGCATATAACAAACGAGATTAAGTCCTTCATACATCAGGTGGGCGAGAAGTCCAACGCTGACGTCGTTATAACCGAAATCGGCGGCACAGTCGGCGACATCGAGTCCCAGCCTTTCCTCGAGGCTATCCGTCAGGTTTCTCTCGAGGTAGGACTTGAGAACAGCCTCTTTATCCACGTTACCCTCGTGCCGTATATCCGCGGCTCAGAGGAGCATAAGTCAAAGCCCACGCAGCACTCCGTTAAGGAACTGCGCTCAATCGGCATCAATCCCGATGTTATCGTGCTCCGTTGCGACGAGCCGCTTGAGCCTTCTATATTCAAGAAAATCGCTATGTTCTGTAACGTAAAGCCCGACTGTGTAGTTGAGAACATCACTATACCCGTTCTTTACGAGGCTCCGATGATGCTCGAGAAGGCTAACTTCTGTGACGTTGTTTGCCGCGAGCTCGGCATAGACGCTCCGAAGGGCGAGATGAAGGAATGGAAAGAAATGCTCTCGCGTATCGAAAGCAGAAACAAGAACGTAAAAATTGCTCTCTGCGGCAAGTACGTTCAGCTCCACGACGCCTATCTTTCCGTTGCTGAGGCTCTGCGCCACGCGGGCTACGAAAACTCCGCGTTTGTGGACATTAAGTGGGTTGATACAGAACTTATCACCGAGTACACAGTTGACGAACTTTTAGGCGATGTTGACGGTATCCTCGTTCCCGGAGGCTTCGGCAACCGCGGCGTCGAGGGCAAGATTAAGGCGGCTCAGTATGCGCGCGAGCACAACGTTCCGTACCTCGGTATCTGCCTCGGTATGCAGACAGCAGTTATGGAATATGCCCGCAATGTACTCGGCTACAAGGACGCGAACTCCAGCGAGTTTACTCCCGACGGCAAGAATAACGTAATTGACCTTATGCTCGAGCAGCAGGGTATCGTTGATATGGGCGGCACAATGCGCCTCGGCGCTTATCCGTGTGTTGTACGCAAGGGTACAATTATGGAGCGCGCCTACGGAAAGAAGGAAATCACCGAGCGCCACCGCCATCGCTACGAGTTCAACAACAAGTATCGCGCTGAGTTCGAGGAGAACGGTATGCAGATTACGGGCGTCAGCCCCAACGGCCTCCTTGTTGAGACGGTTGAGATTCCTGACCATAAGTTCTATATCGGCGTTCAGTATCACCCCGAGTTCAAGTCTCGTCCGAACTGCGCGCACCCGATTTTCCGCGAGTTCATCAAGGCCTCTTTAGATAAGTAATCAATCATACTGAGTAATTCTTACGGAGGAATAATATGAAAATAAACAGAAATTTTGACAACCTTGTGCCCAACTATCTCTTTGCTGAGGTAGCAAAGCGCACGAATGAATTTATTAAGAATAACCCCGACAAGAAGGTTATAAAGCTTGGTATCGGCGACGTTACACTTCCGCTCGCACCTGTTGTTGTTGAGGCGATGAAGCAGGGCGCTGACGAGCTCGGCAACAAGGAAACCTTCAAGGGATACCCCGACTACGAGGGATACGAGTTCGTAAGGAAGGCCGTGTCCGACTACTACAAGGGCTTTGGCGTTGACGTATCGGCTGACGAGATTCTCATCACCGACGGCGCAAAGTCCGACTCGGGCAATATCGGCGACATCTTTGGTGCTGATAACCTCGTGCTTGTGACCGACCCCGTTTATCCCGTTTATGTCGACAGTAACATTATGGCGGGCAGAAAGATTGTCTACGCTGACTCCAACGCCGACAACGGCTTTGCGGCTATGCCGCCGAAGGACATAAAGGCAGACATAATCTACCTCTGTTCTCCGAACAACCCGACAGGCTCCGCGTACACCTACGACGAGCTCAAAGAGTGGGTTGACTACGCTAACGCAAACGACGCGATTATAATTTATGACGCGGCTTACGAGGCGTTTATCACTGACGAAAACCTGCCACGTTCAATCTTCGCTGTTGAGGGCGCGCGCACCTGTGCGATTGAACTCTGCTCGCTTTCTAAGACCGCGGGCTTTACAGGCACCCGCTGTGGCTATACAGTAATCCCGAAGGAATTAGAGCGCGACGGTCACAATATCTACAACCTCTGGTATCGCCGCGAGGCTACCAAGTTCAACGGCGTTTCGTGGCCCGTTCAGCGTGCGGCAGCGGCTGTGTTCAGCGAGGAAGGTCAACGCCAGATTAGGGAGAACATCGCCTACTATCAGGAGAACGCGAGAATTATCGCCTCTGCTATGGACGAACTCGGCATCTACTACACGGGCGGCAAGAACTCACCCTATATCTGGCTTGAGTGCCCGAACGGTATGGGCAGCTGGGAATTTTTCGACTACCTTCTCGAGAATGCGAACGTAGTCGGCACACCCGGCGAGGGCTTCGGCAAGAACGGCGCAGGCTACTTCCGACTCACCTCATTCGGCGACAGAGAAAGCACAGTCGAAGCGATTGAACGCATAAAAAAGCTGCTTTCTGAATAAATTTGAGTGTGTGCGCACAAAGTGCGCTGCTTCTTGAGAAATATATAAAAAAGTTGTCTCGCTGAGGCAACTTTTTTATTGCAAAATTCTTCCCAATATCTTACAATATAGTTAAAGTGATAAGGAGTTGATCGACGTGATAAAACGCTTTAAAATAGGCGAGCCGCTCGACACTAACGCGGTGGTTGAGCAGCTTGATAATTCCCCGATTTCAGAGTTTCCGCTGAGTGTGAAAACAGGGGAGAAGATAGAGATAACTTTTAACCTCGCGCCTGACGACAAAATCTACGGCCTCGGCGAGGCTGTTCGCGGAATCAACAAGCGCGGCTGGATTTACGAGAGTTGGTGCTCGGACGAAATCAACCACACCGAGGACAAACGCTCGCTCTACGGCGCGCATAACTTCATCATCATAAGCGGTGAGAAGAAGCTTGCGCTTTTCGTCGATAATCCCGGCAAGGTGGAGTGGGACTTAGGCTACACCTCGGCTGATACGGCTAAAATAACCGTGCCATCAAACAGTGCATATCTGTACACAGTGGACGGCGAAACTGAGCGCGACATTGTGCGGCAGTTCAGAAAGTTGATTGGCAAAAGCTACATTCCGCCGTTTTGGGCGTTCGGTTATCAGCAGAGCTGCTGGGGATACGCGACCGAAGATGACTTTAGAAACGTTCGCGACAACCACCGTAAAAACAATCTCCCACTCGATTGCATATATATGGACATCGACTATATGGACAGCTTCAAGGACTTTACGATAAATCGCGGACTTTTCCCCGATTTCAAATCATTTGTCGACGATATGAAGGCGCACAACATCCACCTTATCCCGATTATCGACGCAGGCGTGAAGAATGAAAAGGGCTACTCAGTCTACGACGAGGGTCACGACAACGGATATTTCTGCACGGATAAGGACGGAAACGAGTTCGAGTGCGGAGTATGGCCGGGAATCGTCGGGCTGCCTGATTTTCTCAACACCAACGCTCGCCGCTGGTTCGGCAGACAGTACAAAGCGCTTACCGACCTCGGCATAGACGGCTTTTGGAACGATATGAATGAGCCCGCGCTATTCTACTCGGCAGACGGGCTGAAAAAGGCTCAGGAAAAGCTTTCAAAGCTTTCCGAAAAAGAGATTGATATATGGGGATTCTTCGGTATGAAGGACGCCGTGATGGGACTTTCCAACAGTATGGACGATTACTCGTCGTTCTACCACGACTTCGACGGCAAAAAGGTCTGCCACAAGGATGTACATAACATTTACGGCGCCTTTATGACCCGCGCCGCATCCGACTACTTTGAGGAGGAGTTCGGCAAAGAGAAGATGTTGATTTTCTCACGCGCGTCATATATCGGTGCTCACCGCGGCAGCGGAATATGGTTTGGCGATAACTTCAGCTGGTGGTCGCATATTCTCCTGAATCTGAAGATGTTGCCGTCTGTGAATATGTGCGGCTTCCTTTACTGCGGCGCTGACTTAGGCGGCTTTGCAAATAATTGCACGGGCGATTTGCTTCTGCGCTGGTTGCAGCTTGGTGTTTTTACGCCGCTTATGCGCAATCACCGCGCGCTCGGTACGCGCGCTCAGGAGGCGTATCAGTTCGGGAATACCGAGGACTTCGCCGATGTGCTCGCCGTACGTTACCGCCTTATTCCGTATATCTACAGTACCTTCCGCCGTTGCAGCGACGAAAACGATATGATGTTCCGCCCGCTCGCGTTCGACTACCCGAACGACAAAATCGCGTCCGAGGTTGAGGACCAGCTTATGCTCGGCGACGAGTGTATGATTGCTCCGATTTACGAGCAGAACAAAAACGGCAGGACGGTCTACCTGACAGAGCCGATGACCTTTGTAAAACTCAGCGGAGAAAACGTAACTATAGAAAAGCTCGGGAAGGGTATTCACTACGTTGAGGTCGCCTTGAACGAAGTGCCGCTTTTTATAAAGGACGGAAAGAAAATTCCTCTCGCAAAGCCCGCTCTTTCAACCGCCGAGCTCAATACGGAAAACCTCGAATATATAGGATAAAACAGCATAAAAACTGAATTGCAACCGATAGTTGCGCAGATGAAAACTGAAATGTATAGATTTTTTCAACGGTTGTGTGTTAGAATTAATACATCAAATCGGAGGAAGAAAGAATGAATATTGAAACAGCAAACAGATTATTAAAGTATAGAAAGAAGTTTGGCTTTTCGCAAGAGGAGCTTGCCGAGAAAATCGGCGTGAGCCGTCAGGCGGTCTCAAAGTGGGAACGCGCCGAGGCGGCACCTGATACAGATAACCTTATTATATTGGCAGAGGTGTACGGCGTAACTATTGATGAGCTGCTCAGAGGAACAGGTGAACCGTCCGGAAATAAAGCGGAGGATTTCTCAAAGGTCGAGACGGAAGAGAACACTACATATGAAAAGGACGACCGCTTTTCGTTCAAAAAAGCCGGAATCCATGTACATGACGGCGATGATAAGGTCGATATAAGCTTAGAACACGGAATTAACGTGCAGGCAAGGGATGGCTCGTATGTGCACGTCGGCAAGGATGGCGTATGTGTAAACAACGGCGAAAAGGTTTGCGCCTATACCGACGAGAATGGACATCTTATGGTCGACAGCGAGATGAAAAGAAGAACGCGCAACAAGAAAATCGCGCATATTTTCCCGATGTGGTTTTTTGCTTTAGCAGCAATGATGCTGTGGGGATATTCGGGCGCGCTGTGCGGCTTCGCACTTTCGTGGGTATGCCTTTTAGCTATACCGATTTACCATACACTTGTCAGCGCGATTTATAAGCGCGACGCTGCTGTGTTTGCCTATCCTGTGGTATGCGTAGTTTTCCAGATGCTTACGGGCTTTTTGATTAATGGATGGGCGTGGAGTTGGTTTATCTACCTCACAATCCCCGTTTACTACTGCATTGTAAAAATGATAAAAAGCGCATACGGCACGCAAGATGAATGATATTTTAAAAACCTTTTTTAGAAAGCCTATTGTAGCTGTCACCTCAATTATGATTTTTCTGACAGCTATTGTGAGGTTTGTGTTCAGCTTTTCGGGATTTTTCCGTGTTGAAGTGCCCGAGGAGTATTTTACGGACGAAACTCAGGTCAATATAATTAATGAGTTGCTAAAGTATAATATAAACATTTTTGAACTGTTTTTAGCAATTGCGCTACTGATATTCTTTATCAAGAGCCGAAGTAAAAACGGGAATCTGGCGTTCGTGTCCTCCTTTTTCAGAACAGGCTCAATAATCGGATTGGTCTTGATAAGTGTTGCTTCAGTGCTATGCACAGCTTTTGTGTTGTTATTAGTGCTCGCGATACTTTTAAGTTTGAGCATAGTTCTTTTAAGGTTTTTCCCGATAGCAATTTTGTCAGCGGGGGTTATTTCGGTACTTGTCACTATTGTACTGATTCTATTGGCTTTATTTATCTTGCTTGCGGTTTCTCAGCTTTTGTTCGCAGGTTCTGTGAGAAAAGCAGCGAGAGGGGAGAAGATAAGACGAGGGACTTCGATGTTTTTCGCTGTAGTTAATTTTACTCTTGCGGCGGTGCTGATGCTCCTCGCGTTAAGCCTTTTAATTATCGGCAGAGGTGAGCAGGCTGTTCCACTGATAGCATATCTGTTGTTAAACATATTGCCGTATACTTTCGCGGGAGTGACCGCGTTAAACTACTTCATAAATATAAAAAGCACCCCGTGAGGGTGCTTTTTTGTATGTTCTGTATTTTAAATTTTCAGTCCCTTAGTCGTTTTAAGAAATTCAAACAGCTTTTCTTTGATGATTTCAACGCCGCCTACGCTGTCGCTTTCAATATTTAACGGCATAATCGGGTCGTGTACGGATAGTCTGAGCAAGAACCAGCCATTGCCGTCGTTCTCGCCGAAGGATACGCGTACGCCCTCGCGGTTGTCGTCAGCCAAAATCCAGCCCTCGGCGTTCTCTGCGTACTCAGTAAGATCAGATATAATCCTCTCGCCGCAGGCTCTGAAATCGCTTTCGAGGATTTCGAAGCGGATTTCTGTTTCCTCGACAGGCTCCTTAAGGCTCTCGGTTATGCTTTCAATACTCTTACCTTCTTTATTGAGCTGAGCCATTTTGATTATGATTTTGGTGCATAGGTACGCGCCGTCGTCGAGGAAGTAGTTCTCACGCATAGCCGCATGGCCCGAGGTCTCGATTGCAAGAGGACAGTTGATACCCTCGGCGTTGAGTTCGAGTCCCTTGTCGATAACGTTCTTATATCCGCGGCGGTAGCGGTAGTGCTTTCCGCCGAGAGTGTTCTCGATAAATTCCTTGAGACCGCTCGAGGTGATAGAGTCGGTAACGATTGTGCCTCCCTCATTGCCCTCGAGAGCAATCGCCGCCGCAAGGGCTACGAGCCTGTTGCGGTTGATTTCATTGCCGCTCTTGTCAACAGCACCGCCGCGATCAACGTCGGTGTCGAATATAACTCCCAAATCTGCGCCGCTCTCCAAAACAGCCTCGCAAATCGACGCCATAGCCTCCTTGTTTTCGGGGTTTGGGACGTGATTCGGGAACATTCCGTCTGGGTCGAGGTAGCGGCTGCCGTTTGTGTCCGCGCCTAAATCTTCGAGCACGCTTGCGTAGAATCCGCCTACGCCGTTGCCTGCGTCAACAACTATCTTAAATCCTTCGAGCGGCTTGTCGTAGTTCTCTGCGTTGACTTCTTTCTTTATAATATCCTTGAGGTGCTCGCAGTACTGCTCCATATACGGAACGCTTTCTATCGAACCACTATCCTCGGCGGGCTTTTCTCCGTCCTGCGCAAACTGCAGAATCTTTTCGATATCGTTGCCCTCAAGACCGCCCTGACGTGTGAAGAACTTAAGGCCGTTGCGGTTAAACGGGTGGTGACTCGCGGTAATCTGTACCGCGCCGTCGCACTCGAGGTCAACCGTAGTCATAAACATCGACGGGGTAGATGCAAGACCACAGTTGAGCACGCGTACGCCCGCTTTTTTCATCTCGCCTGCGACTACGCTCACGATTCGCGGTCCGCTTATGCGGCTGTCGCGACCGATTGAAACGGTCAGCTCGTTTGCTTTTTTATTAACCTTGTCGCATAGCCACAGCACAAAGCCGTTCGCCATAGATGCGACAACCTCGTCGGTAAGATTTACGCTCTGTCCCTTTACGCCCTCAACGGCAACTCCGCGGATGTCCGTGCCGCTTTTAAACCCTTTATAAAAATCATTTAGCATAGCCTTTCCTCCAAAACCACTTTATAGTTTATAATAGCAATTATACTATAAATTTTAATGTCAATCAATACAGCAACTTTGTTAAAAGTGCAAAATGATTATTTACATTCGGCTTAAATCAAGTATATTTTGACGAAAACTAAGAACGCAAAATGTCGAAGCGTGTAGGTGACAATCAAATTTGTTGTGCTATTTGCACATATTATATGTCGATTAGTTGGTTAGTTTTGCTTTTTGTTCGTCATTATCTACAAATAAAAGCAAATTTAATTGTTGACTTTCACGAAAAGCTGAGTATAATAATAATCGTCAGGAAACAGTCCGCCTGACTACGGCTCACACAACCGTACATTTCAAATAGTCAGATGGTAAATGGCAACAGAAAATTGAAAAGGAGGAGAAAGTTATGACACCTATTCTCAATATGCATGACGTTAACGTTTCTGAATTTTTAGCTGTGCTTGATACCTGTGAGGGCAACGTATTCCTCGTTACAAAGGACGGAGATAAGCTCAACCTCCGCAGCAAACTTTCACAGCTTGTAGGTCTTACTCAGCTCATCGAGGGCGGTAAGATTGCGGATGCCTCAATCGTGTGCGAGAACAAGATTGACGAGAGCAAACTTTTCAGACTTAATCTTTATGATGAGGTTTGCTAAAGCAACTAAACAGACATCCACGTTTTCACGTTAATTTCAAAACTTCTAAATCCGGGAACAGCCGCTCAACAGAGCGGCTGTTCTCGGTTTTGTGAATAAAAAATATAAGGCTGTTCACTGAACAGCCTTATGTGTTGTTTATGCGTTTTATGCGTTAACGGTAACAACGTGGTAGCCGGTGTAGCTGTAGCCGTAGCCTGCGCCCGTTGTGAGGTTACCGTACCACGGATCAAGAATCTTAAAGTCACTTAGCGTGTCTCCGTTTCCTGTGTAGCCGTAGAATGTAACGTAGTGTGTGGATGAGCGTCCCGTGCTGAGAAGTCCAACGCACGCCTTGTTCTTGTCGAGTGACGCCTTGATTGCTGAGAGCATTGCTTCTCTCGAGCCGTAGCGGCTGTATGTACCGCCTGCCCAGGTGCAACCGCCTCCGTACCAGAAACTGCCGGGAGTTCTGAGTTGCCCTGTTACCTGATAGTAAGCGTATGCGTACGAGTACGCGCTGCACATTATCGAAGAACTCGCATATGCGTAGTCTGTCTGGCGACCTATCTTGGATGCGATGTTGCTCATCGTGCTATCCTTGATTGTGTTACGTTCTTCCTTGAAAACGTGTGTTTTCGGCTTTACTGTTACCTTACATACCTTTTCTACGCCGTTGCAGCTTGCGATAATCTTAGCCTTGCCGCTTTTCTTGAAATTTACGACGCCGCTTTTGCTTACTGTAGCGACCTTCTTGTTGGTGGTTGAGTATGTAACGTCGTAGCCTTCTGCGTTGGTTTCGCAGTTGAGCTTTACTTTCTTGCCGACCTTGCTCACTACGTTTTGCTTATCGAGTGAAATTTCGAGCGAAAACGGCTTTGGAACAACTTCGTCGAGGCTTACGCTTAAAAAGCCCGTTGTCGGCTCAAAACTTGCCGCTGCCGCGCCCGCACAGCTTGCGCTGATTACTGCAAGTGCCGCCACAGCAGAAAGTATTGTTTTCTTTTTCTTCATAAAATCTCCTTATCTGTCGGGCCGCTACTTCTAAATCCCCATATATAATGTATAGCGGCTGTTCATCTTCGGTCGTTTTAATTCGATTAGAGCACAAACAATATGCACATTGTAACAAATTTGTAACTGTGTGTCAATAGAAATCCAGTATTTATGGGGCTTTGCACAAAATTATTCTCAATAAGAATATTAAATTGTAACTTTTCTGTAACTTTTTGGTCAATTTAAACAAAAAATAATTTTATATTTAGGGCAATATGTAAGTGCTTTTTCAAAATCCGACACGCTTTGGGGATTTTCAACAAAAACGCGAGTCGTCTTGGGATAGTGTTCTATGAAATGGATATTAAATTTATCAATTTATATAGAGTTTTTTGATGGGGGGGATATGCTTCATAGGTTTGCAATAAGATGAAAAAGACTGAGTAATTAAAAATACCCAGTCTTTTTATCATATAAATTATGTTGTTAAATCTACGTCTTAAGGTTCAAGCCCTGTAAAACATAGCTAATAAATAAAAATCGAGGACACCTTTTAGATGTCCTCGTGTTTGGTTGCGGAGGGAGGACAAAGATTTGCGTTGCAAATCTTTTGTGCTCGGCGACCGTTTCTTCTAGAAACAGTACCCGCCTCGCACTTCGTCGCTAAAAATGTGCCACCGGCACATTTTCTTAACGCTTCTCACCTTCTTAAGGTTCAAGTCTCGGAAAAGTTCCTGAGAGAATAAAATTTGAGGACACCTTTTGGATGTCCTCGTGTTTGGTTGCGGAGGGAGGACAAAGATTTGCGTTGCAAATCTTTTGTGCTCGGCGAC
>JAFLSK010000022.1 GCA_022510945.1 Ruminococcus sp.
CTTTTCCGTCCTTAACGTCCGCGTTAATCTTCGCCGTACCCTTTACATAGAGGGTTATAGGAGTGTTTTTAACGGTGACGGTTGTACGCGCAGTCGGTTCTGTAACCTTTACTGTACATTCTGCGGTCGAGACAAAGAACGTCGAGTAGCCGTTTTCGTCAAACTTCTTCTTTATGAATGTAAAGATAGCTTTAGTTGTGCCGGGAGCTATGCCCTTAACAGTGAAGGTGCCTGTCTCCTCGTTTTTAACTACTTCTGCTATGGAAGGGTCCTCGACCTCGGCAGTTGCCTCGCTGTTGTCGCAGTTGATAATTTTTTCTGCACCAACCTCAACCTCTACGGCTTCGTCAACGTGAAGGCCGTAAGGAGGAAACTCGCCGTCTCTGTAAACCTCGCCTTCAACGCGCTCTTTGTTGACTCCGTACTCGCCGCCTCCGTAGTAGTAGAACCAAGCGCCGCTGTATGTGTCCCGTCCGGTGAAATCGTCAATGTTGGAAGGCATCGGGTCGCGAACAAAAATCATATTGTCGAAGTTCTTTATTCCGTCTGGATAGAAGCCGTATCCGTCGTCGTCGGGTTCATAGCCCTTTGTAGGGATGTTACAGGTAATGATAGCGTTTTTGTAGACGGGCTCCATCATATCATAACCACTGTCAACGGTGTTGTTGAAAATAACGTACTCGACATCCTTCGGCACATCTACGACGAAGACGTCGGGATTTCCGGGGTCTGTGTCGGGGATTACATAACCCGGCCAGCCTATGCCCGTGCCGGATTTTTCGCAGTTATAGCTGCCTTCCCACCAATAGATTCCCGCCTTGCAGGAGTCGAGAGACTTGCCGTCGTATGCATCGTTGTACTCGTTTCTCCAATCCTGAGGCATATAGAAATAGTACCTGTTGGTCTCCGCGTCCGAAGGAACGACGTCCGTGACGTAAGGACTGCGAACCTCGTCGCCGTAGTTTGCTGACGCGGGGAAAGCGGAAACAGTTGCAACAGACGCAAAAAGGCACATACACAGCAGTAAGCTTAGCGTTTTTCTGAGTGATTTTTTCATTTGAACATAAACCTCCTTTGAGTTTGTTCTGTATATCATTATCTTATCAAAAAGCATTAAGAAACGCAAGAAAAAATTATCACCCAAAACAGATTATGCTCAACAAAAGAACGAGCAGGCACAACCGCTGCGGTTGTGCCTGCCCTTGTATTTGTTTAAGATTTTATTTAACGGTAATCTTGCACTTAAGCTTAATGCCGTTTGTCTTTACGGTGATGGTAGCCTTACCCTTCTTCTTAGCGGTGATTTTACCGTTTTTGTTTACTTTGGCAACCTTCTTGTTGTTTGATGTAAACTTAGCTTTGCCTACCTTGCCCGTAATTTTGAGGGTAAACTTCTTGCCCTTCTTGAGGACTTTCTTAGACTTATTGAGCTTCGGCTTCTGAACTATTACTACAAACTTCTGCTTAACGCCGTTGTTTGTTACGGTAATAACAGCCGTACCCTTCTTAACGCCTGTAACCTTACCTGTAGAGGATACCTTCGCAATCTTATTGTTATCGGATTTATAGGTTGTTTTGCCCTTTCCGTTCTTAACTGTTGCGTTGATTTGTACAGTACCCTTTAGGTAAATCTTAGCATATGTTTTTGAAAGAGTAACTGTTGTCTTTGGGGCGGGCTTTACGGTGTTAACCGGAGGTTCAACCAAAGCAACAAAGTTGAAGCCGTGAACGAGAGCGTATACTTCAGCCTCGGTGCCCTTGTAACCGCTGATAGTCAATTTGTCTACCTTTGCGTAATCGTTCTCGTACTCGTAACCGATATCTTCATCATAGTAATAATCGTAGTAGTATCCGAACGCATACTCGCCTATTTTTATAATACCCTTGCCGATTGTTACGCTTGTAAGATTCTTACAGCTATAGAACGCCTCGTCGCCGATAGATATAACGCTGTCGGGAATAGTTACGCTTGTAAGAGCGGAACAGTATCTGAATGCGTAGTCGCCGATGCTTACTACACTCTTACCGATTGTCAGACCCGTCATATTTTCGCAGTATCTGAACGCGGAGCTTCCGATATTCGTAACATTGTCGGGGATTTTTACGCTCTTGAGAGCGCTGCAATATCTGAATGCAGCGTAGCCGATAGATTTAAGGCTGTTTGGAAGCGATACAGTCTCTATGTTACTGCAATCCTCAAATGCGTACGAATCTATAACTGTAACGCCCTCGGGGATTGTTACAGACTTCAGATAGTAGTTCTCATAAAATGCATCTTCGCCTATGCGAGTAACCTTACGTCCGTCGATAGTAGCGGGAATTACAAGGTTCGAAATACGGCCGTTGTATCCGTTAATTTCTATTGTGCCGTCAGCAAGGACATTGTAGCTGAAATTCTTAACGTTTGTTGAGGCGGGATCTGTCTGTCCTAAGCTTACGAACGTAAAACCGTTATCGGTTGCATATCTCTGAGCTTCCGAAACCTCTGTTCCCTTATAGCTGTAGCCCTTGATTGTGAAATTACTTACTTTCTCGTAATAATAGTCGTCATAATCGTCCCATGTGCCATAATATCCCAACGCGTGTTCTCCTATGCTCAAAATGCCTTTTCCGAGAGTTACGCTTGTGAGATTATTGCAGCCGAAGAATGCTTGGTCTTCTATATATTCAACGCTGTCGGGGATTGTTACGTTCTTAAGATTTGTATAAGCAAATACATAGTGCCCTATACCTGTAACGCTGTCGGGAATCGTTATGCTTGTAAGGTTTTCGCACCATGCAAATGTATAACTGTTGAGTGTTGTTATGCCTTTTCCTAATGTCACGTTCTCGAGGTCATAGCAGTCCTCGAATACGTCGCTGCCGAGATATGTAACGCTATCGGGGATTTTTATGCTCTTAAGACTGCTGCAGTATGAAAATGCACTGTCTCCGATGTATGTAACGCCGTCGGGGATTTTTATGCTCTTAAGGCTGTTGCAGGATGAAAATGCACTGTCGCCGATGTATGTAACGTCTTCGGGAATAGAAACGTCTGTCAGATTTGAGCAACCTGAAAACGCGCTATCACTTATCTCTGTAATACTTTTGGGAATAGTTACACTTACAAGGTTATAACAACCTCTAAACGCGCCGAAGCTGATATATCCAACGCCGTCGGGGATTACAAACGATTCGTCATCCTTGCCGACAGCGTACAGGATAAACTCGGTCTGATCCTTTGAGTACAGGTTGCCGTCTATAGATGAATAATATTTGTTATTCTTGGCAACGTCAATAGACGTAAGACTATTGCACCCAGAGAAGGCGCTGATGCCTATATATTCAACGCTTTTCGGTATTTCTACGGATTTAAGGCTGTAGCAACCGTAGAACGCATAGTAATCTATCGTTTCAAGACTATCGGGGAACGAAATCTCCTCGAGACTTTCGCACCAAGCAAAAGCATAGTCGCCTATGTATTCAACGCTGTTTCCTAATGTTACTCTTTCTAACGAGTAGCAGTCTTCAAATGCGTCGTAGTAAATGTGTGTAACAGTGTCGGGGATGGTTACGCTTTCAAGCCCGTCACAATACTCAAACGCATAAGAGCCTATTGCTGTTACAGTGTATCCGTAAATGGTGTCGGGGATTACGAGGTTTGTTGCGTAGCCGTGGTAGCCGGTGATTTCTGCTGTGTCGTCGTCTGTAATATAGTAGTCGAAATCGTCCTCGTCCGCGGGCTCGTCAGGTCGGTCATAATCGTCGTCATCATCGTCGTCATCATCATCGTCGTCATCATCGTTGTCGTTGTCGTAATCGTTATCACTGTCGTATGGCGGGAACTCGCCGTTCGAGTAAATCTCGCCTTCAACGGGCTCTTCGTTGATACCGTACTCACCGTTTCCGTAGTAATAGAGCCAAGCGCCGCGGTATGTCTCTTTGCCGGTGTAATCGTTAATATCGACAGACACCGGATCGAGAACATAAATCATACCGTCGAAGATATCTGTACCGTAGGGATAGAAACCAAAGCCGTCCTCATTCGGGGAGTAGTACTCTGTACCGATATTATAAGTTTGGTAAGACAAAGCATACTCCGGAGCATACACGTTCGAACCGCCGTTAACGGTGTTGTTGAAGATGATAGTAACAACATCCTTAGGAACCTTAGCTATAAAGATGTTAGCGTCGGCAGGGTCTGTGTCGGGAATTACATATCCCGGCCAGCCATATTCGGAGCCACCTTTATTTTCATCTTCCTCGCAGTTATAGGAACCGTCCCACCAATAGATGCCTGCCTTACAGGAGTCGAGAGACACGCCGTCGTATGCGTCGTTAAGTTCATTTCTCCACTCTTCAGGCATATAGAAATAGAAGGTGTTGGTGTCTGTGTCGTCAGGAACGATGTCCGTAATTAACGGTCTGTGAATTTCATCGCCTGCGTTTGCAGATGCAGGAACTGCGGCAACCGCTGCAATTGATGCAAAAAGGCAAACACACAGAAGCAAGCTTATAGCTTTTTTGAATGTTTTTTTCATTTGAAATTAATCCTCCTTTGATTAATTTTGTTCTTCATTATTCTATCAAAAGCCACCCATATTTGCAAGAAAAATTTATAGAAATGTGACAATATAATTGAAAAAGTAAGAAAGCGTGCAAGGTTAGCGCACGCTTTCTCGGTAGGATATAGAATTTATGCGGTATTACTTTACAGTAACTTTAGCACTTTTATTTGTGTTTGTCAAGTAATAATAAACTAAATAAATAAAAAATTCAGTATTATTTTATACCATATCCATACAATATAGATATGAGGAGCTGATAAAATGGTATACGATTTCGGGCTTAGACTTCGGGAACTGCGAAAGAAGAAAAAACTTACCCAACAGCAGGTAGCAAGACGATTAAATTTGACCAAAGCGAGTATAAGCGGATATGAAAACAACACCATCACACCACCGAACGATATGCTCGTAAAGATTGCGCTGATGTACGGAGTGTCCACCGATTATTTACTCGGACTTGACAAAGAAGAAAGTATTGTCATTTCTGACTTAACCGAAAGCCAGAAGGAAATAGTAAATCTCCTTGTAAATGAATTTAAAATTACTAATAAAATAAAGTGATACTGAAACGAAAGCAGTCCGGATTTCTCATCTTTCAGAGAGATGTGCGGACTGCTTTTAAATTAAAAAAATCTTTACATTTCGACTCTTTGGTAGTATAATGTATCCGTGAATTTATGCTCACTAATGTGGGATATTAGTTCTATCAGTACAATAATTAAGAAAACAAGGGGATTCTTGTTATTATGATGAATATTCCGTTTTCACCGCCCGACCTCGGCCAGCGCGAAATCGACGCTGTAAAAGAGGTTTTAGAGTCGGGCTGGATTACAACAGGACCGAAAACCAAACTGCTCGAAAAGCGAATCGGTGAATACTGCCACACGGGACAGGCCGTCTGCCTTTCGTCGCAGACCTCCTGCGCGGAGATGACACTGCGCATACTCGGCGTAGGCCCTCAGGACGAGGTTATCCTGCCCGCGTATACCTACACCGCGACCGCGTCCATCGTATATCACGTCGGCGCGACTCCCGTTATGATTGACTGTAAGCCCGGCTCGTTCGAGATGGACTACGACAAGATGGAGGCGGCTATCAACGAGCACACCAAGGTCATCATTCCCGTTGACCTCGCGGGTATTGTGTGCGACTACGACCGCATTTTTGAGGCAGTGCGCAACCAGCGCGATAAATTCCGCCCCAAGGGCAAGCTTCAGGAGCTCATCGGACGCGTAATCGTTATGTCGGACGCGGCCCATTCCTTCGGCGCAAGGTGGCACGGTATGATGTGCGGCGAAATCGCCGATTTCAGCAACTTCAGCTTTCACGCTGTTAAGAATATGACCACCGCCGAGGGCGGCGCAGCTGTGCACAGGATTCGCGGAAGAATTGACGAAGAAAAAATTTATAAGCAGTATATGCTGTGGTCTCTGCACGGTCAGACCAAGGACGCCTTGACAAAAAGCGAGGGCGCGTCGTGGGAATATGACGTGGTAAGCACGCAGTATAAGTGTAATATGCCCGATGTTCTGGCGGCTATCGGTCTTGCTCAGCTCGACCACTACGAGGATATCCTCGACCGCCGCCACGAGCTTATCCGTCGCTACGACGAGGCGTTTAAGGGTATGGATTTACAACTGCTCGATCACGCCGGTGAGGATCACCGCAGCAGCGGTCACCTCTACTTCGTGAGGTTCTTAGGCAGGGACAGCGAATTCCGAAACGAGTTCTACAACCGTATGGCGCAAAACGGCGTAATGTGCAACGTGCATTTCAAACCGCTGCCGATGCTCTCCGCCTACAAGAACAAAGGCTTTGATATAAGCGACTATCCCTACGCCTATAATATGCACAAAAACCAGCTGACCCTCCCGATGAACTCGACCCTCACGGACGATCAGGCGCAGTACGTTATAGACACCTTCAAGAAGGTTTACGACAGTATGGTGAAGTAATACTAAACTTTAGTATAAGCCGTAATTGTTTTACAGGTAAAAGGTGATTTTTTGAGAAGTGTTTTTGAAAGCCGACTCAACATAATATTGATTTGTGCCCTTTTAGTGCTGTGTGTTGCTTTAGGCGTGCCGACTGCTATGAACTACCTCGACACCGAGAGCACGACCCCGAACGAGACGACAGAGGAGTACACCTACGCCGCAATCGTACCCGAAACCACCGAGGCGGAGATCGAGATTCGCGAGATTAAGCAAGCTGAGCGCAGCGCTATGGCGGACAAGGTCAAGAAGAACGAGAACGAAAGACTCACCGCTACGAAAAAGGTCGAAACAGCGACGCAGAAACCCACCGAAAAGCCAACAGAGAAGGCGACTGAGGCGACGGTCTTTGCGACAGCGGCTCCCGTAGCGCATAAAGCAAGCTACAGCGAGCAGTGGGACAAGGGCTACCTCGTAGCCATCGACAATCCTGACAAAAACTACAGCTGTCCGCATATCGAGCTGTCCGACAAAAACCGCGAGCTTTTAGAGCGGCTTTGTATGGGCGAGTACGGCACGGGCGGATTCACCGGCGCGGCGCTTATCGCTCAGGCGGTCAAGAACGCTATGGCGACGTACAAGATTGACGATGTTGCTACCGTTATAAAGTACCTTCACTACGACGGCAGAACCGACCGCGCGGCGTCAGAATCGTGCAAGAAAGCGGTCGTTTATATTTTTGATATGGATATGGACGCGGTCCAGCACCGTATCCTGTATATGTACAACCCGAGGGGAACGAAAAGCGGATTTTCCAAATTTCACGAGTCTCAGAAATACATCTGCAACTTCGGTCCGGTAAGATTTTTTGATAGAAAATGAGTGAAGACAGCTTCGTTTTGAAGCTGTCTTTTTGATATTGCTTTATTCCTCAGGGATAGAAAAGTCGTCGTAGTCGGGCTCGAACGGATAGATGTCCTCGTACTCCGCCATCTCCCTGTCCGACTCGGGGGCTTGCGGGATAAGACCCGTCATATCATTTGCGGACGCGGTCGCCATATTGTAATCGTCCTCGTAGTCAATCGGATAATCGTCAAAAAAATCTTTGTCAAACATTTTGTTCACCTCAAGATTATTATTTCAGGTGAAAATAAATATATGCTCATTTTTTTTATTTTATAAAAAGTGCTCCTTAACAAACCACAAAATTTAACCTAATTGGTTCTTGAAACCAAGATATTATCAGACTCCTATAAAATAAAAAATAATTAGTATTCTCCGCTCAGTTTCTGCTTCGCAGAACGAGCGATGAGTGAAGAAAGCGTGCACAGCACGCTTTCTTGAAAACACTTTTATTTTTTAAAAAAGTATGGTAAAATTGTTTCAGTACATAATTGCTCGAAAAGAGGGATTTTATGAATAAATTCAGCAGAATAATCGCCGCCATCTGCTCGGCTGCGTTGATGTCGGGCGTGGCAGTAGTGCCCGCGGCGGCAGCCTCCGCGATAGAGTACAG
Source organism: Ruminococcus sp. (assembly GCA_022510945.1). GTDB lineage: Bacteria > Bacillota > Clostridia > Oscillospirales > Acutalibacteraceae > Ruminococcoides. The sequence continues at coordinate 7,998 of JAFLSK010000022.1, forward strand.
CTTTGTCGGAGACGAGGCGCAGAAGGCGGGTTACGCCGAAGGAAAAATCACGCTCAATATGCCCGACGGTACATATTATCTGTACTGGGCGGACGACAAAAAGGCGCTGGACGGCTACTACGAAATCGCCGAGGTCGAGGTAAAGAGCGGTAAAGGCGAGTTCAGCTTCTCAGACCACAACGCTATACCCGTCGGCGCGACCAAGCTGATTGCTGTAAAAAACAAAAACACGACGGACGTAAAGTCCGCCGAGGCTGTTTACGATATACCTAAAAGTAAAATTTTAAAATACACCGCGGACGACGCAAACTACACCTTTATGAACTACTCCGATATTCATATCGACCAGGCTTCCTCGGTGTTCTACCGCCACAGCGAACTCCACTGGGAGAAGGCTCTCGAAACCGCCGCAAAGCGTAAGGCCGACTTTATCGTCACAGCGGGCGACAACATCACCAACGCCGAAGGCCCCGCGAAAGAATTTGACAAGTATCAGCAAATTCTCGCCGATTCTCTGTACACCAACCCGATTTACGAGGGAAGCGGCAACCATGAGCTGAGGCAGGGCAAGAAAAAAGAGGCTCTCAAAACCTTCATCACCGCCACGGGTCTCGACGGCTCTCGCGACACAATCGCCGAGAACAAGCCCTACTACTATGTCGAGGAGCCGAACACGGGCGACCTGTTCATCTTTATGGCGCTCGAGTACAAGTACAGTCCCGACGAGGGCGACGAGTTCTCTGACGAGCAGCTTGAGTGGTTCGAAAACCTTTTGCGCGAGCACTACGGCAAGAACAGAAATATCTACCTTATTCAGCACGCCTTAATTGAGGGCTACGGCGCGGGCGACGACGAGGACAACTACTACACCGTTCCGCTCGGCACAGAGTACGAATCCACCGTGAAATTCCGCGACATTATTCAGAAGTATCCCGACCTCATCTGGATTTCGGGACACACTCACATCGCGCTGAAATACGGCTACAACTACTCGAATATGTCGGACACCTCGTGCAATATGATTCACGACAGCTCCGTGTGCTGTCCGACCTTGCTCAACTACTCGAGCCACAAACTCAGCTACGCCGCGAACTCGGGCGAGGAGTACGAGGACTTCACCGAGGGCTACTACGTTCAGGTTTTTGACGACGAGGTTATTTTCAACGGCGAAAACCTCTACCACGATATGATTTACCCGACAGCGTGCTACATTATGGAAAGCTGTCGTCAGTCGGCTCCCGAAAAGAGCGAAAAGACTGAAATCCCCGAGGAAAAGAGCGTAAACCTACACGTCGACCGAACCGCGCTCGGCGTGTATGCACAGCGCGTTTTCACTATGCCGAAGAGCTTTGAGTGCAAAAACATTACTCCCGATGATGTTCTCAGCCTTCGCGAGAGAGCGAAGAGGCTTTTAGACAATCTTTACACATTCAGTTCCTACGACGACTATCAGAAGTTAAAAAGCGAGTACTATATGTCTGCGCTGAGCTCGAACCCCGACAGCGCGTACAAAACGCTCAGCGAAGCGTATCTCGGGCTTCTGCCGTACTGCGACGAAGGCAAAATAACCGTGTATTTATCGAATACAAAGGGCTGGGACAAGGTCTACGCAAAGCTGTGGTCGCTGAAAAGTGATAACGGCGACGGACAGGAGATGACCTACGTCGGCGAGGACGAAAACAAAAACAAGATATACAAAATAACCCTCAACTGTCACCAATACAACCACATTCAATTTACCGACGGCACGGCTGAAGAGTACAGCGAGGAGCAGGTGCTCACCGGAGGAGACAACACGCTCTACAGAGTCAACGCGCTCGACCCGATTGCGCCGTACTTCTGCTACGAGAACGAGTATAAATAAATTCGCAATTAAATTCACACATAGAAATGGCAGGTATAACCAAATGGTTATGCCTGCCCTTATGTTTGCTTTGGGTTTATTTAACTTTGATTTTGCACTTTAGCTTCATTCCATTTGTCTTAACGGTTATGGTAGCCTTACCATTCTTCTTAGCGGTGATTTTGCCGTTCTTATTTACTGTGGCAATCTTCTTGTTGTTTGATGTAAACTTAGCTTTGCCTACGCCGCCCGTGATTTTGAGGGTAAATTTCACGCCTTTTTTCAAGGCTTTTTTAGATTTATTTAACTTCGGATTTTTAACGGTGATTTTGAATGACTTAGATACGCCGTTGTTGGTCACGGTGATTGTAGCCGTGCCCTTCTTAAGCGCAGTAATCTTGCCGCTTGCGCTAACCTTTGCAACCCTTGTGTTGCTTGACTTGTAGGTAGTTGTACCTTTTCCGTTCTTAACGTCCGCATTAATCTTCGCCGTACCCTTTACATAGAGGGTCTTAGGAGCATTTTTTACTGTGACGCTTGTCTTAGCAGAAGGCGGATTTGTCTCAGTGGGACTTTCAGTCGGGGTTGTTTCTGTAGGGCTCTCGGTTGGTCGTTCTTCAACAGGAACAATACCGATGTTTTCTCTTTTTTTCACAAGAGCCTCTGCTAAACTCGGGTCGAGACTGCACGCTTTCTCGATCGACATAAAGTCATCGTCCGTCCATTCGCTCACGTCGCGGTCTCTAAGAACAGGCTTACTGGTATCATGCTCATAAAAATCAAAGAAAGAGCCTGTGTATATATTATACGAATCACATACAACGAGTCCGGACGGATACAGCAGGTTTGTTATATCGGATTTCTCGTAGTACATACCGTTCTCACCGAAGGTGTGGTAGTACTCTTTCTCCTCCGCGTCTTCGGAAACAAACTCAAATAAAAGATAATACTTTCCGTTTTTCGGCCAAACATCATAGAGGCAAACAGCATCGGTGTTATCAGGATTTTTCTTTATCTTTTTCCCGCCTGTCTGATATTCGTAAAAAATTTTGAAAGTATTTAAGGCAAATTCTGTGTCCACTTCCAGTTCCATCGCGCTCGCGGGAAGTGCGGTCATAAGTATAAAAAATACAGATATAATCAGAGCAATATATTTTTTCATTATAAAAACCTCCTAACTTGAAATTTATAACAGAGCGCCAATATCTCTGTTAAGAATATTTTACCACTGCAATCAGTCGGAAACAATTGTGAATGTTTTAAAATTATCTTGCGTGTGTTTGTGTAAAACAAACTAATTTTCGCATACAATTTTGTGAACATTTTGTTTTAGGCGAAATTTTTAACCTCTTATATACTATAACCTCCGCAACGAGAGTTTTGTGACAGGTATTTTGAAATTTTTTAATTTTTCATAAAAAAGTGCGCACAACTGACGTTACACGCACACAAAACGCATAGCTCCGATTGCTGAACTACGAATGAATATGAGTCCAAAATGCAGCCAGCGGCAGCTTGCGGATAAGCTCCAGCTAATCGGCATAGATTTGGACAAAAACGCAATTCAAAGAATTGAGTGCGGAAAACGTTTTATCACTGATATCGAAATCGCCGCTTTCTGCAAAATTTTTGATATTCAGCCAAACGATATTTTTGATACTAAACACTGATTAAAAGTGAGATAAGATTTCAGAGCAGATTTTGTGTCAGACGAGCGCCATACCGCAGAAAGGCTGTCGCCTTTCGAGGACAGGGTGCGATATATGGCGCAAAATATGCCTGGAAGATAGCCACTTTTTAATTAGTGTTTAGTATGATGTTTAAATTTCCGCGCAAAAAAGACCTGAGCGTTTGCTCAGGTCTTAGTTTTTAGTACACGATAATCGGCATACCCATATATGATTTATTGTAGATTTTTGTGACCGCGGTCATCGGGGTATTTACGCAGCCATTGGAGCCGTTGGTCTTGTAGATATTTCCGCCGAAGGCACCGCGCCAGGTCGCGTCGTGGATACCCTGACCGTCGCTCGTAAAGCCAAGCCAGTATTTTACGTTAACGTCCCAGGAATGGCCGTTGTAGGAGCCGCGAAGTCTCGCAGGCGTTTTTTTGCTGATAACGTGGTGGTAACCGTGGGTCGTGCCCTGCGGGCCGTACTGACCCGTTACGACGGGAGTGGTAATGTAGACTTTATTATTGACGTACATCGTCATCGACTGGGTTTCGGTGCAGACCTCGACCCAAGTACCGCTGACCGTTTTGCCAAACGCGCCGTCGGTCACGCGCACCTTAGCCTTCTTAGCTTTGCTGTAAAGCTTTGTGCCTCCGACAAGCTTATATGCTTTGAACGCGTACTTGTACGTTTTGCCGAGTTTAAGACGGCCGGTGAGGTAAGCGCTCACGGTGGAAGTGCCCTTGTAGACCCACTTGCCCTTTGCGTTCTGCACATACACGTCGTAGCCGCTCGCGCCCGCAACCTCTTTCCAGGTAAAGAGACCGTGGCAGTTGTAGGACTTGACGGTGATTCCGCCGACGTTGCTGATTGCGGTCTCTGCTTCGAGCGAGACGAAGTCGCCGTAGTAGCTCTTGCCGTTATATATGCGCACAGCACGCACCTTGTAGGTGTATTTCTGACCTGTGGAAATTTTGGAATCGGTGTAGCTTGTCTTATTTATGGTGTTGATTTTTTTACCGTTTCTGTAGAGCTCGTATCGGTCAGCCCTGCCGACCTTGCTCCACGCCATACCGATTGCGGTTGTCGTAACCTTCTTGAGTGCAAACTTCTTCGGGGTTTTGAGGGCTGTCATACCCTTGGTCGCCTTGCCCTTACTCTGCACGGTGATTTTGCTTTTTGTGCGCTTGGCGACAATCTTGTACTTGTAGATTCTGCCTGCTTTGAGGTTAGTATCAAAGTAGGACTTAACGTTATTCTTTACGGTCTTTATCGCCTTATACGCGGTAAAAGAGCCGTTGTCCTTCTCGACAGAGCGGTAGATTATGTACTTGCCCGCGTTCTTGACCTTCGTCCACGAAACGGTCATAGAATCATAGCTTTTGTCCTTAAGCGTAACCTTTGAGGTAGGGTTAAGCTTTGTCAGTGCGGTAACCGTGGCGGCGCTGCTGTGGGTCGTGTAGCCGTCCGCTACGCGGTAGGCGTAGACCTTGTATTTATATGCCTTGCCCGCGGTGAGTCCTGTGTCCTTGAAGGTGTCTGCGGACTTGTCGTTTATTGTCTTGTACTTCTTATAGTCACCATATGTTCCGTCGGACTTCTCAGCGGCGCGATAGATTATGTACTTGGTCGCGTCTGCGCTCGGAGTCCACTTGATTCTCACTTCGCTCGTATTGGCGGCGCTCACCGTGAGATTAGTGACAGGCTTCGGAGTTACCTGCGGAGGATTTGTCGGCTGAGCTGTTGTAGGCTCAGTCGGAGAGGATGGGAGCTCAGCGGTCTCCGTCTCAGTAGGTGTGGTAGATTGCTCCTCTGTAGGCTCGATTATTTCGGGCTCGGTCAAAAAGGTGGATTCCTCCATAGGCTCGGTTGTATCGACCTGCTCCGTCTCCGGCTCGGTCTCCGTCGTTGCGGTTTCGGCCGCGGGCTGTGTTTCGTCAGTCGCGGCTGACGCTGAAATCGCAATCGGTAAAGTCGAGCATATAATCACAATTGCAAGTAAAATTGAAACTAATTTTTTCATATGATTACTTCTTTCTAAAAGATATAGCTTGTTTTTGCACGAATATTTTACAACTTTTTACCTGATTTGAAAAGCTATTTTATGTCGATTTTTAAATTTTATCATAGTGTACAAAAATTCAGTCTATTTAGTGTTTTCTACTGTCAGCCTTACCGCCGCCTTGAGCCTGTCAAGGTGCGAGAAGTTCGGCGGAAAGGTTCGGATTTCGAGTCGCTTGGGCGCGACGTTGCTCGCACTCGGGAGAGTGTGCATACGCATATTTATGTCCTGCTCCTTAACGAGCTTGAAGAGGTCGGCGATTGTTTTGGCCTTATCTACAGCGGAAAAGAGCTCGGTTTTACTCATTTTTTTAGCCAAAAATCGCACCTCCCCGTATAAAATTACAGACTTACTATTGTAACATTATACTTTAAATCTACCCATATAGCAATAGATTTTTTTACATATTTATTTACTCGTTCTTCGTTTTGTGATAAAATCATTTCGGTGATACTATGAACAAAAAGCTGCTATGTGCGATTTTTGCGATGTTTTTCATATTTTTTGCGACCTCCTGCACCAAAGCGGAAACAGAGGAAACTACCACTCCCGAAAGCTCGGTTGCAGAGGTTCTTGCTACTGAGCCTGTGACATGGCGTGTCGTTGATGAGTCGAGTTTTCAAAGGGATGAGAACGGATTTCTCACCTACTCGGACGAGAGGGTGTACTCGCTTACGGGGATTGACGTTTCGTCCTACAGCGGTGATATTGACTGGAAAAAGGTCGCAGAAAGCGGCGTTGAATTTGTGATGATTCGGCTCGGCGGACGCGGCTACGGCGACAGCGGCACGCTCTACACGGACGAGAACGCTCGCCGCAACATAGACGGAGCGAGACAAAACGGCATAATGGTCGGCGGCTACTTCTTCAGTCAGGCGACAAGCGAGGACGAAGCGGCACAAGAGGCGGAGTACGCGCTCAGTATTGTCGGCGACGATAAGCTTGATTTACCGATTGCGTACGATTTCGAGCACATCAAGGACGACGACGCCCGCACGGACAACGTGACGGACGATGATATAGAGAAGTTTGCCGATACATTCGGTCAGGTTATGCTCGAAAACGGTTACGAGCCGATGGTCTACGGCGATGACGAGGAGTTCGGCACTATATATAAGGAAAGCGATATGCTGAGATGGATTGCCGAGTACGACGACACACCCGAAATTGACGAGAGCGTGAAAATCTGGCAGCACTCGGAGAACATCACGGTTGACGGAATCAGCGGCACCGTGGATTTGAACATAATGTTTATGGAGAGGTAGAAAACGATGAAGAAGATAACAAGCTTTACGGTCGACCACAACAAGCTTGACCGCGGAATTTATGTAAGCAGAATAGACGGCGATATTACCACATTCGATATGCGCTTTATTAAGCCGAACACACCGCCGTTTCTGCCAAACCCTGTTATGCACACAATCGAACACCTTTTTGCGACCTACTCTCGCAACAGTGAGCTCTCACAGCAGGTGATTTACTTCGGCCCTATGGGGTGCAGGACGGGATTCTACTTTCTTGTGCGTGATATGGACAACGAGACTGCGCTAAAGCTGATGAAGGACACCATAAAAAAATGCATCAACCACGAGGGCGATATCCCCGGAAACAGCAAGGTCGAGTGCGGAAACTACCTCGAGCACGACGTGGCGGGCGCGCACAAGGCGCTCATAGATTACTACGAGGTTATTAAGGACTACACTGTAGGACAGATGCAGTATTAATCAGAAATAACTACGAAAAGCCGCGTAATGCGGCTTTTTTCTATAAAAGCAATATAAAAATTCACCTTGCGCTTTGTGCAACCTGCCGAATATTTGGTAAAAGGTTGCAAAAATGTAACTTTATGTTATAATTGTACTTGAGTTTTTACAAATTTGTAATAATTTATCGGTAAGGTGTATTTTATGAAAACCAAGTTTATCGGAATCGACGGTTTCGGGGAAATAGAGACCGTCAGACCCGTAAGGAAAAGAAAGAAAAGTTTTTCAGCCAACCTCAGGAAGTTCGTGAAAATCAGCCGCGCGCTGATTTCGGAAACTGCTGAGGAATACAAGGTTAACAAGACAGAGAGAAAAGCGGCTAAGCCGACGCGCCTCGAGCAGCACTACGCTAACCAGCGCAAGCAGGGTGCGCAGGCTCTGCCGACCACGGCTATACGCGTAGCAAAGCAGAACGCGCTCCGTCACGCAAGCAGCAGAAGGCCGTTCTCTCCTCACTTCCTCAAGCGCAAGGTTGCGCTCAGCTTTGCGACCTCGCTCGCGGCGGTTGTGCTGTGCACTGTGGTATCTACCAACGCTATCTCGTTCAGCGCGTTCGCGTCTGACGAGCAGGCATACGAGCCTGAGGTAAAGAGCGAGACCGCGACAATATCCGTCAACGACACCGAGATTTCGCGCGTGGTACACTCCGAGTTCGCTAAAACAATCAGCGACGACGAAATCCTCACAGACGGCTACGGCCTCTATATCGACAAACAGCTCGTGGGCGTAGCTCTCGACAAGGACGCTCTGCAGAACGCACTGCAAAAGGCTTTAGACGATTACAAGGCGAGATATGACGACGAAACAACCGACAAGTTCGAAAACGATGTTGAAATCGTATACGGCGCGTACAAGAGCGTTTACGTTGACGATAGCGAGAACATTGTTAAGGACAACTTAGACAAGCTCAGCTTTTCGCTTTCGACCGATATTGAGTACAAGCAGACCGTACCCTACACCACAAAGGTGAAGTACGACAGCTCGAAATACACAGACTACAGAAAGACGATTCAGAACGGCAGAAACGGTAAGCAGATAATCACCTACCGCGTGACCTACGTCGACGGCGTTCAGACCGACGCCTACGTCACCAAAACTAAAACCACGAAGAAGGCGCAAAAGAAAATCATCGTTGTCGGCACAAAGAAGAAGGCCGCGGTGACTTCCACCTCAACCTCGTACTATCAGAACAGCTACTCGAGCGGCTCGGGCAGCTTTATGTGGCCTCTTCCCTACACGCGCAACATCACCTCCGGCTACGGCGCGCGCTGGGGCAGAATGCACACCGGCATCGACATCGCGGCAGGCGGTGTATACGGCAAAGCGGTTGTCGCTTCCGACGGCGGTACGGTTGAGTGGGCGGGCTACGACAGCTCAGGCTACGGCAACTACGTTATCATCAACCACAACAACGGCTACAAGACCCTATACGGTCACTGCAGCGCGGTTTACGTCAGCCGCGGTCAGAGCGTAAGCAAGGGTTCGACGATTGCGGCTGTGGGTTCCACAGGCGACAGCACAGGCCCTCACCTCCACTTCGAGGTTCGCACAAGCGGCGGCTCAAGGCTTAATCCGCTTGGATTTGTGTAATGTAATAATTATTTATAGAATAATAGGCACTCTCCTAACGGAAGGTGCCTATATAAATTTGTATGTAATATATCACAACTACAAATAAAAAGGGGTGTGTTTATGACAACTATACAAAAGTATGACTACATATTTTCCGTTGATATTGAAAAAACAAAAGAATACTATAAGACACATTCTCTTTGCGAATGTGAATACTGTCGTAATTACTACGCACAAATCAAGGGAAAATTCCCTAAGCTTGATACTTTTTTAAGTGAATTTGGTATTGATGTTTCAAGACCGGATGAAATATGCAGTGTTGAAATGGATAATCACATTGATTACTTCAATGTTGATTATACCGTCTGCGGAAAAATCATCGAAATGGGAGAATTTGAAATTGACATATATGATAACTTGTTTCTCAGCGTTATTATAACCAATGAATTTGCTTCACCCAATGAACAAACCGGAGAATACTTTACAATTTCTGTTATGCAAATAAAACTTCCGTGGGTATTAGAGGAACCTTTATACAAACCGTTAAAAGATAAACAAATAAAAAAACAAAAAACAAATCACAAATCTTTTGTTTCACAAAATCACCCTAATATACACAAAAGCCTAAGCAATTGCTACAACAATATTATGACAAAGGTTTCAAACAACTGTGGGATTACTAACTTTATCGAAAACAAAGAATATATCGCTTTTTCAGGTAGTGCACAAAACCCAAACCTTGTTTTAAGTTTAAGTATGATGAAAACCAACGGTGAACATTACATTTACGCGGATTTGGACGATGAAGTTTCGTGGCAGGAAGGTGACTTTAATAATCAAGATGAATTTGAAAATGCCATTGTTGAATATGTTTCTCCGCTGATAAATCGTACAATTAAAACGGTTACCGAAAAGAAAAAACATAGCTTTATAAAAACTTCCCGCTATTACTTATCAGATAGTGATAATTGGATTTTGATTGATGAAGAAGTTGTAGATTATTTTTTCATTAAATTATTTACTTTTAAGGATTCGATTAAAGAGGATATTAAAGTGTATCAATTACAATAAACGGCTTTTATTAAGGGCATCTTCCGTGCAGTGCGGAAGATGCCCTTGCTTTTGCGTTTTCAGTTTTCCCAAAAGAGTTCGTCCAAGGTTTTGTTAAGTACCTTGCAGATTGAAATGCACAAATTGATTGTGGGGTTGTAGTCTCCCTTTTCTATGGCGTTGATTGTCTGGCGGGATACGCCTACCTCGTCAGCAAGCTGCTGCTGGGACATATCCTTCGCCGCCCGCGCGCTTTTTAACCGTAGATTCTTCATTCTTCAACGCTCGCTCTCTTTTCAAGTATTACTTTAATTATAAGCGCGATGTCAATAATAAACAAGAAGATTGCCGCAATAAAATTTATGGAGTTCAAATTTAGTGCTCCGTCTGTAAAAGGCAGCCCCCAATCGCTCAAATTGTTAATTCCGATAAACGTATTCATTAACCCTATGGACGCTAACACCTCTATATAAGCTACAGAATTTTTCTGATTAACTCCAAAGTAGGCATTTGTGAATATGCACATAATAGCAAACACGGCACAGGTAATAAATACTCCGATAATCATTTGTACTGTAAATATCGCCCACCTCAGCTCAAAAAGTTCGACTAAAAAACAAGCAAGCATATAGAAAATAGCAACAAAGAACGAGACCTTATATGCAGTACCTCGCGCAAGAACCTGACGTTCGTCAAACTGCGTGTGTTTTTTCTTATGAATTTTTGTAAGCACAATTATAAGACCAATCAACATAGCGCCCAATAATCCCGCCATAAAACCGATACCATAAATAAAATTGTCTGCCATAAATATCATCTCCGTAAAATATTTTCAGAATTTCTTTATTCTTCCGCGCCTGCTCTCTTTTCAAGTATAGCTTTAATTATAAGCGCGATGACTATAATAAACAATAAAATTGGTCCAATAATGAATACCGAACCCAAATCTAATACTCCGTCTGTAAAAAACAGAAGTCCTTCACGCAAACCTAAATTAACAAATCCAAGATACATATTCGATAATGCGCAAACTATTAACGTCACTATAGTAGTTACATAACCCTTTTGTTTTACTCCGAAATAAGCATTTTTAAATATGCACACTACTGAATACACAGTACCAGAAAGAAGTGCTCCGAGAACCATCTGCACCGAAAGCGTTGCCCACTTTAAATCCATAAGTTCGACTATAAAGCAAGTAGACATATAAAAAATTGCAACAGCGTACGAAGCCTTAGCCGCAGCACCTCGTGCAAGCACCTGACGTTCATCGTACTGAGTTGTTTTGCCCTTACGGATATTCACATACGCTGTTATACCAAAAATTAATGCTGCAATAATCAATCCTGCCACACAACCAATGCGTAAAACTAATTTATTCGACATAATATCATCTCCATAAAAAATTCAAAGCGTTTTACTTTGTGATGATATATTACACCTTATTTTACAGTTTGTCAAGTATATTTTACAAATTATCAAATATTTTTATTTGCAAAGCAAAACTAAAGGGTATGTTCGAGTGAACATACCCTTTGCTTTATTTTTGTTTGTTTACAAAATATTTGATTATATCGCGACGGGTGACAATGCCGATGAACTTGTTGCGGTCGTCTACGACAGGCACGAAGTTCTGGTTAGTCGCTTTGTCGATGAGCTCATCGGCGGTTGCGCTGACCTTAACGGCGGGCATAAAGTCCTTTCTGATAATATCGCTCACGCGGTACTGCTCCTGGTCCTTTAGGCTGCCGCGGCCGAATTTCAGAATGTGCCATAGGAAGTCGCCCTCGCTGATTGCGCCGACATAGTCGCCGTCCTTCGAGATTACGGGGATAGCGGTGTATCCGTGCCGCTGCATTTTCTCGAGTCCTTGGCGGAGCGTGTTGTTGTCGTAAATATAGCTTACGTCGCTCTTTATCTTCAGTAAAAACAGAATATTCATTTTTATCTCCTAAGAAGAGGATTGTTTACAATTTAACTATAGCCCATTATCAGATTGCAGTCAATAGATTTTTCCAATTTTTTGTACAATTTCAATTTTGTTCACAAAAAAGTTTCCTATATAGTCTATCGTCATAATTCCCTCAATTTATAGCGGATAATCACATTATTTCATCAAAATTATTTTCAGGTTATATCATAATTTTATAATATAAATAATTCAGGATAACAATATACAAATATAGAATTGTTGTTAAGGAAGGTAATTATGTCAACACTATACTTGCATATCGGAATGCCAAAAACCGGCACGTCTTATATTCAGAATTTTCTCCGCTTAAACAACGATACCCTAAAGCAAAAGGGCTACGTTTACCCCGATTTCGGCATAAGATTCGGCAAAATCGGAATTAACCGTAATGGTCATTTCCTTGTAAGCGTTATCAGAGACGAGGACAGGAATCGACTCAAAAAAGAGGAGAAGAGAATCGAGAACGAATGCTTTGACAAGCTTTTCGACCTTTTGGACGAGTATCCGAACGCAATACTCTCGGAGGAGTCAATCTGGAACTCCGGCGAAAGAACAAGAGGAAAGGACTTCTGGACAAACCTCAGAAACAGGCTTAACGCACACGACGTTGAAATCAAGGTTATAGTATATCTGAGACGTCAGGATTTGTTTATTCAGTCCTTCTGGGCTCAGCACGTCAAGGAGACCGGCTTATCCGAAACGATACAGGAATACTTAAGCGGCAAGCGTTTCAAGCGTCTCAAGCTTGATTACTATGATAGACTTAACACAATCTCCGACGTTATCGGCAAGGAGAATATGCTCGTTAGAGTTTACGAAAAGAATCAGTATATCGGGCCTGAGAAAACCATCATATCCGATTTCTTGACTACTGTCGGACTTGAATACACCGACGAGTACGTTCAACCGCCAAGGCTTTCAAACACCAGTCTGACAGGTATTTACCTTGAGACAAAGCGCGAACTTAATAAAATAGAGGGTCTTGTGGAGCGCAAGGGTTATATTCAGGACCTTATAAAAAAGGTTGTCGTGCTCAACGACGACGTGCGCCCGATTTCTTCGAATGAGTTTATGACCGGAGAGGAAGCGGTAGCCTTACTGAAAAGATATGAGGAATCGAACTCAAACGTTGCGCGCGAATACCTCGGACGCGAGGACGGTAAGCTGTTTTTTGAGGAACAGAAAATCACTAACGATAGTCTGCCCGAATACACAACCTCCGACTATATGAACGTTATTGCGCAGATGATAGCTTTGCAGAACACCAAATCGAACGAAACGGCTGAGCTGATTAGAGACCTAAAGGCCGAAGTCAAGGAGCTAAAGGAAGAAAACAAGAAGCTTCAGTCCACGGTTGACTGGGTGACCACAAGCTTCCCGAAAAAGGTAACTCGTAAGCTCAAAAGAATTTTAGGCATTAAAAGGAATGCGTAAAAAGCGACTACAAAAATTCTGTTTCCCAAATCCCGAATTTTTAACATAATTAAGACCGCCTTTCGGCGGTCTTAGTTATTGGTCTATTTCTTTCTGCTGGTTTGAATACTCCTCATAGAGTCTGTCGGATATCGCCATATTGCGGATAATATCCTTTACGGTGCGGTCGAGCCCCTTATCCTCGCGGTAGTCGGCGGGATAGATAAAGTCGACCCTATCCTTTTTAAGAAGCTCCTTTACCTTGTCGTCGAGCTGCTGATACACCGCGATAGCCCTACCTCCGTAGCTTTTCATCATCTTCATACACGGAACGTCGGAAAGTCCGTCGCCAATGTAAATCATATTCTGAAACGGTATGCGCTTACTGTCGTCAGGCATACTGCGGTTGAGGTCGACGTCGTTGGATACGTCGAGCACACCCTTGTTGATACGATAGACGAACTGCGTTTTGTTCGTGTAATTAACAGCGGTTTTCGGCCATACGGCGTTTCCGCTCTCGTCGTAGAGGTACTCGCTCGCGAAAATATTCTTGAACTCGCCGCTGATGACGGTGCCGTCGATAATCTCCTTCATACCCGAGGAGATTACATAGTGCTCGACTGCGACGTCGTTTTCCTCAGCGAACTTATTAATACGCGAAAACCACTCGATAACTCCGGGGAAAAACTCGATACCCTTGCCGTTGTCCTCGAGACCCTCGCGCTTGAGCGGAATGTTGCGCTCGTGCGACAGTTTAATCGCGGCGTACATATACGCAAGAATCGAGTCCATATGCTCGCCGTGCTGCACCTCGTTGGTGTAGTCCCAGAACTCCCTAACCTCCATTCCGAGGCTCGGGATAAAGCGGTAGTTCTGCATATCCTTGGTACACAGGGTTTTATCGAAGTCGTACATTATAGCAATAATAGGCTTGCTCATAGATTATCCTTTATATTCCGTGATTTCGATTGAGTCGATTGTTACGTCCTTTTTGGGCTTATCGCTTTCGTCGGTTTCTACCGCGGCGATAGCGTCAACAACGTCCATTCCGTCGATTACCTGAGCGAACACGGTGTGACCCGCGTCACCCGCCTGATATGCTCCGTCGAGGTTCGGGTTGCCGCCGTTCTTGTTGTAGAGTTTTACGATTTCGGCAGGAACTACGTTCGCGTTGTAGAGGCCTGTGCCATAGTAGCTGATAATCTGCGAGAGGGTTGATGTGTCGCTTGCGTACTGCTGAAGCATAGACATTATATTGTTCCAAGAGGTTTTGTATGACTCAATACCGCCCGAGCGAGTGAATGCCTCGGCGGATTTCTGGTTGATGAAAAACTGCGAGCCGTTGGTGTCCTTGCCGCTGTTCGCCATAGCGACAGAGCCGCGCAGGTTGTTGAGCTTGTCGCAGAACTCGTCCTCGAACTGTGTGCCGTAGGAACTTGTACCGCCCGTGCCGTTGTGGTTCTCGTAGTCGCCCGTCTGAATCATAAAGTCGTTTATTACACGGTGGAAGGTTACGCCGTCGTACTTACCGTCCTTCGCGAGTGAAAGGAAGTTCTCTACGGTTTTCGGCGCGTATTCGGGGAAGAAACGCAGAGTTATATCGCCCATACTTGTATGAAGGATTGCGATAGTATCGCCCTTTTCGGGCTTTTCAAGCTGGAAGCCGTACTCCTCGTCGTCGGCGTAGGTAATCTGCGGGTCAATTCCGAGGGCATCAACGTCAATTCCCTCGTCCGCGAGCGCCTGAACGGCCGCGCTTTTCGATGACTTAGCGGCAGTAGGCGCCTCGGTTGGTGCGGCGGTGGTTTCGGTGTTCGTTTTATCCTCGCCACAGCCTGTAAGGGAGACAGCAGTACTGCCGATGAGAGCGGCAACCATAATAATTGAAATAATTTTCTTAAGCTTCATATATACGTTCCTTTCTTTTAATAAAAGATTTCTTTATTAATTTTAGTACAAAACTATACAAAATGCAAGTGTAATAAAAAAGCTTTCGGTCTCATAGAATTTTATGAGAAAGAGAGGTTTTAAAAATGCCGATATTCTTACCCGAGGGTAATTTATTGAATACAGAAGAAAACCAGCTATACATAAACAATCCCGAAAAACTCCGCGAGGCGCAGGCGCGGCAAAAAATACTCGAGGCGAAAGTGCTCGTGTGCGACCAAGGACACAACCTGCACCTTAATCTCGGCGGAATGAGGGCGATTATTCCGCGCGAGGAAGGCGCTATCGGAATCCGCGAGGGTACGGTGCGCGATATTGCGGTTATTTCGAGGGTAAACCGACCCGTGTGCTTTGTCGTAACCGACATAACCGCCGACGAAAGCGGCGAGCCGCTCGCTATACTGTCGCGCGAAAAGGCGCAAAAAATGTGCTATAACAACTATATAGACACGCTTATCCCCGGCGACGTAGTGAACGCGCGCGTAAGCCACCTCGAAACGTTCGGGGTGTTCGCGGACATCGGGTGCGGAGTTGTGGCGCTTATGCCGATAGACACGATTTCCGTATCGAGAATCGAGCACCCGAGGGAGCGGTTCAGCGTGGGAATGAATATCCGCGCGGTAATTAAATCAATCGAAAACGGACGGATAAGCCTGAGCCACAAGGAGCTTTTGGGAACGTGGCAGCAGAACGCGGATATGTTCTCGCAGGGCGAGACCGTCACGGGAATCATACGCAGTGTGGAGAGCTACGGCTCGTTTGTTGAGCTTACGCCGAACTTAGCGGGACTCGCGGAAACGCACCCGAGTGCGCGCGAGGGTATGCAAGCGAGCGTGTATATAAAGAGCATTATACCGCGCAAAATGAAAATCAAGCTGATTATCATCGACACGTTCAGCTACAGCTACAGCCCGAAAGAGCCGAAATATTTTACAAGCGAAAGCCACATAAAAAGGTTTACCTACTCGCCCGATTGCAGTCAGAGGTTAGTGGAAACGGAGTTCGGTTAATACTAAACACTGATGAAAAATGAGATAAGATTTTGCGCACACAATTACCGGGCCTCCATAAAATGTAATGTTAAAGAGCAGTACTCAACTTGCTCAAAAAAATTGGAGGTAATTACTTATGCCTGATGTTCCTTTTACACCTAATATGAACTCAGAAAACAACGCCGGCATGGAAAACCCGAGCCAGTCGTTCTGCATTGACGGCGACCGCGTCTACGACTCGTGCGGCGACAAGGACTGCCTGTCAGAAATGCGCGTGTTCTTCACCGAGGCTAACCAGAGTATCATCAACACTGCCGTCTCCGTGAGAATCCGCGAAGCAAACATCATCAACACTGTCGTAAACGTTGAGCCCGTGACCTATCACTGCGGCTTCTACTCCGTTGATATGACGTTCTACTTCGAAATTGTCCTCGACGTATATACAAACAACGGCTCGACCCCGACAACCGTTAACGGTCTTTCGGTATTCGCAAAGCGCGTTATCCTCTACGGCGGCAGCGGCAATGTCGCTGTGTTCTCGAGCGATAACACGAGCGGCTGCGTAGATCCCGACGAGCTCAGCCTGCCCACAGCGAAGGTTCAGGTGGCTCAGCCGATGGCGCTTACTGCTTGCCTTACCGAGTGTTGCAGTCCGTGTATGCCGAGCGCGGCTATCCCCGAGTGCGTGACCGAGTACTTCGGCGGCGCAATCGTTCCGTCGCAGGCTCGCTCTGTGCTCGCGACTATCGGCGTGTTCACTATCGTTCAGCTCAAGCGCACGGTGCAGATGCTCATTCCCGCGTACGATTTCTGCGTGCCCGACAAGGAGTGCGTAACCTCGACCGACAACCCGTGCGATATGTTCTCGCGCGTGGACTTCCCGATTGAGCAATTCTTCCCGCCGAACCTCGCGGATATCGATCCCGATAACCTCGAAACCGGCTGCGGCTGCAATAAATAATCTTTCCTATAAAATAAGGGCTCTGTCTTCTGTGAATCTGTCAAGCAAAAGTAGACAATAAAAAATACAATTAAGTGAACCCCTGTT
>JAFLSK010000023.1 GCA_022510945.1 Ruminococcus sp.
TTCCGTGCGGAAGGCGAAAGCCTTCCGCACTTTTCTTTTGTCCGTGGAAAAACTTACCAAATAAAAAGAGCAAACCTCGCTATCTTGCATATTTTCTAAAAAATAAGATAATTGCGTATTACGCATTGGGCATTTCGAATTGGAAAAGCTGTTGACCTCATTTGTGAAGTATGTTAGAATATTAGAGTAAAATGTCGAAAAATACACCTTCGACTGTTCCGTCAAAAAATCTA
The DNA here is from genome assembly GCA_022510945.1 of Ruminococcus sp. Classification (GTDB taxonomy): domain Bacteria; phylum Bacillota; class Clostridia; order Oscillospirales; family Acutalibacteraceae; genus Ruminococcoides. The sequence continues at coordinate 234 of JAFLSK010000023.1, forward strand.
TGTAAATAATTATGATTTTGAGTGATATTTATGGCGCGATTAACAAAGCGAATAACTTCATATCTGCTGATTATAGCACTTGTGTTTACTATGACGGCGACCCTCAGCGTGACCGATATTCGAGCGGCGGGATTCCCGACCGGCTACCCGAACACCTACACGAACACAGGCTCCGGCGCGACCGATATTGTCGGCGTAGCCCGCACGCAGGTCGGCTATCAGGAGAACTCCGTGGGCACTAAGTACGGCGATTGGTACAACGGTATCTTCGTCAACCAGCCGTGGTGCGCTATGTTCGTCAGCTGGTGCGCCGAACAGGCGAACATCCCGAACACCGTGATTCAGAAGTACGCCTCCTGCAGCGTTGAGGTGGCGTGGTTTAAGGCAATCGGACGCTGGTACGACAGCAAAGCGTACGGCGGTTCATATACCCCTCAGAAGGGCGACATCGTGTTCTACCGCGATTCCGGAAGCAGCAGTGTTTCGACCCATACTGGCGTGCTTGCGGGGCTTAACGGCAACTACCTTGATGTAATCGAGGGCAACGCGACTAACGGCAAGGTGTGCGAGTACACGGCTAACGCAAGCCGCACGCTGAGCGCAAGCTACGTTATCGGCTACGGCAACCCCGACTACTCCGAGGAAATGACCGACGAGCCTGACGACCACGAGAAGTGGCAGGTTAAGGCCGACTCGCTTAAGGTGCGCGCAAGTGCGTCAACAAGCGCTTCGAAGCTCACGACCGTTCCGTTCGGCACCGTGATTCAGGTCACACAGTTTAAGCTGGCGGGCGGATACCTCTGGGGCTATACTACCTACAGCAAAAAAAGCGGATGGGTAGCTCTCGATTATTGCGAATATGTTTGCGGCAGTATTAACGGAAACTACTACCAGCTCCCGCCGACTGTATCGCCTACTAAAAAGACGCTTTATGTAGGCAAGACAAAGAAACTGACGGTGACCAACGGCCTCGGCGTGACCTTCTCGAGCTCCGACACGGCGGTGGCTACGGTCAACAAAAACGGAAAAATAACCGCCGTAAAGGCGGGCACAGCGACCGTAAGCGCAAAAACTCTCACGGGAACCGCGACGTGTAAAGTTACGGTTGAAGAGCCTTATATCAGCGACGAAAAGGCAACTACCTGTATCGGCGACAAGATTACACTCACCGTCACGGGTGTGGACAATGTAACGTGGAAGTCGTCGGACAAAACTATCGCGAAGGTCAGCTCCGCGGGCAAGGTTACGGGTGTTTCCGTCGGAGTTGCTGAGATTACCGCAACCTCCGGCACAATGACGTTCACTTGCGAGGTAACCGTAACAGAGTTCCCGACAACGTACGAGAACTTCACAGTTGCTAAAGACGAAACCTACCTCTTTGACAAATATCAGGGAACAACTAAGCTTGCGACTATACCGAAAGGCACCGATATTAAGGTCGATAGGGTGGAGTATTCCGACACCTACACATGGGGTCACACGACGTACAAATCCAAGGAGGGTTGGGTTATCCTCAACCGCTGTACCTATAAAAACGGTACATTAGGCAATACGGCGTACACTGTCCGTCCGTACCTGAATAAATCCGCGAAGAAAATGTACCTTAAGGACAAGTTCACTCTCGCTGTAAAGTCCGGAAAGGGAACGTGGACCTTCAAATCGAGCAACAAGAACATAGCGTCGGTAAACAGCGCGGGTGTTGTTACCGCGCGCAAGAAGGGCACGGCGACAATCACCGCCAAAAACGACACATATACTCTCACCTGCAAGGTTACCGTCCTTAATCCCACTGTTTCAAAGTCCGAGCTTGTGCTCGCTTTGGGCAAAACCTATACCCTGACCGTAAAGGGCGGGACCGGCAAGATAAAATGGTCGAGCTCGAAGAAGAATGTCGCAGCAATCAAGGACGGTGTCGTAACGGCAAAGAAAGTGGGCAAAACGAAAATTGTCGCACAGCGCAACGGCAAAAAGTCGAAGTGCGTGGTAACGGTTGTTAACCCTGTTCTTAACGCAACCTCGACAAGCCTGAAGATAGGACAGAAAAAGACCCTCAAAGTTATTCGGTCGAGCGGCGCGGCGATTAAGTGGAAATCCTCCAAACCGTCGGTCGTAAAGGTAAATCAGAAGGGCGTAATCAAGGGCAAAAAGGCGGGCGCCGCCAAAGTCGTCGCTAAGGTCGACGGCGTAAAGCTTGCCTGCATAGTTAAAGTAAAATAGCAAATCTAAAGCCGCCCTCGGGCGGCTTTTGTGCCAATTCAATTTTGTTATGGGATTACAGTATGTTCGAAGATAAATTTTTCATCGGTAAAAAAGTGAATCGCGAAAAGCTCATAAGCTACGGTTTTTCCGAGACAGCTGACGGCTACAGATATTCGACCGAGGTGATGAACGGTCAGTTTCAGCTGAACGTTTTCGTCACAAACGGCGGTGCGGTAACCACGCAGATGATGGACACCGCGTCGGATGAGGAGTACACTCTCCACAAAATCGAGTCTTCCGTCGGCGCGTATGTGGGCGAGGTCAGGACTGTGTGCGAAAATGTGCTCAGGGATATTTCGCAAAATTGCTTTGACCCCGATGTTTTCCGAAGCGATCAGACCCACGCTGTTATCGAATATGTGCGCGAAAAGTACGGCGACGAGCTCGAGTTTCTGTGGAAAAAGTTTTCAGATAACGCCATCTGGCGTCGAAAGGACAGCCAAAAATGGTACGGGCTGGTTCTGACAATCCCGCGCTCAAAACTTGGGCTCAGCTCGGATGAAATTGTCGAAATCATAGTAATGCGGATAAAGCCTGAGCAGATGTCGCAAACGGTAGATAATAAAAAATACTTCCCCGGTTGGCATATGAGCAAGAAAAGCTGGTACACAATTATCCTCGACGGCTCCGTGTCGAATGAGGAAATCTTCCGCCGGATTGACGAAAGCTACGGTTTAGCGCACAAATAATCATTGACAAATATCTATGTACTGCATATAATATAGATAGATAATCATCTATGTGAGGTGAAAACTTTGCAGTCGTACGAAAAAAGAACTGCTTTAATTTTCAAGGCACTGAGTGACGAAAATCGCATACGGATATTAAAGCTGCTCCAAAGCGGAGAAAAATGCGCGTGTGTACTGCTTGATAACCTGCGAATAACACAGCCCACACTATCCCACCATATGAAGATACTTTGCGACGCGGATATTGTCGCAGGGCGTAAAGAAGGAAAATGGACGCATTATTCAATCTCCCCTGACGGTGCGGCTGCGGCGGTAGAATGTCTACGGGAGCTCACAAAGGTAGATTGTGCAGAAAAAGATAAGTCGTGTTGTGAAAAGTAAGGAATTCAAACGCTTTTCCACACGGCTTATAAAAGCACCAATATATAGATATATTTCAATTTGACGATTTAAGAAAGAGGTTTTTGTATGGAAATATTGAAAACCTGCCGGGATTTCTTTCAAAGTGAAATCCTCGGTATGAGTTGGCTTAACAGGCTAATTACATCTGCGCTGAACGCTTGCGGGTTAGACACCACGAGTAAAATAGGAGGCAGTATAAATTTCTTCATTTACGATACCATAAAAATTATGGTTCTGCTCGGCGTGCTCATTTTGATTATCTCGTATATTCAGAGCTTTTTCCCGCCCGAGAGAACGAAGAAAATTCTCGGCCGATTTCACGGCATAGGCGCAAATATAATAGCCGCTCTGCTCGGCACGGTAACGCCTTTTTGTTCCTGCTCGTCTATTCCGCTGTTTATCGGGTTTACGAGCGCGGGATTGCCGATTGGCGTGACCTTTTCGTTTCTGATTTCCTCTCCGATGGTCGACCTCGGAAGCCTGGTATTGCTGATGAGTATTTTCGGGTGGAAGATTGCTGTTATCTACGTTGTACTCGGCCTTGTTATTGCTGTTGCGGGCGGTACGCTGATTGAAAAACTGCACCTCGAAAAATATGTCGAGGACTATATCAGAAACGGCAAAGCGATTGATATTCCGCAGGACGAACTGCACTTCAAAGACCGCATTAAATATGCGTGGGAGCAGGTAATTTCTACGGCGAAAAAGGTTATTCTCTATGTGTTAATCGGCGTTGGAATCGGAGCGATAATCCACAATTGGATTCCTCAGGATTTCATTATTGCGTTGCTCGGAAACAACAATCCGTTCGGCGTTATTCTCGCGACAATCGCAGGAGTTCCGATGTACGCGGATATATTCGGCACGATTCCGATTGCGGAAGCCCTGCTTTCCAAGGGCGCGTTGCTCGGCGTTGTGCTGTCCTTTATGATGGGCGTTACCACGCTGTCTCTGCCGTCTATGATTATGCTGCGAAAGGCAGTTAAGCCGAAGCTGCTGGCTGTCTTTATCGCCATCTGTACCGTCGGAATTATCATTGTAGGTTATTTTTTCAATGTTATACAAAATTTTATAATATAATCTCAGGAGGGTTTATTTATGTCACTGTTTAATTTCAAAAAGAAAAAGAAAGAGGAAACAAAAGCTCCTGCTTGCTGCTGCGACGGCAATTGTCCTACAGGTGAACCAGCAGAGGTTGTAAGCGAGTGTTGCGGCGAGAAGGTTGAGGGCATTTGCTGTGTAAAGGTGTTAGGTGCGGGCTGTAAGTTCTGCCACGAGCAGTACGAAAATGCCAAGAAGGCAGTAAAGGATATGGGCCTTGATATAGAGGTTGAATACATCACCGATATGCCGAAGATTATGGAATACGGCGTGATGAGTATGCCCGCTATTGTCGTCAACGACAAGGTCGTATCACAGGGAAAGGTGCTGAAAGCCGCCGAGGTGGAAAAGCTGTTGAGTTAATGCTGAACACACAAAGCTCAAACCCGCATAAAACGCTTGATTTTATACCGTTCGTATGGTAATATAAAATTTAGAAATTTTATAAAATTAAGATAAAAAAGGAAGTAAAGTGTGAAATCACACTTTACTTCCGAGTTCGCCTTATATTGCCCGCTCAGTTTGCCGCAAGCGGCAACGAGCGATGGCTGAATTTTCATACACGCCTTATCTGCCCACGGTAAGGTTATGTAATTTTTAAATTTAAATTTGTGGGCAGAAAGGCTATGAAAATTGATTATGCGTTCAGATTTGATGAAAGCAGGCGCAACGCGTGCGCCTCAGCGTTCACTTTTAAAGGCACTCGGTCTTACCGACGAGGAGATTAAGCGCCCGTTTATAGCCGTTGTTAACTCAAAGAGCGACTATATTCCCGGTCACAAGCACCTAAACGACATTTCCGCAAAGGTTATGGACGGTATCCGCAACGCGGGCGGCGTTCCGTTTGAGTTCAACACGATTGGTGTGTGCGACGGACTCGCGATGAACCACAGGGGTATGAAGTACAGCCTCTGCTCGCGCGAGCTTATCGCAGATTCAATCGAGGTTATGCTCACCGCGCACCCGCTCGATGCGATTGTGTTCATTCCTAACTGCGACAAAATCGTTCCGGGTATGCTGCTTGCCGCTTGCCGTCTCAATCTCCCCGCTGTTTTCGTTTCGGGCGGTCCGATGATGCCCGGCGAGTACAAGGGCGAGAGATACGGACTTTCCGAGATGTTTGAGCTTGTCGGCGCTCACGCCGCGGGCAAAATTGACGACGAAGAGCTCCGCCAGTACGAAAATCACGCGTGTCCTACCTGTGGCTCGTGCTCGGGTATGTACACCGCTAACTCTATGAACTGCCTTACCGAGGCTATCGGTATGGGACTTCCGGGCAACGGAACACGTCCCGCTATTTCCGCGGCTCGCCGTGAGCTCGCTTATGAGGCGGGCACGGCTGTTATGGAACTGCTCAAAAACGACATCCGCCCTAAGGATATTATTACTAAGGAAAGCTTCGAGAATGCGCTCCGTTGCGAGATGGCTCTCGGTTGCTCAAGCAACACTGTTCTCCACCTGCTCGCTATCGCGTACGAGGCTGACGTTCCCGTTGATATCAAGGTTATCGACGAAATCAGCAAAACCACACCGCAGATTTGTAAGCTCAACCCCGCGGGCAAAATTTTCATCACCGACCTCAACGAGAACGGCGGTATCCCTTCTGTTATGAAGGAGCTTTCGAAGCTCGGTATTATAAACAAGGATTGCCTTACCGTAAAGGGCACGGTCGGCGAGCGCATCGAGAACGCCGCTGATGCTGACGGCGAGGTTATCCGCACTATTGAAAACCCGCACCGCGCTGACGGCGGTATCGCGATTCTCTTCGGTAACATCGCTCCAGACGGCGCAGTTGTTAAGCAGGGCGCGGTTGCTCCCGAGATGATGAAAAACACAGGCCCCGCGCGTGTATTTGACTCCGAGGAGAGCGCTTGCGAGGCTATCTACGGCGGTAAAATCAACCCCGGCGACGTTATCGTTATCCGCTACGAAGGACCTAAGGGCGGTCCGGGTATGCGCGAAATGCTCGCTCCGACTTCCGCTTTAGCGGGTATGGGGCTCGACAGCTCCGTTTCCCTCATTACGGACGGCCGTTTCAGCGGTGCAACACGCGGCGCGGCTGTAGGTCACGTCAGCCCCGAGGCTGCCGCAGGCGGTATGATAGGTCTTATCGAGGAGGGCGACACCGTTACGGTTGACATCGCGGGTCGCGCGCTCACGCTCCACGTTGACGACGCTGTTATCGAGGAGAGGAAGAAGAACTACGTCGCTCCCGAGCAGAACCTCACGGGCTACATAAAGCGTTACGCAAAGCTCGTAACCTCCGGCTCAACCGGCGCAGTTTTCGAGAAATAATTACACATAAAGAATCACCGTCTGACATCGTCAGACGGTGATTTTTGTATCTCTTTTTATCCGTTGTAAAGCGGAGTTGTGTAAACGTAGGATATTTTATCCTCGTTTGCGATTTTCTTGATAGTCTCCTTATCCGCTGTAACCGCGAATCCGTAAGTCTTGAATCCGTTTTCTTCTATATATTCGATTGTTTCATTCCAAAAATAGTCTACACCGAACATATCCGCCGTGTCGGGGTGGTCGTCCATATACTTAAGCATACTTATAAAATGGGTTTTCATACTCTTTGTGCTTGCCGCATCACGTTCAAGTTGTTCAGTGCTTGCGTCGTAATCGAGTAAATTCAGCTTAGGATATTTCTCATTATCATAGGAATAAACATAGCCGCTTGGCTCGGGATATATGCCTACTAGCATGGCAGGGGATTCAGCTGCGTCAATTCCGCACCAAAGGTCACTACAGTTGAAATCCTTATCTCTGTACCACTTGTAAAATTCGCCGTAATCGGTTGGTTTGTCAAGAGTAAAATATGCGGTGTAATAAGTATTTTTTAAGTAGTCTAATGATTCGAATGCGTCCTTTATCCAATTCGAGTTCAGTTGTCCGTCAAAAACTGCAAATGAGTTTATAAAAGGAGTTTTAAACACATTTTCGTTATACAGTGTAAGGCTGTTTCGGGTTATTTTACCGTTGACCGATATGAATTGTCCGTTAAATGACGACACCTGAGGAATACTTATGTCGTACTCGCCGTAGCCCCTATCTTCGACAACGGCATAGTTTCGGAAATTGCCGGGAATAAACAGTTCGGTGTATACGGATAAATCCAAATCAATTCGTTTGGTTGGTTGTGATGCTGATTTTGAGTTGCCAACAATTTCATTCGGGTTGTAATAAAGTTTTGAAACAGTTCCGGGCAGAACGAAAATCACAAGCAGTATCAGTGCGAGGATAACCGCGCCTACCGAAACGCCCATTTTAATAAAAGCGCGTCTGATTGACGATTTTATCATTTTTGCAAATTCAGCCGATTGTGCATCAGTTTCGCTGTTTTCGGGAGCAACGCTTAAATCCTGTAAATCATCTAACTGCGAAATATCGCTCTCGTCATAAAGAAAGTCGTTTATCGCCTCGTGCTTTTCTATTTCTTCTTTCAGCATCTCCTGCTCAGCTTGAGGGAGAGTGCCGTTTCTGTACATTTCAAGTTGTTCACGAATGGTCATAATCCTGTACCTCCAAATATTTTTTCAGTTCGTTTTTCGCGCGCATTGCCTGAACACGCACATTCGACGGTGATAGCTTTAATATGTTAGCAATTTCCTTTTGCGACAAGCCGCCGAAGTATTGAAGCTTTAAAATCTGCCTTTTCGTTGCGCTTAGCATATCCATCGCCTTTAGCAGATTCTGCTTTTGTTCGTCTTTGATTATCTTTGCGACAGGCGTCGGAACAGCAGTATCTTCGCTGTTGACTAATTCGTCTATATTCACAGATGCCCTATTCTTTTTGGCGTAGTTTAGAAATAGGTTTCGTGCAACCGTGAACAGCCACGCCTTGACGTTTTGGTGCTTGTCGTCGAGTGAAAGGATTGCTTTCAAGAATGTGTCCTGAGCTAAATCTTCCGCCAACGCAGTGCTTTTGCACATTGAGTATAAGTACAAATAAATTGAGTTGTAATACATCTGGTAGAGTTGTTTTATCAGTTCATTATTAATAAAGCGTTCCTCCTTTCACAAAATATCGATATTTTGCCCATACTAAACGCCAATTAAAAATGGATATCTTTCAGGCATATTTTGCGCCATACATCGTACCCTGTCCTCGAAAGGCGACAGCCTTTCTGCGGTATGGCACTCGTCTGACACAAAATCTGCACTGAAATTTCATCTCACTTTTAGTCGGTGTTTAGCATTACACTAATATAACAATTTCAGGAAGAAAATGTTACACAAAATTTCAAAAAATATTAAACAGCCTAAACGCGGGCGGTTTAAGCTGTTGTTTTTGTTTTTGACTTTTTTAGAATTTCAGCCGCATTTCAACGTGCGGTATGCCGTCCTCGAGGAAAACGTCCGAGGTGACCTCGAACCCTTCGCGGCTATAGAACGGTATGGCGTACTCCTGCGCCTCGATGTAAATTTCCCCTGCGCTCAGCTTTTCCTTAGCGGCTCTGATTCCCTCGCGGAGAATTTCGCCGCCGAGTCCCTTGCCGCGCTCTGTGGTGAGTACCCGACCCATCTGCGTGGTGTTATCCTCATCTTTTTTCATAAAAAGACGAAGATAAGCAGTGACCTCGCCGCTGTCTTTCTGCGCGAAAATATGTATGCTCTCGTAGTCGATTTTGTCTAAGTCCTGATACACGCAGTTCTGCTCGACTACGAATACTGCCGAGCGCGCTCTCAGAATTTCGTACAGCTCACGCGTTGTGAGCTCGTCAAAGCTTTTGCAAATAAAACTAATCATTGTTATCCCTTAAATACCCAATCGGTAATCTCGTTTTTCTTTACCATAAACGCTTTTTTGCTGATTTTCGCGAGCGGTTCGTCGCTATAGCTGTCGGAGTAAAATTCGTCGATTTCGCCGCCGAACTGCTCGTAAAACAGCCGCACCTTTTCCTCTCCGTGGCAGTTTTCGCCCGAATATTTACCGCTTTTTACGTCGACCTGCGAGGCGATAAGGTGCCCAATCCCCAGCTTCTCGCAAATCGGCTTTAGCAGAAATTCGGGTGAAGCGGAGATGATGATGTCGTCCGCCTTCTGCTGTTTTATGTACCAGTCTTTCACGTTCTTTTCGTGACTTCTCCAGAAGTTCGCTATGTCGCGCTCGGAGTCAATTTTCGTGAGGAATCGGTACATATTCTGTTTCATTTCGGTTTTTGTGCCGCGTTTCAGCACATAATATTTCAGCGTACCCTTTAAAAGCGAGGGTAGGAGCAGCGCGATTTTCTTGTGCCTTTTTAAGCAGAAAAGATAGAAATCCGCAGTGCTGTCGCCGTCGTAAATCGTGTTGTCAAAGTCATAAACATTCATTTTATCAACCAACTATCACATTACTGTGCTCTAATTATAAATGAAAATGATGATAATTTCAACATTGGTATACATTTTAGCGTTTTAGTATCTTGTACAAATCGAAAAATTATTATATACTAAAAATGAGGAAGTCTACAATAGGCTAAAAGGAGCGGCGCAGTGTTCGGCTATATAAGGATTCAGAAAAGTGAATTGCTCGTGCGCGAGTATGAGGCGTACAAGTCCGTCTATTGCGGTCTGTGCAGACAGATGGGGCGCGACTACTCGCGTCTGTCGCGTTTTATACTCAGCTATGACTGTACCTTTTACGCGATATTTCTGATGTCGCTGAGGCGGTCGTGTACGGGTTTTGAAAGAAAATGTTGCCGATTCAACCCGCTGAAAAGGTGCACCTACTGTAGCGCCGAGGACGACGCGCTGTCGAAGGCGGCGGCGCTGAGCGTGATTTTAGCGTATTATAAAACCCTCGACGATATCGCGGACAGCGGTTTTTTCAAGAGAACAGCCTATAGAATCGTCAAGCCGATTTTTGCGCGCTGGAGGAAGAAGGCCGCCCGTCGCTATCCCGAGCTCGATAAGATTGCCGCCGATATGACCGCGGCTCAGCAGCTTGCAGAAAAGGACAGCAATTGTCCGCTCGATAAGGCGGCCGACCCGAGCGCGACTATGCTTTCGTCGGTGCTTGCGCTTGAAGCGGAAAGCGAGTCGAAAAAGCGCATATATAGCCAAATCGGCTACGGTCTCGGACGGTTTATATACCTCGTCGACGCTGCCGACGACCTTGAAAAAGACATCAAAAACGGAAATTTCAACCCGTTTGTTGGCATAAACGACCGAAATAACGTTATCAAAAACAACCTATCGCAGGCTCTCGCTATGACCTTCGACGCGTACAATCTGCTCGATTTGGTGGGTTTTAAGGGGATTATCGACAACGTTATTACCAAGGGCCTGCCTACGGTTCAAAACGAAATTTTAACAAAAATCAGTACATAAATATTTACCCGAAAGGAAAAAAATATGAAGGATCCATATGAAGTATTAGGCGTTTCGCGTGACGCAAGCGATAGCGATATAAAAAGGGCGTACAGAGAACTTGCGAAGAAGTATCACCCCGACAACTACAACGACAGCCCGCTCGCAGACCTCGCCGAGGAAAAGATGAAGGAAGTCAACGAGGCGTACGACTATATTATGAACTCCCGAAAGAGCGGTGCAGGCGCGGGCGGCTCGGGATACACAAGCTATAACAGCTACTCGAATACCTCCTCGCACTACGCTAACGTGCGCGTGATGATACAGCAGAACCGCCTCGACGAGGCGGAAAGAATACTCGACAGCGAAACGGGCGAGCACAGTGCCGAGTGGTACTTCCTGAGAGGAATGTGCTACTTCCGCCGCGGCTGGGCGCAGCAGGCTATGCAGTATTTTCAGCGCGCGTGCCAGATGGAGCCGAACAATATGGAGTACCGCCAGGCGCTCGAAAATATGACGCGCCAGCAGGGCTTCGGTTACGGCGGCTATAACACCGGCGGTATGAACGGCGGCTCCGATTGCAGCGTTTGCGACGTCTGCGCGGGCGTTATGTGTATGGATTGCCTCTGCCGCGGTTGCGGAGGCTGCTGATGAAGGATTCCTTCCGCGTTGCGTTTTGCGGGCTTGTGTCAGCGCTCGCTTTGGTGCTTATGCTATGCACGGGTCTAATCCCCGTCGGCACATACGCTTTCCCGATTTTCTCGGGTATGCTGCTCGTCGCCGTTGTTATTGAGTTCGGCGAGAAATGGGCGGTTGCCGCGTTTGCGGCGGTGTCGATATTGTCGCTGTTTTTGGCGGGCGACAAGGAGGCGGTGGCGTATTTTATAGCGTTTTTCGGCTTTTATCCGATTGCGAAAAGCGGAATAGAACGTCTCAGGTCGCGCGCAGTGCAGTACATACTGAAATATGCGCTGTTTACGGTCTGTATCGTGGCGGCGTTTACGGTGTGTAAGTTCGTGCTCGCAATCCCCGACGAGGAATTTACCGTGTTCGGCGTGTATGTTCCGTGGGTATTTTTGCTTGTCGCCGAGGTGTTTTTCCTCGTCTACGACAAGTGCGTGACGGTTATGGTCACGAGATATATTGTAAGTATCAGAAACAAGATTTTTAAGTCGCATTAATTATTTAGGTATTTGGAAGTAAATGAAAATTTGGAGGAACTATGAAAAGGATACATAAATTATCTGCTGTGCTTATAGCGGCGGCTGTTATTGCCTCTGTTTCCGTGTTTCCGGCAAACGCCGCAAACAAAAAGCCCTCGGCGTACATAAAGGCGTCCGCGGTCAATATCCGCAGCGGGGCGGGGACGAACCATTCCGTTATCGCAAATCTCGCGAAAAAGACGAACGTTACCCTTCTCAGCGGCAAGCTTTACAACGGCAGTTGGTACTACATAAAGCTGAAAAACGGCAAAAAGGGCTACGTCAGCAAAAGCTACCTCAAGGTTAATAAAAATCAGCTATATATCGGAAGCACCGCCACAGGTTACGCGGGATATACGAAGAAAATCACGAACGTCGTCAACACGACGGGCAAAAAGATAAAGTGGACAAGCTCCAACAAAAAGGTCGCTAAGGTCAACCAAAGCGGCAAAATCACCTGCCTTAAAAAGGGTAAATCCACCATAAAGCTTACCGCGGGAGGGAAGAAATGCACGTTTAAGCTTACCGTCAAGAAAGCCGCGGTAACACTCGACAAAACAAGCGCGGTTATGTTTACCGACGATACGCTCACGCTTAAGGCGACCTGCCCGAAGTCCGTCACCTTCAAAAGCTCGGACAATAGCGTCGCGACCGTGTCCAAGTCGGGCGTAATCACGGCGAAAGCAGTGGGTAAAGCTATAATTACCGCAAAGAGTAAGTCGGGCTCGGCTAGCTGTAACGTAACGGTAAATGAGCGCGTTATCACGCTCACTGCCGACCGCACGACAATTTTCACGGGAGGAGCCGCACAGCTTTCCGCGAGCGGCGGCAAATACGCCTACACTTACAAAAGCTCCGACGAAAGCGTGCTTACTGTCGATAAAAACGGTATTGCAAAGGGCGTTTCCGCGGGCAAAGCAAACGTCACCTGCACAAGCGGCGAGCTAACAGCTACCAAGGCGTTTACCGTCAAAAAGGGAGACGTCATCAACCTTTCCTCGACCGAGGGCTCGGTTAAGAAGGGTATGACCCTCTATGTGAAATCGACCACAAAGGGCGTTAGCTGGAGGTCAAGCGACGAGAGCGTCGCCACTGTGGACGGCGGCTTCGTCTGCGGCGTAAAGAAGGGTACCGCTATCATCACCGCCTACACGTCGGGCGGCGAGAAAAGCTGTATTGTCACTGTCGAGGCCGCGGAGCCCGTGCGCTTTGTCTACACCTCGGAGAATTCCGCTCTGCTGGGTGATTCCGTGACCTTCTACGCAATCACCGACACGAGCCGCACCAACGTTAAGTTTAAGCTGACGGATGCTAACGGCGTTATTTCGTGGCTCGAAAACCCGACAAAAACAAAGAACGACGGCCGCTACGTCTGGTCCGCGAGTAAAAGTCTCGGGACCGCGGGAGTTTACACCGTCATCGCCTATGCGCAGACAAAGTCAAATACCGAGTGGAAAACCTCGAACGGCGGCAGCGCGACGACCTTCGTAAATTCGTCCGACAGCCGCACGGCGGTGTCCACGGGCGAAAGACGCGTTACAACGGCTCAGATTCAGAATATCGCAAGTTTTGAGGGCTTCCTCTCCTCGGTAACGCCCGACAAGCTTGTCGCCGATACGCCGACCGTCGGCTACGGCAGAGTCGTGTACGCGGGCTCGACCTTCTACAACGGGATGACGAAGGATGAGGCGTTCGCCTATCTTGTAAAGACGGTCAACGAATCGGGCTACACCTCGAACGTCAACAAAATCCTAAAGGAAAACAAAATTAAGTTCAACCAGAGCCACTTTGACGCTCTCGTTGACTTCTCCTACAACCTCGGCGCTTACGCTATCACTAACCACGAGGAGCTTATCGGAACGCTTCAGGACTCCTACGGAAAGAGCGAGTACGCAGGCAGAGCGTTCACTAACGTCAAATCGGCCGAACTGAGGGCGTCCGACAAAGACAGCGCCGCGCTTATCAAAACGCTCAGTCCCGCCACCGAGCTGACGTACGGCAAAAAGACCAACGGGTACTACTATGTTACCCTCGACGACGGCACCACGGGATATATCAAGTCCGGCCATCTCACGGGAAGGAATTCCGACGCGACCTCGCGCAACCTCAAAAATGTAAAGCTTGATGACTTCGCGGATAATTTCCTCGCGTACCACCACGCGAGCGGCACCTGCTATATGGGACTGCTCTACCGCCGTGTAGACGAGGTCGAGACTTTCTTCTTCAATGACTACAACGCAAACGGAAAGCAAAACACGTTCTCGCTAAGCTACACCTGCCCGAGTAATTCGAAAACAAAGATAGGCTAAGTTTACATAAAGGATAACCACTCATAAATCCCATTTGCTCTGCATACCTTGTTTTAGGACAAGTATGGAGGGATTTGATGAAGAGGATAACTTTTACGCTTAGAAAAAGAACGAGAAAAAGCCGACCGACAAAAAGAACGGTCGACATACGATATATATTTCACCGATACGGCGCGGTGGTTTTCTTCCTGATGACGCTTTTGTGCGGGCTGATTTTCGGCTGTGTGCTCAGCGGGAGAGTGAACGGCGACGCTCTTAAAAGGCTCGATATACTTTTTACGACAAACCTCCCGCAGCGGCTCAGCGACGGCGCACTCGGTGCGTTCTGCGCAAGCTTCGGATCGAACTTCATCTTTTTATGCGCGGCGTTTCTGCTCGGACTGAGCCTTTGGGGCGCGGCGGCTATGCCGCTTGTTTCGGCGTTCAAGGGCTTTGGCGTGGGGATAAGCGCGGGATATCTGATTTCGGGCTACGGGCTAAAGGGTATATTGTTCTACTTTACTATCCTTTTGCCGGGGATAATTTTGTTCAGCATTGCGCTTGTGAATCAGCTTACATCGTCGTATAATATATATGTAAGGATTTTGTCCGCTCTGCTTAAGCAAAACCGCTACGGTTTTCGCGACGCGTTCAGGTTATATCTTACGCAGTCGCTGTGTTGCCTGACGCTTGCGCTCGGAGCAGCGGTTATCGACGTGCTGCTGTGGTGCGTTTTTGCGGGGTTGTTCAACTTTAATTAGCATATAATCAAAAAATGAGGGATAGATTTGGAAAAAGCAAAACTTGGTATTACCAGATTCTTCACGGGTTATTTTAAATATTTCCCAAAGCTTCTGCTTGCGAACCTGCTTTTTGCGGTTCCGCTCGTGGGCTTTAGCCTGTTGTTTTACTTTATAAACACAGCGACGGGACTCAACAATATTTTCATAACCTTATTGCCGGTAATTTTCGTGTTCCCGTTTTTTGCGGGCGTTACCGTGATAACGCGAAACATAGTCAGAGAGGACGAGAATATCCGGGCGGTAAGCCTATTTTTTAAGGGACTTCGCGACAACCTGAAATATTTCATAGTTCACGGAGTTGTGCTCTACCTCGCGGTTTTCTTCTGCTACAGTTCGATTATGCTCTACTGGCGGCTTTCGGAGCAGAACGGTGTTTTCTATGTTGCATTCGCGGTCGTAGTCGTGATAGCAGTGTTTATGCTGTTTGTTTTCTACAACCTGCCCGCTATGACCGTTACCTTCGACTTACCTCTCAAAGATATTTACCGCAATTCGGCGCTTATGTCCTTCGGCGAGCTCAAGAACAATTTCTTTGCGACCCTCGGGCTGTTTTTGCTGTTTATATTCTGCGCGACCGTATTCCTCGCCGCTCCCAACGCGACGGTGCTCGTGTGGATTATGCTCATCGTCAGCGTGATTATCGTGCCGTCAACAGCGTCGTACATAATGAACTTTTATGTGTACAAGGATATGGAGTCCGTTATCTCCGACGGACAAGCTAAGAACGACGAAATTCAGCAGAAAATTAAAGCGCAGCAGAATAAGCGCGACGGAATCGAGGAAAAGGAAACGCTCGACTTCTCGGGACTCGACCTCGACGAAACGAAGGATTTGGACGAGTACCTCTACTTTAACGGCAAGATGATAAAGCGCGGCGTGCTGATAAAAATGCGCGATGAGCAGTAATAAACCTAATACAAAAAGAAAGCGTGCGCAAATAAACTGCGCACGCTTTTGATATACTGTTTTATTCGAGCGTCCAGTCGGCAACGTAGGTTTCGCTCTTGCCTTTATCGGTGGTTACCTCAATCTCGGATGAGGTAATGAAGTGGATGGTATAGGTAACCTCTTCGTCAGTGCCGTCGAGGGTCACGCCCGACTTCAGGTAGCCGAGTTTCTCCTTGTCGACCGAAAGGTCGAACACACCGCGGTAGGACTCGCCGTCAATTTTGCCGATGAATGTACCGTCACTTTCGAAGTTAATTGTGTCGCCCGATGTATCGTTAATCCAATTATACGCGGTAACAAAATACGCATACTGGCCGATTTCGATTTTCGGGGATATCTCGATGGTTTTAGGCGGCTGAGTTTCAATCACATCTCCGTCAGCACAGCTGCAGCTTGCGCAGAGCAGCGCAGTCGCGCCTACGATAACCCCGCATAGTATTTTCTTAAGCATAATATGTATCAACCTTTCCGAGTAGCTAATATATTATTATATTAACATATACATCGCACATATTTCAACATTTTTTAAAAAATAAAGGTATGTTTCGCATTGAAACATACCTTTAAGTTATCAATAATTAAACAATAATCGACTTGCCTGTCATTTCCTCGGGCTGCGGGAGATCGAGGATTTTGAGGATTGTCGGAGCGATATCCGCTAAAACGCCGCCCTCTCTGAGTTTGCAGTCATAGCCTACTACGCAGAACGGAACGGGGTTCGTGGTGTGAGCGGTGAACGGCTTGCCGTCGTCCTCAACCATCTTGTCTGCGTTACCGTGGTCGGCGGTGATGAGCGCAACTCCGCCCATCTCGGCGATAGCGTCCGTCACCTTTCCTACGCAGTCGTCAACAGCCTCAACAGCCTTGACAGCTGCCTCGAACACGCCCGTATGACCTACCATATCGCAGTTAGCATAGTTTAAGATAATTACGTCGTACTCGCCGCTCTTGATAGCGGGAATGAGTTTGTCGGTTACCTCGTACGCGCTCATCTCGGGCTTGAGGTCGTATGTAGCGACAGCGGGAGACTTGACGAGGATTCTGTCCTCGCCCTCGTACTGCTTCTCAACGCCGCCGTTGAAGAAGAACGTAACGTGAGCGTACTTCTCCGTCTCGGCGATTCTGAGCTGCTTCATACCGAGTGATGAAATGTACTCGCCAAGAGTGTTAGTAAGGCTCTGCGGCTTGAACGCAACGTCTACGTTCGGCATAGTTGCGTCGTACTGAGTCATACATACGAACGTAAGCGGGAAGAATCCGTTCTTTCTTTCAAATCCCGTGAAGTCGGGGTCAACGAGCGTTCTCGTGATTTCACGCGCACGGTCGGGACGGAAGTTGAAGAAGATAACGCTGTCGTTCTTCTTGATAGTGTTTCCGCCCTTTACGACAACAGGCACAACGAACTCGTCGGTAACGCCGTTATCGTAGCTGTCCTGAACAGCCTGAATCGGACAATCAGCCTCAACGCCCTCGCCGTATACGAGCGCGCTGTACGCCTTCTCAACGCGCTCCCAGCGGTTGTCTCTGTCCATAGCGTAATAGCGGCCGCTTATCGTAGCGATTTTACCCACGCCGATTTTTTCCATTTCGTCTACGCACTCGGTGATGTACTCCTTGGCGGAGGACGGCGGAACATCACGTCCGTCGAGGAACGCGTGAACGTAAACCTCTTTCAGTCCCTTCGCCTTAGCGAGTCTTAAGATACCGTAGAGGTGCTCCATATGGCTGTGAACGCCGCCGGGCGACATAAGACCCATAAGGTGGAGGCTTGTGCCGTTTTCGAGCGCGTTATCCATAGCGTTAACGATAGCCTCGTTGTCCTTAAGCTTGTCTTCCTCGATTGTTTTTGTGATTCTTGTAAGCTCCTGATACACAATGCGACCCGCGCCGATGTTGGTGTGGCCGACCTCGCTGTTACCCATCTGTCCGTCGGGCAGACCTACGCTCAGACCTGACGCGTAAATCTCGGTGAGAGCATTTTCCTTAAAGAGCCTATCAAGATTCGGTGTGTCGGCGGCAGAGATAGCGTTGCCCTCGCTCGGTGCAATGCCGAAGCCGTCGAGTATCATTAAGATTAACGGTTTTTTCATAGAATCATTCCTTAATAGCCGTAAATTACTTTAATTAGCCTTTTGTAGCGGCGTCAATAATTGCGCCGAACTTCTCGGCAACGAGTGAAGCGCCGCCGATAAGACCGCCGTCAACGTTCTCTTTCGAGAGGAGCTCAGCAGCGTTAGCGTCGTTCATAGAACCGCCGTACTGAATTGTGATAGCCTGAGCTGTTTCCTCGTCGTACTGTTTAGCAAGCTGTGCGCGGATAAATGCACAAACTTCCTCAGCCTGCTCGGCTGTAGCGGTCTTGCCTGTGCCGATAGCCCATACAGGCTCGTAAGCGATGATTGTCTTCTTGGCATCCTCAGCGGAGATGTCGTAGAGGTCGAGCTTAATCTGACGAGCGATAACCTCTTCGGTGATGTTGCACTCGCGTTCCCAGAGGAGCTCGCCTACACATACGATAGGCTTGAGGCCTGCCGCTAAAGCTGCCTTTGTTCTCTTGTTTACTGTCTCGTCTGTCTCGCCGAAGTACTGACGTCTCTCGCTGTGACCGAGAACAACGTACTCAACGCCGATTTCCTTGAGCATACCTGTGGAAACCTCGCCTGTGAAAGCGCCGCTCTCTGCCCAGTGGCAGTTTTCTGCGCCGATTTTTACGTTAGTGCCCTTTACTGTCTCGATAGCTACAGCAAGGTCAACGTACGGAACGCACGCGATAACCTCGCAGTCAGCGCCCTGAGCTACAGGGATAATCTGCTCGAGGAGAGTTTTTGCCTCAGAGGGAGTTTTGTTCATTTTCCAGTTGCCCGCGATTACAGCGGCTCTTTTTGCTTTATTCATAGTTACACTGCCTTTCCCTTTTATAAATGCGGGCGGACGTTACGTCCGCCCATTTGAATTTATATCTTATTTATCAGCGATTACGTCGATACCCGGGAGAACCTTACCCTCGAGGTACTCGAGAGAAGCGCCGCCGCCTGTTGAGATGTGGCTCATCTTGTCGGAGAAGCCGAGCTGAATAACAGCAGCCGCGCTGTCGCCGCCGCCGATGATTGTTGTAGCGTCTGTCTCAGCGAGAGCCTTAGCCACAGCGATTGTACCTGCTGCGAGAGTCGGGTTCTCGAATACGCCCATAGGTCCGTTCCATACAACGGTCTTAGCGGATTTAACAGCCTCGCCGAAGAGCGCCTGAGTCTTTGTACCGATGTCGAGACCTTCCATATCAGCCGGAATCTTGTCGGAGTCAACAACCTCAACGTCGATAGGTCCGTCAATCGGGTCGGGGAATCCTGCTGCAACTGTTGTGTCAACAGGGAGGAGGAGCTGCTTGCCGAGTGACTCGGCCTTAGCCATCATCTCCTTGCAGTAGTCAATCTTGCTGTCGTCAACGAGGGACTTACCTACCTCGTAGCCCTTAGCCTTAAGGAAGGTGTAAGCCATACCGCCGCCGATGATGAGCGTGTCGCACTTCTCGAGGAGGTTGGAGATAACGTTGAGCTTGTCAGCAACCTTAGCGCCGCCGAGGATAGCAACGAAGGGTCTTACGGGGTTCTCAACAGCATTGCCGAGGTAGTCGATTTCCTTCTGCATAAGGTAACCTACAGCGGTATCCTTGATGTGGTTTGTAACGCCTGCTGTGGAGCAGTGCGCGCGGTGAGCGGAGCCGAAAGCGTCCATTACGAAAACCTCAGCGAGAGAAGCAAGCTCGCCTGCGAAAGGCTCGAGGTTCTTGGTCTCCTCTTTTCTGAAACGTGTATTCTGGAGAAGAACAACGTCGCCGTCCTTCATAGCCGCAACAGCAGCCTTGGCGTTCTCGCCTACAACCTCATCGTCATTAGCGAAGATTACGTCCTGATCGAGCAGCTCGGAAAGTCTTACTGCAACGGGAGCGAGGGAGAACTTCTCCTCAGGGCCGTTCTTCGGCTTGCCGAGGTGTGAGCAGAGGATAACCTTGCCGCCGTCAGCGATAAGCTTCTTGATTGTCGGAAGAGCAGCTGTAATTCTGTTATCGTTGGTGATAACGCCCTCCTTGAGCGGAACGTTAAAGTCAACGCGAACGAGAACCTTCTTGCCCTTTACATTGATGTCATCAACAGTTACCTTGTTAAGTTTCATTGTAGGTACGTCCTTTCTTTTTGTTAAAGTATTGTCATACATTTTCATATTATATATCAAATTTTAAGTTTTATCAATAGTTTACGGCTATAAACGGAAAATTTTTACATAATTTCGATTACTTCAAAAACAGCAAAAACGCTTTAGCAATTTAAACCAAACAAGCGCTAAAGTTTTATGCACATCTTACAAAATTAGTTATCTATAGTTAGTAACACTTGACAAATTGTTCGAAAGATGAGATAGTATAATCGTTAATAAAGGCTGCATCCGCAGTGAAGCCGGGTTTACCGCGACATTAATCTGTCGTCCCAACGACCGAAAGGCGCTCGGGGCGTTTTATTTTTGTTAGGAGATTTCAAGGGATAAGGAGGCACAAAATGCCAATCACCGAGTTACTTACAAGAAACGCTACATATTTCAAGGACGATATCGCCCTCGTGGAAATCAACCCCGAGGTGCAGAACATTCCCCACGTTACCTGGAGAGAATTTTCGCTTATCGAGTCCGACAGGGGAGGAGCATTTCGCAAACAGCTTACCTGGGGCGAGTTCGACGTAGAGGCAAACCGCTTTGCAAATCTTCTGCTCTCGCGCGGAATTAAAAAGGGCGAGAAGGTAGCTATCCTTCTTATGAACTGTATCGAGTGGCTGCCGATTTACTTCGGTATTCTCAAGGCGGGCGCGGTTGCCGTTCCGCTTAACTTCCGCTATACCGCCGACGAGATTAAGTACTGCCTTGAACAGAGCGACTCGGATTTCCTCGTGTTCGGACCCGAGTTTATCGGGCGAGTTGAGGAGATTCACGACCGCGTCCAGAGACTTCGCGACTGCTTCTATGTAGGCGACAGCACCCCTACCTTCGCGGACAACTACGAAAAAATGATTTCCTACTGCTCGTCACATGCACCGAGCATTTATATATCGGACGATGATGACGGCGCAATTTACTTCTCGTCGGGTACGACGGGCTTTCCGAAGGCTATCCTTCACGCTCACCGCAGCTTGGTACACTCCGCCGAAGTTGAGCAGGCGCACCACCACCAGAGCCGCGACGACATTTTCCTCTGTATTCCGCCGCTGTATCACACGGGCGCTAAAATGCACTGGTTCGGCAGCCTCCATTCCGCGAGCAAAGCGGTTTTACTGCGCGGCGTGAGCCCCGAGTGGATTATCCGTACGGTAAGCGAGGAGAGGTGCACAATTGTTTGGTTGCTTGTTCCTTGGGCGCAGGACATCCTCGACGCCATCGACAGCGGCAAAATCGACATAGACAGCTACGAGCTCAGCCAGTGGAGACTTATGCACATCGGTGCTCAGCCTGTACCGCCAACGCTTATCAAGCGTTGGAAGGCGGTGTTCCCGCACCACGACTACGACACGAACTACGGACTCAGCGAGTCGATAGGTCCCGGCTGCGTTCACCTCGGCATAGAGAATACCCACAAGGTCGGCGCAATCGGAATTGCCGGTCACAATTGGGAGGTTCGTATTGTTGACGAAAACCGCAACACAATCACCGACGGCGTAGGCGAACTCGCGGTAAAGGGTCCGGGCGTAATGAAGTGCTACTACAAGGACACCAAGGCGACTGACGAGGTTTTGGACAACGAGGGCTGGCTCTATACGGGCGATATGGCTGAGCGCGACAGCGACGGCTTTATCTACCTTGTAGACCGCAAGAAGGACGTAATCATAACGGGCGGCGAGAACATCTACCCCGTGCAGATTGAGGACTTTATCCGCTCGAATAACGCCGTCAAGGACGTCGCTGTTATCGGTCTTCCCGACCACCGTCTCGGCGAAATCGCCGCGGCGATTATCGAGGTTAAGGAGGACGCAGAGCTCAGCGAGCAGGATGTTAACGACTTCTGTATGGACCTTCCGCGCTATAAGAGACCGCGCAAGGTAATCTTCGCCAAGGTTCCCCGCAACCCCACGGGCAAAATCGAAAAACCCGTGCTTAGAAAAATCTACTGCGGCGAGAGCGTAGTAGCTCAGCAAAATGAAATAGATATGAATGAACTGAAATAAATATTAATTTTCAAGGAGGCACAAAACAAAATGGTATTAAAAGTTCTTTTACTCGTTCTGTTCTTCGGTGTTATGGTCGGCGTAGGTATCTACTGCCGCAAGAATGCCACCGATGTTAACGGCTTCGTACTCGGCGGCAGAAGCGTCGGTCCGTGGCTTACGGCGTTCGCTTACGGCACGTCCTACTTCTCCGCGGTAATTTTCATCGGTTACGCGGGTCAGTTCGGCTGGAAGTACGGCATTGCGTCCACCTGGATTGGTATCGGTAACGCGCTTATCGGCTCTTTCTTAGCGTGGGCTGTCCTCGGACGTCGTACAAGGATTATGACTCAGCACCTCAACTCGGCGACTATGCCCGAATTTTTCGGCAAGCGTTTCGACAGCAAGGGTCTTAAAATCGGCTCGTCGATTATCGTGTTCATCTTCCTTATCCCGTACACAGCTTCTCTGTACAACGGCCTTTCGAGACTGTTCGAGATGGCGTTCGGTATACCGTATGTATGGTGTATCGTTGCTATGTCCGTGCTCACGGGTATCTATGTAATCGCAGGCGGTTATATGGCTACCGCTATCAACGACTTCATTCAGGGTATCATTATGATAATCGGTATCATCGCCGTTATCGCGGCTGTGCTCGGCTCTAAGGGAGGCTTTATCGAGGCTTTAAACGGTCTCGCAGCAGTAAGCGACGAGACAGTTTCCTCCGCACCCGGCGCGTTCAACTCGTTCTTCGGTCCCGACCCGCTCAATCTTTTAGGCGTTGTAATCCTTACCTCTCTCGGTACTTGGGGACTTCCGCAGATGGTGCAGAAGTTCTACGCTATCAAGCACGAGAAGGATATCAAGAAGGGCACGGTTATCTCCACACTCTTTGCACTCATCGTTGCGGGCGGCTGCTACTTCCTCGGCGGCTTCGGCAGACTCTTCAACGTTGACGTTGATGCGGTAGGCTTCGACGCTATTATTCCGACAATGCTCTCGAGCCTTCCCGACTTGCTTATTGCTGTGGTTGTTATCCTCGTTCTCTCGGCGTCTATGTCGACGCTTTCCTCGCTCGTTATCGCGTCCTCTTCGACTCTCACTATCGACCTTCTCAAGGGCAATATTATCAAGAAGATGGATGAGAAAAAGCAGGTACTTATCATTAGAATTTTTGTAGTCGTGTTCATCGCGATTTCCGCGTTTATCGCAATCTACCAGACACAGAGCCAGAACGAAAGCGTTAAGTTCATCGCTCAGCTTATGGGCGTTTCGTGGGGTGCTCTTGCGGGTGCGTTCCTCGCTCCGTTCCTCTATGGCCTCTATTGGAAAAAGACCACGAAGCTTGCGTGCTGGGTTAGCTTTATCTTCGGTGCGGGTATAATGCTCTTAAACCTCTTTGTGCGCAGTATGTTCCCGGTACTTCTTCAGTCGCCGATTAACTGCGGTGCGTTCGCAATGCTTATGGGACTCATCATCGTTCCGGTAGTGAGCCTTATCTCACCAAAGCCGAAGAAGGAGCTCGTAGACGACGCGTTCGAGTGCTACGAAAAGAAGGTTCAGGCTGCACAGAAGAACTCACTCGATTAAAAAGAAGTTTTGTTTATATAAGGGATTGTCTTCGGGCAATCCCTTTTTACTTTATAGGAAACTGCTCCGTAACGAACCACAAAATTTGAACTGAGTAAACCTTGCAACAGAGATATTATCCGACTCTATTAAGTAAAAAACAATTTGTATTCTCCGCTCAGTTTCTGCTTCGCAGAACGAGCGAT
>JAFLSK010000024.1 GCA_022510945.1 Ruminococcus sp.
CGGAGAAATGTTTATAGATGGTGGAACACTTGAAGTGAACGGAGATTACAGAATCCAATCATATGAAAAAAATCAGGTTACTGATGAAATGGAATACACATACTGTTGGGGAACTCTAAATATGAGCAAGGCAGCAGATGTTGTAAAGGTTTCTGGTGGTTTTTATATGCAGAGTAATTTTGGAAGTGCGTTTAATATATTTTCAGCAGGCACTATGGAAATAGGTGGTGATTTTAAACAGATAGAATGTAGTAATGATAATAATCATAATTTCCAATGTTACGGCTCTCATACAGTGGTGTTAAATGGACAGAATAATATTCAAAAGGTTTCGTTTTCAAATTCATCATCCCACTTTAATAATCTTAAAATTACTAAAGATAAAGAAAATAATTATATTTTTAACCCCGATAATTGTTGGAATACACTTTATCTTGATACGAATGTAAGGTCAGTAAGCATTGTTTTCGATGCGAAATCACTCAAACCAATGGACGAATACACATTGTTTGCTATAGTAGAGGGAATCAACAAGCCAAGTCAAGAAGTTACATGGAAACTTACAGGCAATACTGATAAAACAACAGCGATTGATGAATTTGGTGTTCTGACAGTAGGCGAAGATGAAAAAGCGGATAAAATCACTGTTACAGCTACCTCTGTTGCTGATAATACAAAATCTGATTCTATCGAGTTGACAATTGAAAAAGTTATTCCAGTTGTACTCGGGGTAAGAATTAATCCTACAGTTATTTCAATGGTTAATGGGGAGAAATTCAGCTTTGAAGCAGTTGTTTACGGTTTATACAATCCTGATCAGAGTGTTAACTGGTCAATATCCGGTAACAAATCTTCTAATACAAAAATTAGTGCAGGCGGAACATTAACTATTGCTGAAGATGAAACAGCTGACAAAATCACAGTAACTGCTACCTCTACTGTTGATAAAACTAAGTCGGCAAGTGTTACCGTTGATATTGTGCAGATTAAAATAGTTTCAACTGTAGATAATGTTACCGTAACTATGACAAAAGGCGAAACACAGAAGTTTAAAGCCGTTGTTACAGGTGCAAACAATCCAAATCAAAACGTTGTATGGAGCGTTAGAGAAAATAACAGTGCAAACACAGTTATCACTGAGGACGGAGAACTTACCGTTGCAGAGGACGAAACCGCAACCACAATTGTTGTTCGCGCCACATCGGTTGACAATCCTGAAAAATACGGTGAATTTGCTATCAATATTTCAACTGATGATGAAACCAGCGTTTTAATCGGTGATGTAAACGGTGATGGTGTAATTAATATCATCGATGTTACAGCTATTCAAAAGTATAAAGTTCAGATGATTACACTTAATGACGAACAACTTAAGGTGGCTGATGTTAATGGTGACGGAGTAGTGAACATTAATGATGCAACTCGGATTCAAAAATATCTTGTTCATATTATAACATCATTAAGATAAGTAAATAATTGTTTGTTAACCTAAAAGCCGTATGGGTTTTCAGAGTTAGGAGTGTAAATTTTCTATTTATAAGCCTTGACGCGAATGATAATATCCGGTAAAATAAAAATCCACCCTTGGAAAAGGTGGTGCGATATCGAGACGTGTGGACAGTTCAGCACGTCCGCAAGACAGCCAATATGGCATCCGATAAATAATGGTCTTGTAGATTAAGCCCAACAGAAACTGGTTGCTTAATCTACAGGACTTTTTTATTTGTCATTATGAAAGGTGTTGATTATAGGAATATGAGTGTAATAAGAAACTCTCCCTATGGGAGAGGCAAGCATATTGTTTGTATATACGCCCACCGCACAGCGGCAGCCGATATACAAACAGTTTCGGGGAGAACCCCGAACCCCCAAACTAACGAAAGAGAGGTAAACTATCAAAGACAATAAAAACAAACTTGTAGCATTAAGATTTCGCGAGAGAGATTACGATAAGATAAAAGTAAAAGCAGAAGAGGCAAATATGAATTTCACTGAGTTTGTTACAAACTCTGCGTTAAATAAGAAGATTATTAAAATTGACGGATTGCCCGATGTGCTAAAGGAGATAAAAGCAATCGGAAGAAACCTCAATCAACTAACTACATTGTGTAATATGGGAAAGATAGTCAGTCCTGATTTAACCGAGCTGAAAAGCAAGTACGCAAAGGCGGTTGAATCTCTTGATATTATAGCAAGGCGGTGTTTATAATGGCAATCTTCACAGCAATCTCAAACAAAACTCAATCCGCCGTCGCTATGAAGCGAGTGCTTGATTATGTGATGCAAGACTACAAAACAATGTTTTATGATGAATTGACAGAACTAAGCTATAAACTCGTCAGCGGTCAAAACTGTGTTCCCGAATCCGCTTACAGCGAGTTTATGACTACAAAGCACAGATACAATAAAGCTAAAGGTGTATTCTTCAAACAGTATGTGCAATCATTCAAACCTGATTGTGGTGCTACTCCGCAACAAATCCATCAAATAGGTGTGGAGATGGCAAAAACCTTTGATGGATTTGAGGTGGTCATAGCAACTCACATTGACCGTGATCATTGGCATAATCATCTGGTTGTCAACTCCGTTAACAGCGAAACGGGCTTGAAGATTCAGATTAATGAAAAAGGGTTGGAACAGCTTCGTAAAAAATCTGATGAAATATGCAGACAATTCGGATTAGATGTTCTCAAGCCTTATCAGAAGCCAAAACAAAGGACTATGAACCAGTGCCAGTACAGAACAGCTCTGCGGGGTAACAGCAAAAAACTCCAACTGATGAACGCGATAGATTACGCAGTCATTAACAGCAGGAGCAAGGAAAATTTTATTGAAAATATGAAACGTTTGGGATACGTAGTTAAGTGGATTGATAGTTACAAATATATCACTTATACCACTCCCGATGGTCAACGCTTCCGCGACAACCGATTATTCGGTGACAAATACTTGAAAGAAAACATGGAGGATTTATATGGACTTAAACCAATTACAACAAATGAATCAAATACAGACAATAACAGACCAAACAGTGAATGCTTTGACAGAACCGATTCAGCCAAAGTATTTAATGTTGAAACCGGAGCAGTACAACCTGCTGGCGGAGCATATATCGATGATTGGGGACGCCATTGTGCGAAATACGGATTCGATAGCAAAGCTGCCCACACAGGAAGGATTGGAGAATCTGATTACCAACGAGGTACGGTACTGGATGAGCAATACTCAGGATTCGGTACAGAACGGAATGAACTCTGTGAAATTTTCAACGGAGCAACAGTTGAAGAATCAGACGAACAGTATGCAGAAGATATTTGGTTCGGAGCTTTAGGAACTGAAAATGGAGTTGCAGACAGCGACACGAACGAAAGTGAAGAGGTTCCTGTTTGGAGCGATATTGCCTACGGTGCTGTTAATCTTGCAGTTGATTTGGCGATGATTATTGATAACGAGGTAGAAGATGATAATCGGCAGAAGAAACAAATCGTTGAGCGCAAGAATCGACCGAAATCTCGCCCTAAAAGCGGATTTAAGATGAAAATGTAAAGGAGGACGACAAATCAAAATAAACGCTGTGATGCCAAATGTCGGCAAAACAGAGCAATATCCCAAAGCATGAATTGGAAACATTAGCAAGATGTTTTCTTTCCGATATCCAAGCCTTCTTTGAAAGCGAAGAAGGACAGAGAGAATATCAGGAGTGGAAACAACAGAGTATAGAACAAGAAGATGAAAAATAATCGAGTAGGGCGGAATAAATCCGCCCTCAAACATCTCCGCATTGTTGCTTTATTTTCACCTAAAATACGGGTACATCTATTTACAATGCAGAATTCAAGCTACCACTTGTAAAACAACGGATAATGTGTTATCATTAATATTGTAAAGTAATATTATGTGAAGGAGGATGAAAAATGGCAAAAAATAATATAATATTAAATCGCCTCTTCACACAAAATACTTTTTCGGATATGATCCATTTTGATGATACCTCAATCTTTGATGCTGTAATAAGAAGATATATAAATGATCCAGAAGATAAAAGTAATGAAATGTTAATAAGTGAAATTTACAGTTATATGTCTAATGAATATCGAAATGAATATTTTTATCAAAATACATTACTCAATAAACTTTTGCTTGGTAAACATAGCGTTAATACAACAACCGCTTTAACACAAATCCCAATAAGTAAATCTAAAGCTGATTTTATACTTATAAATGGTAAGGCAGTAGTATATGAAATTAAAACAGCATTAGATACTTTTGAACGATTAAATACTCAAATTAGAGATTATTATAAAGCTTTTAATCATGTTTGCGTAGTAACTTCCGAACACCAATTCGAACAGGCATGTGAGATACTTAAGGATACAAATGTTGGCGTATATTGTTTGACATCTCAAGAAACTTTGAGCATGACAAAACGAAAAGAGCCAATTGTTGATAATTCACAGCTAGATCATACAACAATATTTAAGATTTTACACAAACCAGAATTTGAAAGCATTATTATAAAATATTTCGGAGAATTACCTAAGACATCACAGGTGTTTTATTACGGAGAATGCTTAGAACGATTTTCTAAAATACCAATTATTGATGCATACACTTTGTTCTTAAAAGAATTAAAGAAAAGAAATAAAATTGAAATTTGCAGTTTAAACAAAATCCCGTATGAACTAAAGTCTTTAATATATTTTCTAAAACCAAGTGATAAAGACTGGCAAACTATAAGTCAATTTCTTACTAATACTCATAGATAAGGAGGCATATAAATGTATTTTCCGTATGTAAGAGGACGTCAATATGAACTACTTGCCTTGCGCGAACTTGTTGCTAATAATCTTCTAAGTAAAAATATAGTTCCTATCGTTGAACCGGTTAAATTATCTCCGACATTAGTAAATATGATGGCTGAATTTATAAAAGCCAATCATCCCATTTCTATTATTAGAAATCCTTCTGTAGGGACTTTTTTGTCTGATTATCAAAAAGTCAAGCAAGATTCAAAAGAAGCAACATATAGAGATAAATTTGAAGAACAATACAAAGATTCCAATATAATAAAATCTATTATTATTCAAAATGGTTGCCACGAATTGCTTAATTATTGGGGTGAGTACGATATCGTAAAGAAGCAAGATATGTTAGTTGTTGCAACAAATCGTGATTGGCTTTGGTTGTACGAAAAATATTTTGAGTCTGAATATCCTAAATTTGCTTTAATTCCAGATGAAAGTGTTTTTAGAAGAAAAATAAGAAGAAGCAAGGTGCTACTTGACGATAAGTTCAAAAAGCAGGAGCGTAATGCTGATTATCAAGATGTAACTGATGAATTTTTTTCGGATGACCACATTTACTATATTGAGGACGGATTTGTTGGTTTTTCAGATTATTCGATTATAGGTGATGAATATTCCGATTCCGGTTTTGCGCCGTATGCTGTTGCGATTCACATTGTATATTTTGCAGACGATAAATCTTTAAGAGTGAAGCATTTTGTTTCTGACTCTAATGAAGATATTGCAAACCCTGCTTTGAAGTTTTATCAGGCTGTTGAAAAATTAACAAAATGGTACAGAAATGAAAAACCAAATATCGAAATGACTTTTGGTCTTAAAACGTTTTTGAATCATTACGATAACCAAACCTATCCCGGTTTAGGAACCGTAAAAAAATTGTCCTTAATGCATCATTTAGAATTGATGAGCAAATATTTGAATGAGGAATAATATGTATTGTTGTAGTAATTGTTTCTGCGATTCGGAAATCAAAGCCATAATTGACGGCAATAAAAAAGTTGGCAATTGTGATTTTTGCGGGTCTAAGAACGCTAATGTTTATGAAATAGGACAAGATCAAACACTTGCGGAGATGTTTGATGGGCTGCTCGATACATATATGCCTGTATCCAACCTTCCAGATGATTTCCCTAAAGAATCGACAGACTTAATTAAAAATATTCTCTGTTATAAATGGCACATATTCAATTTAGAAGCTGATAGTATTTATAAACTAATAACGGCAATATGTGTCGATAGATATGCAGAGGAATCGGAACTTTTTGATAGTCCAGTAGGCATACCTCAAAGTCAAGATTATAAGTATCTTGAAAGTAATTCTATTCTAAAAAATCACTGCTGGGACGATTTTGTGAAAGAAATAAAATTCAAGAATCGTTTTCATAGTAATTCTATTAACACAGATATGTTATTTACGTTTTTGCGTTGTGCAAGCAAATCGTACAAGGCAAGGAAAGTATTTTATAGAGCAAGAATTTGTCCAGATGAGAATGGCTTTACCAAGAAAGAAATGGGTCCTCCACCCGATGGCAAATCGAGTAGCGGCAGAGTAAACCCAATAGGTATACAAGTTCTTTACTTGTCTAATTCGCAAGAAACGACATTGTACGAAATACGAGCCGGTGTTTACGATTATGTAACTGTAGGGCGTTTTGTGTTAAGCGAAGATATTGATGTAATTAATTTAGCAGATATTGATAAGATTAGCCCCTTCATTGGTGTTCAATATGGATTTGATTTCACTCAATATGCGATTAATATTGAGCATCTGAAAATGATAGGTAAAGAAATCGCAAAACCATTACGGAATGATAACTCGTTGGATTATCTGCCAACACAATATATCAGTGATTATATTCGAAGCAAACGGTATGATGGAATCGAATATGTTAGTACAATGTATCAAGATGGTGTGAACTTAGCAATTTTCGATAAGTCAAAGTTCAAGTGCACCAGTGTATCCGTTTATGATGTTAAAACTATCTCTTACAAGTATGACAGACTAAAATAAATTAACGGGGCAATAGATTTTATCCTTGCCTGGTTGATTTATTGTTTATCCTTCTTTTGTTTAAAATTAGGAAACTCTATAAAAACAGTAAATCCGAACCCGGCTCCAACTGGAGTAAGGTTCGGATTTCTACTGTTTGGTGCAGGTAACAGGACTTGAACCTGCATGAAATTGCTTTCATACGGACCTGAACCGTACGCGTCTGCCAATTCCGCCATACCTGCGTGTTTAAATTGTATGCGTTTCAACTCAGCTATTATATCAAATAATAGCTGAGTTGTCAATTTTTATTTTGAATTATTCTCGCCTTGAGCGTAGAATGTTCGAGATTTGAAAGCCCGCGTATTTACCGAGGTCGGAGAGCGTAATTTCGTGCCCCATAAGTCGTGTGCTAAGCGGCGAGAGCTCCATATAATCGCCGTAGTGGTTAGTGAGGTACTCTCTGTACTTTTCGGGCACGGGCATTTTGTAGCCGCAGAAATCCACGCGGATTTCGTTGTCGAGGAAGGTGCGGTCAAAGCCACCCTTGTGCACGCTTTTGCCCATTCCGTCGTAGAGGTATTTTGCGTTCTTCTTGTGCTTGAACATCTCGAGTGTGAACAACAGCATAAGCATAGAAAAGCGTAGGGGGAAGATGTTTTTACAGAAGTTTGAAATCGCCGATTGAACTTTTTTTCCGTTATATACGCGCCTGTGATTCCACTTGTTGAACACCATCGCAAGCCAGAACAGCGTGAGCTGACTGTGAATTTTCTGTCCTAACTTCGAGTTAGCTGTCTTGTCGTGGCAGAAAATATCGAACGCAAAGCCGTTGCTCATACCCTTGTGATACTTCGAGAAATCGGTTGCAAAAACCGTGTCCTCGAGCCTCAGCTTGGCGTAGCAGTAGTTGTAGCGCTTGTCCTTCTTCGGGTCGCTGAGGGTCATTCCGTCGGGCAGTTCTGCTGCCGCTACCTTAAGGAACTTGTCGTAGTCCTCGCGCAGCATCATAATGTCAACGTCGTCATCCCACGGTATAAAGCCCTTGTGGCGCGCCGCTCCGAGCAGCGTACCGCCGCCGAGATACCACTGTATGTCGTGCTTTTTGCAGATTCGGTCGACTTCGAGCAGATACGCCATAAGCACCTGCTGAATCGCCTTGACCCTGCCCATATGCTCGTCGGGAAAGTAGAAGTTGTCGACGAAGTCGTCAAGATAGCTTAGTACGGAAATTTGCAATGCAATTTTAAGGCTGATATTAGGTGTAAATCCTGCGAATTCAATTTTGCCGCAGTTGAGTGCGTTGCCTTCAAAATCTCCGCTGTCGGTCAGATTTATTTTCGCCTGAACGCCGAAGATATCGTGCAACATAGCGCACAGCATACCCGTAGAGACGGTCGAGTCGGCGCTCGCGAGGTTGTATACGCCCTCAAGATTTTTTTCGAGTGCATATGTTATTCCGGCAAAAACGTCGGTCATATAAGTGAATGTTATTTGTCTGTCAGTGCTGTGCAGGTCAGTTTCTCTGCCGTGAGCAACCGCGTCGAAAACCTCGTCAAGTCCGTTGTAAACTCCGCTGTTACCGCCGAGAATAACGCCTGTGCGAAGTATCGCGGTGCTGATTTTATGCTTGGATGTGAGGCGGATAAAATCGCTTTCGAGTGTTCTCAAAAGCTGGGTGACACAGTCGAACGGGTCGGCAAGCCCCATTTCCGTTTCTGCAAAGGCGCGGAATTTGTTCTCGCCCTTGCCGTAGATTCGGCTGTCGGAGAGGAAGATAATGCGCCTTACCTTCTTTTCGACAGCAAGACTAACGGTATTTTTCAGCGCGTCCGTTTCTGTCTTATATTCGTCGAGCCCGCCGTCGATTTTTGCTGAGCAGAGGCCGGTGCAGATAATGAGGTCAATCTTCTGTTTTATATCGTCCGCGTGGAAAATATCTGCGTAGGTAAAGTCGTCGCGCTCGTAAACGCCGTTCGGGATTTCACCGCTCAGTTTTTCGTCAGTAGGCGCAAAAATGATCTTGGCGTTCAACTTTAGCTTGTCGTTGAGCGTTAGCACGGTGTACGCGATAGCGCGTGCGACAGCACGTCCCGAGATGAAAACTGTTTTGTTTCTCAGACTTTCGGGCTTTAACTCAAGCGTTGCGGGCGTTGCCGCCCAGTCAAACTGAAAGGTGTCGAGTACGTCTTTCATCAACATATCAATCTCTCCTTTCAGCGTATATTTCCACGCATTTTTTTACACCTTCGCTAAGCTCAACACGCGGCGTAAAGCCGAGAGCGCAAAGCTTCGTTATGTCGAGCACATTCAGCGTCGGGGCCATATGGGAGAGCGTAGCTTTTCCCTTGGGGATAAGCTTCAGCTCTTTTTCTGGATATATCTCTATGCATTCCGTTGCGATATGAAAATCGCTCGCAATGCAGTTTGATGCTATGTTGTAAATCTCAGCTGATTTGCCGCTTAGCAGAACGGTCAACACCGCTTGCGCCGCGTCGGTGACGTAGCAGTAGCTTTGCGGCATACTTTTCTTCATATCCACGACGAGATTCCTGCCGTGAACAGTGTTGTCGATAATTTCGCTGAATGTACTGTCCTCGCAGTTTGGTCCGTAAACTTTGCACAAGCGCGCAAGCTTAATGTCGAGTGAGCAGTCGAGGGCGAGCTTTAGCGCGAGGCTTTCGGTTATACGCTGAGTCTGAATATAATTGAGCACAGGGTTAGTAAAGTCGGTGTAGCCCATATCGGTTTCGAAAATTCTATCCTTGCCGTTGAAAACGTCGCCGTAAACGTTGGCGTCGGTACAGATAACACAAGTCGCGGAGTGTTTCTTTATAAAGTCGAGCAGATTTGTAACGGCACTGCTTTCTAAGTTTCGGAAGCTTTCGCCGAAAATAACGAAGTCGGCGTTATTCAGCGTCAGCTCGGAGTAGTTGCGACTGACAATAAAGTCGATGTCCTTGCGGTAGGTCAGCTTTCCGTAGCGTTCAAAAATCTCTTCGCTCTCGTCAACTGCCACAACCGAAATATCGGTCGAATTCAAGTCGTTGCTTATGAACATAGCGCACGCGAGGTAATAGCTGAGCAGCTTTGAAGCTCCCGTAATAACGACTGTTTTATTTTTAAATCTGGTGAAGTCGGTACCACCGTCAACCACGCTCAGTATATCGCTGTACAGCCTTTTGCTTTGCAGATTTTTTACCTCGTATTCCATCATAAACTCCTGTTAAAAGAATATGCCGACATAAAAGTCGGCATAGTGTTACTCTTTGCCGTAATATTCAGTGCGGAAATCCTTAAGCTGCTGCTTGAAGTCATTGAGATCAGCGCGGAGTATTTCAATTTTATATTTGTGTTTTTCGATGAGTTCTTCCTGAATGGAAGTATCCTGTCCGCTTTCAGCGTTATCTATAGCTTCCTTAAGCTTTCTGATACGAGCAGAACGCTTTTTAATCTGAAGTCTGCGCTTGTCCACCAGATAGACGAGATGAGTCTCCTTAGTAGGACCGTCAAAAATCAGCTTGCCCTTTCGAAGGTAAATAGAGCGCTCGCACAGTTCCTCAACGGATGACGCGTTGTGGCTGACGTAGAGAACAGTAACGCCCGCCTCGATGATTTCGCGGATTTTGTTCTTGCACTTTGCCTTGAACGCAGCGTCGCCTACTGCTAATGCCTCGTCAACAACGAGGATGTCAGGCGAAATATTTACGTTGATTGCAAAGCCGAGGCGCATTTTCATACCGCTTGAGTATGTGCGCACGGGTTGGTCGATGTAGTCGCCTAACTCGGCAAAATCAACGACATTTTCTTCAATTTTCTTAATTTCATGGTCCTTGAGTCCGAGGATATAGCCCTTGAGGTAGATGTTCTCCCTGCCGGTCATATCCGTTGAAAAGCCCGCTGTAAGCTCGAGCAGAGCCGCAACCATTCCGTTGACGGTGACTGTGCCCTCGTCGGGGAAGGTAACACCCGTGATGTGCTTGAGCAGGGTTGACTTTCCGCAGCCGTTGTCGCCCATAACGCCCACAGCCTCGCCCTTGCGGATTTCGAGGTTTATGTGGTCGAGAGCGCTGTGGATTATCGGATTCTTGGGCTTTATGAAAAGCGCGCGGAAACGCTCGCGGTCGTTTTTGTAGAGCGTATATTTTTTGCTTACATTTTCAAATTTAACTATAGGCTCTGAGTTCATATCCACCGCAGCGCGATGCATATTTTCAAAAGCATTTGCCATTTGTATTCTCCTTGTGGAATATCTTAAAGAACATCAGGAATTTTCTTTCTCAGACGGTTGTAGTTATATACGCCGAGCAGGAATATGATGAAAAATTCGGCAAGGAAAATAACAAACTCCGTCTTGTATTCGAAGAACATTCTGTTGTACAGGAAGGTGTTGCGATAGCCGTTAACGAAGAAGTTAATTGGGTTGAAGAGCATTATCGTCTTGAGCGGCTCGGGCAAATCGTAGGAGTTGTAGATAACGCCCGTCAGCCAGAAAATACCCGACATAATAGACACAATCGCGTTCTCGAGGTCGGGGCTGAACGCGCACATCGGCGCAGTGCTCCACGACAGGAATACGAAGAACAGGAACATAATCGGCATATAGAAGAAGAACTGGAGGTTGTACCAGCTCGGGCCGACTCTAAACGAGATTATAATGAACATTATAAAAGTAATCAGAAAATGTACATATAACCTTGACAGCGTGGAGAAGGTCATAATCGTAGAAACAGGAAAGTTGACCTTTGTTACATATTGCCTGTGCGACCGTATATCCTTCGCCCCGTGGGTAATACTTTCCGAGATGAAGAACCACGGCGTAATACCTACGAGCAGGAATGTGAAACGGTCGAATTTGAGGATTTCTCCCGCTACCTCAACCTTGACGGTGTTGAGCGTTCGAAGTCCCACAGAAAACGCGAACCAATATACAAAAATTTGGAAAGCAGGCTTTACTACCGCCCATAACGGGCCGATAGCGGCGCCCTTATATGTCTTGACAAGTTCAGTTTTGGCAAGCACGAAAATACGCTTGCCGAAATCCTTGTGTTCGTTGATAATATCTCTTAGGAATACTATTATCATCGCCCCCTTAGATAGTGTGTAGATATATAAACATAAAAGTAAAAATCTAAAATCTGTGTCCGTACCGGCTACAGGCCGGTTTTTCTATCATTAACTATCCTATAAGCGTCGCCTTCTTTAGTGTTTAGTATAAGAAAATATCAGCAAAATTCAACATATTGCTAACACATCTATTATATAACTTTTTTCTTATTTGTCAATTCAAAAAAACACAATCTTGTCCGATTAATTTTGTGGAGTTTAGATACAATTTAAGAGCATAACAAAAACAAGGGCCGTTCCTTTCGGAACAGCCCTATAAGTATCATTTGTATTGTCAGATTAACCCGAGTATGGCTGACCTACCTTACCAGTATTCGGCATCTCAAGCGAGTACATCTGAATCTTTGTAGCATCCTTGATGTTTACCTTGCCGTTACCGTCAACATCAGCAACAAGTAATCCGTTGCCTGTGAGAGGTGCGTACTCTACAAGGTGCTTCTGGATAGCTGTAACGTCTGCAATGTTTATGGACTCGTCAAGGTTAACGTCGCCGTAAATAAGACCATCAACAGTAACAGGAGGAGTTGTCTCGGAGGAAGATGACGACTCGGTTACAGCAGGAGTGGACTCAGTTGTCGGAACTGTAGATTCGGTTGTCGGAGCCTCTGGTGTAGGAGCAGTTGTAGCAACATTGCCCTTTGTTACATCTGTTGCAGGAACATTAGCGGAGTTGCTGCCGGGCTTGTCGGTTGTTGTAGCCCAGGTTGAAGCGCCCGGTGTACCGGTGAGTGCGGTGAACTTGTGCGATACACCGCCGAGGTCGAGAGTAGCCTTCTGGCCGGAGCCGGGGAACTGCTTACCCTGTGAAATACCGCCGGATGACTTAGAAGAGTCACTTACGATAACGTGAGTTTTCGTTGAGTGTGCTAAGTCGAAGTTTGCCTGAACAGGCGATTCCGAACCTGTTACTGCGCCGTTCTGAACCTTTGTGGTTTTCTCGGAGATACAGGTTGTGTTGCTAACCTCAAGATAATATGCGTTGAGAGTAGAGTCGTACTGCATTTCCTCGCCGGGCCATGCAGCATTCTTGTAAACCTGACCGCCTACTGTAGTACCCTTGCCGGAATCCTGGTCATAAAGGTAGCAGTAAACAGGTGCTGTCCAGCTTGCACTGCTGAGAACTGACGCCGGGAGTATAATGTATACGCCCGAGGAAGCCGCAGTCGCCTTAGTATAATAATAAGTTGTTGTATTTGTTTCAACTCCGTCTGTAGCGGTTAATGTGAGTTTGATTGTGTCACCTGCTTTGTAGTCGGAACCGATTCTGATTTTCGGTGAACCTGTGAAAGAAACAGGAGTATAGTTATCAAGCTGATATGTACCGCTTGTTGCGTTTGAAAGAGTGAGGCCGATTGTAATAGTTTCGCTCTTGAAGGTCTGGCTCTCCTGGTCAGCGAAAACTGTCGGAGTTGTTGAACCTGTGGTTACAACTGCAACGCCTGTGGAGCCGATCTGGCCGCTTACTGTACCGTTAGATACTGTGAAGCTGTTACCTGTAATCATATCCTTGTAGGAGCCGTTAGCAAGGCCTGTTCCGCTTACGTTTGCGTTAGCTGTTGTGCCGTTAACGTTAACAAGAACGATACCTGAATTACCTCTTGCTACATAAGCGATGCTGCCGCTTGTACCGGTTTTCTCGCTCTGTCCTACGAAGTAGTTGTGGAACTTGTTGATTTCTGCAACAGCAACGCTCTTATAGGTAGTGTTTGTACCCATACCGCCCATGCTCATTCCGTTTGTACGAGCAAAGTAGAGAGCAGTTGCGTCCTTTCTTGAAGCAACCATTGCCCAAGCCTTTACGATATCGGAATCAGATACAGATGTGGTGTTGCCTGCCTCTGTGTTGAGGTATGTATCGTGGGACTCTGCCCAGAGTACTGCGTGAGTAGCACCGCCCGAAAGCGAGTAGGAAGCGTTGATTGCGCCCGACGCGTTGTGGCCTGTTACGGCATTACGGATAGAGTTGGAAGTGGTGTTGTCTGTGATTCTGTACTTGCCGCCGTCGAGGTTTGTGTAACCTGACATAGATCTTCCGCCGCCGGCAGTGTTAAGAACCTCGCCGTAGTAGAAGAGAGTTTTACCGGACTGAGTCTGAGAAGCGTAAGAGGAAGCCTGACCAAGTACGTTTGGCCAGTAGTTGTTAGGCGAAATGCCTGAGTCTGCAGGAGTCTCGATGTGCTTAGCAGCGTCGAAACGGAAGCCGTCAACTCCGCAGTCGATACACTCTTTAAGAAGGCTTACAACTCTGCCCTGAACGGTTGTGTTACCTGTATTAAGGTCAGGACAACCTGAAGAAACGAGCTGAGTTACTGATCTTGCGTCGCTGTCGTTCGCTGTGCCGCTGGGCTCGTGGAAGTAGGGGTTGCCTGATACTCTACCTGTGTTGTTCCAGAGAGTAGGCTCGTATGTCTTTACTTCGTCAGCGAGTACGTTGTAGCTGTTCTCGTTGCTTGCGCCGAGGTGGTTCGAAACGATATCGCAGATAATCTTTACGCCGTACTTGTGAGCTGTTTCGCACAGAGACTTAAGCTCTGCAGCTGTACCAACCCAGCTGTTTTTAGCGATTGAAAGGCTTACCGGCTGATAAAGCTTCCACCACTGACCGGATACGTTTGTTGAAGTGTTCATATCCTTGGGCTGCTGAACAGGGGAGGTCTGAACCGCCGAGTAACCCGCAGCCGCAATAGCAGGAATGTTCTTTTCAATTTCGGAGTATCCCCAGCAAAGTGCGTGGAGGATTACACCGTCTGAGATATTGCTCTGAAGCTTAGCGTCTGCAGCAACCTTGCTTGCGCTTGTATCCGCAGCCTGAGCCGAGATAGCAAAAACGAACGATGTGCAGAGCATTGCAACAACGAGGGCAATACTGAGTATAGCTTTGAATTTTCTCATTTTTCAAAACTCCTTTCTAAATTTAACGCTATTACACGTCTTATCCATTTTATTATAACAAATCACCTTTAATATGTATATATCCTTTTTCCACCAATAAGTTTGAAATATTTTGTGTATTTTGCTAAAAATGAGTCACAGCGATTATTCTGCACAAAAAACTTATGGAAAAAATTTAAAAATTAGAGGGCTATATTCATTGACTTTTGGGGTAAAAATCTTTATAATCTTTTCGTGCGATTGTATATTATGTTTTTATACAATTAATATTTGTATTTATTATTGGAAAAAATATATTGGGGGTAGATAAATGAAACAGACTAAAAACGATATGATTGTGTCCTTAAAGGATATATTTGTAGAGTTTGACGGTGAAGTAATTTTAAACCACATTAACCTTGATATTAAAGATAAGGAATTTGTTACGATACTCGGTCCGAGCGGCTGCGGTAAGACTACTACCCTACGCATCATCGGCGGCTTTTTGGAGCCGGATTCGGGCGATGTATACTTCGACGGCGAGAAGATAAACGGACTTCCGCCGCACAAGAGAAACGTCAACACGGTTTTCCAGAAGTATTCGCTTTTTCCTCATCTTAACGTATTCGATAATATTGCCTTCGGTATGCGTATTAAAAAGGTGCCGAAGGATGAGATAAAAAAGCGCGTAAAGGAGATGCTCGCTATAGTTGACCTCAAGGGCTACGAGAAACGAAGTGTTTCGAAGCTCTCGGGCGGTCAGCAGCAGCGGGTTGCCATTGCGCGCGCGCTTGTATGTGACCCGAAGGTTCTGCTTTTAGATGAGCCTTTAGGCGCGCTCGACCTTAAACTGCGTAAAATTATGCAGTCCGAGCTCAAGCAGATTCAGCAGAAAACAAACACAACCTTTATATATGTAACGCACGACCAGGAGGAAGCGCTTACAATGTCCGACACTGTTGTTGTTATGAACAACGGCGTAATCGAGCAGATTGGCTCTCCGACCGACGTGTACAACGAGCCTGTCAACGCCTTTGTCGCTGACTTTATCGGCGAGGCGAATATTCTAAACGGCGTTATGATTGACGATTGCCGCGTTAGAGTGCTCGGCGAGGAGTTAGAGTGCGTCGATAAGGGTTTCGGTCAGAACGCTCCTGTAGATATCGTTATCCGCCCCGAGGATATCGAACTTGTAAAGCCCGAGCAGGCGAAGCTCGTCGGCGAGGTTGTCGACGTCGTGTTCAAGGGCGTTCACTACGAGATGACCGTAATGTGTAACGGCTGCGAGTGGATCATACACTCCACCGAGTGCAGTCCCGTGGGCTCGACTGTGGGTATGAAGATTATACCTTTTAATATACAGATTATGAATAAGATGTTCCTCGCCGAGAAGAATACATTTTACGCCGACGTTATCTCTGCCGACGAGGAAGAGAATACCATCACCGTCAGGGTGGAGGATAGCGAGTTTGAGATTGAGGGTCACTACTACGAGGAAGGTACCAAGCTTGCGATTTCGATTCCGCCGAACGGACTTTCAATCGCGGGTGACGGAGTAGGGCACCTCGACGACGTTTATATCGAGTCAGTTATCTTTAAGGGCGAGCACAACGAGATTATCCTCGAGTCCGACCGCCAGAAGTGGCTTATGCAGAGCGACGTTGACGAGCAGGTTGCGACCTATGTTCCTATGAAATTCGACTTTACTAAGGCGGAGTTCAGGGTTATGGAGGCCGAAAATGAAGCTTAAGAGACCTTCAATCCCGTACATTGCGTGGATGCTTGTGTTTACGCTTGTGCCGATTGTCCTGATATTCTCCTATTCATTTACCGACCGCTCGGGTCAGCTCAGCTTGGAGGCGTTTTCGAATGCGTTAGGCTACAAGGATGTGTTTCTACGCAGTCTGTGGATAGCGTTTATCTCTACGCTTATCTGCCTTTTGTTAGCATATCCTGTCGCGTTCTTTATGAGCCGACAGAAGAAGAGTACGCAGAATTTTCTCACTATGCTTATAATGATACCGATGTGGATGAACTTTCTTCTGCGTATCTACGCGTGGGTGACGCTTTTGCAGAACAACGGACCTATCGATACAATGCTGTCTTTTTTAGGTATACACACCCAGCTTTTAGGCAATCAGAACGCCGTAATCCTCGGTATGGTCTACGAGTACCTGCCGTTTATGGTGCTTCCGCTGTACACGGTTATGTCAAAAATCGACTTCCGTCTTATCGAGGCGGCGTCCGACCTCGGCGCAAACAAGGCGGGCGTAATGCGCAAGGTTGTGTTCCCGCTCAGCCTGCCGGGTATTATTTCGGGCGTTACTATGGTTTTTGTTCCCTCGGCGAGCACTTTCTTAGTTGCTCAGTACCTCGGCGGCACGAACGATATAATGATAGGCGACGTTATTGACAAGATTTTCTGGAGCGATAACCATACAGGCTCCGCAATTGCGCTTATCCTTATGGCGGCAATTTTCATCTTCCTTATTATCCTTAACTTTTTCGGAGACGAGGAGGCGATTGCGGCGTGAAAAGGCTAAGTAAAATTTACACGGCTCTCATAATGTTCTTTATGTATATGCCGATTATCGTGCTGATTATCTTCAGCTTTAACGACGGCAAAACCACCGTTTGGAAAGGCTTTACACTCGATTGGTACAGGGATTTGTTTAACGACAAGCAGATTATCGGCGCGTTGTGGAATACTCTGCTGATAGCGATAATCGCTTCAATTGTCGCGACGGTTATCGGCACAATGGCGGCAATCGGTATCAACAACTTCAAGGGCAGAAAACGTATCTTCATTCAGAACGCGAGCAATATTGAGATTTTAAGCCCCGACATCGTAACGGGTGTTTCGCTTATGCTTATGTTCACCCTCGCGGGGGTTGCGTTCAACTTCCAAATGGGCTTTTGGACGGTACTGCTTGCGCACATCACATTCTGTACTCCGTACGTTGTGCTCAGCGTTCTGCCGAGACTGAGACATATGGACTACTCGGTCTATGAGGCGGCTTTGGACCTCGGCTGTAACCAGTGGCAGGCGTTTTACAAGGTAGTAGTTCACGAGCTTATGCCAGGTATTTTCACGGGATTTCTGATGAGTTTTACCTACTCGCTCGACGATTTTGTTATTACTTATTTCACCCGAGGCGCGACCTTCCAGACGCTCTCGGTACAGATTTACACAATGACTCACCAGCGTATCTCGCCTAAGATTAACGCGCTGTCGGCTCTTATGTTTGTTGCTGTCATCATCCTTATGCTTATCATCAACATCAAGGACAGACGCGAGGAAAAGGCTCAGGAGCAGAGAGTCAGGATATAGGAGGTATCATAATGAAAAAATATTTAAGTGTTTTTCTTTCTTTGATTTTATGCGCGTCTTGCGCGGCGGTATTCGCGGGCTGCGGCTCGGGCGGTTATGACGGCGAGATTAACGTCTATAACTGGGGCGAGTATATCGCCGACGGCAGCGAGGACTACGAGGATACTATCGAACTCTTTGAGGAGCAGTATAACATCAAGGTTAACTACACAACCTTCGAGACAAACGAGGAGCTCTACAGTATCTTAAACTCAAGCAACTCCGCTTACGACGTTATCTTCCCGTCCGATTATATGGTCGAGAAGCTTATCGCAGAGGGTCTTATCCAGAAACTTGATTACTCAAAGATTCCTAACTTCGAGAATATTATGGACAGATTCAAGAATATGCAGTTCGACCCCGAGAGCGAGTACACTGTTCCTTATTCCTGGAACGTGACAGGTCTTATCTACAACAAAACTATGACCGACAAAACTCCCGACAGCTGGCAATACCTGTGGGACAGCGGCCTCGAGGGCTCTATCCTCCAGTTCAACAACAGCCGCGACGCTTACGCTATCGCAATGCAGTTGTGCGGAATTACGCCCGACACCTTCACAAACGCTGAGGTTGACAAGGCGACCGAAAAGCTCAAAGAGCAGAAGCCTCTCCTTAAGAAGTACGTTATGGATCAGGTCTTCACCGAGATGGAGAACGACCAGGCGGCAATCGCGCCTTACTACGCGGGCGATATCTACACAATGACGACAAACAACGAAAACCTCGTCGGCGTTCTGCCGAAGGAGGGCTCCAACCTCTTTGTTGACTCAATGTGTATTCCTGCAAACGCACAGAACGTTGACGGCGCGCACAAGTTCATCGACTTTATGACAAGCCCCGAAATGTCCGCGGCTAATATGAACTATATCACCTACGCCAGCCCTGTTGAGGGTGCAGCGGAATTTATTGACGAGGATGTAAAAAACAGCGAGCTTGTTTATCCTCCTGATGAATACCTCGACAAGTGCTACACCTTCCACAACATTGACGAGGAAACCTACAGCTATATGCAGGAGCAGTTCGTAAAAATAATGTCATAAAATTTAAGGAAAATCAAAAGCTGTCCTTTTTTTGGGACAGCTTTTATGTTATAATACATATATAAGGTGAATATCAGGAGGAATAGTATGGAAAGTATCTACTTAATCATTTTGATTGTCCTTTCATTTATATTGCTTATTTTTTCCGTGGTGAGCGTGGTTCTGCTTTTGCGCAGGAAAAACGACGACAATTCCCGCGCGCTAATCGAGGAAACGCAGCGGCAGAACAGCCTTCTGCGCAGCGAAATCACTACCGCAACTCAGCAGTCTGTAAAGAGTATGGGCGATATGATTGCGGAAAATCAGCGCGTTTTCTCGCAGTCTCAGCAGGAAAAGCTCAATTCCTTTGAGACGCGTTTCAACACCTTCTCGCTTGAGAATGAGCAAAAGCTTGACTTAATCCGCAAAACTATCGAGAATAGGCTCACCTATATTCAGCAGGACAACAACCGCCAGCTTGAGGAAATGCGCAAAACCGTTGACGAAAAGTTACAGACCACTTTAGAAGAAAAGATGAATAAAAGCTTTGAACTCGTCAACCAGCGACTCGAGCAGGTCTACAAGGGACTCGGCGAAATGCAGAACTTAGCCGTCGGAGTCGGTGACCTCAAGAAGGTACTCACCAACGTAAAGACGCGCGGTATCCTCGGCGAAATCCAGCTTAAGGCTATCCTTTCCGAAATCCTCTCTCCCGAGCAGTACGACGAAAATGTTGCCACCAAGAAGGGCTCTAAGAATGTTGTCGAGTTCGCGGTAAAGCTGCCCGCTGACGACGGGTTCGTGTACCTTCCGATTGACTCGAAGTTCCCCGGCGACACCTATGCCCGTCTCCGTGACGCGATAGAAGACGGCAACAAAGACGAAATTGACCTTGCGGTAAAGGCGCTTATCACTACCATAAAGAACGAGGCGAAGGATA
The DNA here is from genome assembly GCA_022510945.1 of Ruminococcus sp. Lineage (GTDB taxonomy): Bacteria > Bacillota > Clostridia > Oscillospirales > Acutalibacteraceae > Ruminococcoides. The sequence continues at coordinate 20,123 of JAFLSK010000024.1, forward strand.
TCCACGATAAGTACATAGACCCGCCGAACACGACGGAGTTTGCGATTATGTTCCTGCCGTTCGAGGGACTCTACAGCGAGGTTGTAAATCGCGGTCTCGTCGAGGTGCTCCAGCGCCAATACAAGGTTAACGTAGCCGGTCCGAGCACAATGGCTGCGCTCCTTAATTCACTGCAAATGGGCTTCAAGACTCTCGCCGTACAGCAGCGTAGCGCTGAGGTGTGGAACATTCTCGGTCAGGTTAAAACCGAGTTTGACAAGTTCAACGATGTCCTTGTCGCTACCCAGCAGCGCATAAATCAGGCTAATTCCGAACTCGACAAGCTTGTCGGTGTTCGTACTCGTCAGATTCAGCGCAGGCTTTCGAATGTTCAGAACATCAGCGCAGATGATTTTTCTAAAAACGAATTAAAAGAAGAAATATAAACCTGAATTTAAGACAGCTCTTTTGGCAATACTTTTAACAGAGTAATTGTTAAAGGGGCTGTTTTTTTGCAGTACAATAAGGTCGAAATCTGCGGTGTAAATACATCAGAGTTAGAGGTGCTCACCGAGGCGGAAAAGCGCGAGCTTCTGGGTGTTATACGAAACGGTACTGCCGCCGAGAGCAAGCGTGCACGGGACAGAATGATACAGGGCAACCTGCGCCTTGTGCTTTCCGTAATTCAGCGATTCAACAACCGCGGCGAAAACCCCGACGACCTCTTTCAGGTCGGCGTAATCGGGTTGATAAAGGCGATTGACCACTTCGACTGCACTATGGACGTGCGCTTCAGCACCTACGGAGTGCCGATGATTATCGGTGAGGTCAGGCGTTATCTGCGCGACAACAACACCGTGCGCGTTTCGCGCTCAATGCGAGACATCGCCTACCACGCTATGCAGGTAAAGGAGGAACTCACGGGCAAGATGAATCGCGAGCCGACTGTTGAGGAAATTGCAAAGCAGCTTGAACTCCCGAAGGACACCGTAGTGCTCGCGCTCGAGGCAATTGTCGACCCCGTGTCGCTCTACGAGCCGCTTTTCTCCGACGGAAACGATACTATCTACGTTATGGACCAAATAGGCGACCTCAGTGACGACAGGGACTGGATTGACGAAATCTCAATGAAGGACGCTATCCGCAATCTATCCGACCGCGAAAAGAAGATAATCGCGCTGAGGTTTTTTCAGGGCAAAACGCAAATGGAGGTCGCGAGCGAAATCGGAATCTCACAGGCTCAGGTCAGCCGTATAGAGAAATCCGCCCTCAATCAGATAAAGGGAATATGACTTTGGTATAATTTTCAAAAGTGTATTTACAAATCCGCTTTATTGTGTTAAAATGCTTTTATATTAATTTAGCGCTTTAATGCGTGATAAACAGGAGCAAAATATGAACACAAAGCTAAAAAACGACCAGACGGATTTTCTTTTTGACGCAATCCTTACCCTCAAGACAAAGGAAGATTGTTATAGATTTTTCGAAGATTTATGCACTCAGCCCGAGCTCAACGCGATGTCTCAGCGCATCGTAGTTGCTAAGCTACTCACTCAGGGAGTCGTATACAGCGAGATTGTAAAGCAGACGAGCGCCTCAACCGCCACAATAAGCCGCGTAAAGCGTTCCTTAAACGAGGATACCGACGGATATATGCTCGCCTTCGAGAATCTCGGCGTAAAGGTGAAAAAGTGAGCAGCTACGGCGTTTTTGCTGACTTTTACGACGACCTCACGCTTAACGCTCAGTACAGCGAGCGTGCGGACTATATAATGAAGGTATTCGAGCGTTTGGGTCACGATATGGGGCTCACGCTCGATTTAGCTTGCGGCACGGGCAACCTCACGCTTGAATTAAAACGCAGGGGAGTGGACGTCTACGGAATCGACGGCTCCGCTGAAATGCTCTCCCGCGCGCAGGAAAAGTCGGCGGACGAAAACCTCGGCATACTCTTCCTCTGTCAGCAGATGCAGAGTATCGACCTCTACGGCACTATCGACACCTGTATCTGCACCTTAGACAGCATCAATCATATGACCGATAAGGCTGACGTGCAGAGTACATTCGAGCGCGTTTCGCTCTTTATGAATAAGGGCGGATACTTTCTTTTCGACGTTAATACTGTGTATAAACATAGAAATGTGCTCGCGGACAACACTTTTGTCTACGATACGGACGACGTTTTCTGTGTGTGGCAAAATTCTTTAAAAGAAAATAATATTGTAGATATAGAGTTGACGTTTTTCGAACGCGACGGCGACGCTTATTTCAGAACAGACGAAGGCTTCTGTGAGCGCGCGTACTCGCACGAGGACCTCTCCGAAATGCTCTCGGAATCGGGCTTTGAAATTGTGGCAGTGTACGGCGACTTAGGCTTTGAAAGTCCAAAAGAGGACGAGCAGCGCGCAATTTATATTGCAAAGAAACTTTAAGGATGATAAGAAAATGGATAAGATAATAAGATGTATAACGAGTGACGGTGCGGTTATGGCGGCGGCAGTGGATGCCTCTGATATCGTGTTCACCGCGCAACGACTTCATAAGACTACCCCTGTGGCAACTGCTGCCCTCGGCAGATTACTCTCGGCAGGCTCGCTTATGGGCGTCAGCCTCAAGCAGTCGAAGGCTAAGCTTAATTTGCAGATTAAGGGCGACGGCCCTCTCGGTAACATTATCGTTGTCGCTGACTCGAACGGCAACGTGCGCGGCTATGTCGGCAACCCCGACTGCCCGACCGAGTACTATAATAACGGCAAAATTAACGTCTCCGCGGGTGTCGGAAAACACGGTACGCTCGGCGTAATCCGCGACTACGGAACAGGCGAGCCGTACATAGGAAACGTTCCGCTCACAAGCGGCGAGATTGCCGAGGACATTGCGGGCTACTACGCTACCTCGGAGCAGATTCCGACCGTCTGCGCGCTCGGCGTGCTGATTGACAAGGAAGACAGCCGCGTTCTGCTCGCAGGGGGACTTCTGATTCAGCTTTTGCCCGGCGCTGACGACAGCACGATTGAAAAGCTTGAGAAGAATATCTCTGTGCTCGAGCCTGTTACCACAATGTTTGCAAAGGGTATGTCTATCCTTGATATCTGCAAAACCGCCTTGCAGGGCTTTGAAGTAGAGGTGCTCGACGAAGAGCCGGTAAATTATGTGTGCTCCTGTTCGCGCGAGAGAATCGAAAGCTACTTTGCGGGTCTTCCGGAGGAAGAACTTCGCGCGTGTATGGATGAGAACGGCGGAGCGCAGGTGAAATGCGAGTTCTGTAACAAGGAATACAACTTCTCAAACGACGACCTCGAGGAAATTATCTCTGTGCGAGTACAGAATCAGACAGACAGCGAGGACGAATAAAAGATTTCCATAACGCATATTCCGAAAACCGCATTAAATCTATATTCCTTTTATAAGTAAAAAAACTTGAAAAAGTTTCAAAAAAGTGTTGACATTTATACTCGAATGTAGTATTATATACAAGTCGTCGGCGAGAAACTCTCGATTCGACAGCGACGCGTGGGAGCTTAGCTCAGCTGGGAGAGCATCTGCCTTACAAGCAGAGGGTCATAGGTTCGAGCCCTATTGTTTCCACCAGGCAAAGTACGGATGGGCGGGAGTTTGTTTGTACTTTGCGAAATGGCCCGGTAGTTCAGTTGGTTAGAACGCTAGCCTGTCACGCTAGAGGTCGTCG
>JAFLSK010000025.1:0-18228 GCA_022510945.1 Ruminococcus sp.
TAAGATTAAGGTGAAAATTACGGCAAAGGGTACTAAGAACTACAAGCCCAAAACCGTAACCAAAACAATCAAAATTAAAGTAAAGTAATTCAGTTTTCTATTTCCTTTCCATATTCTAGTGGAATATTCATCAAAACAGCTCCTGCCTTTTGTAAAGGCAGGAGTTGCTTTATGAAAATGATTATGAAAAAGCGGAGCTGTTTTCTCACAGCTCCGCTATTGTTTTACAGATAAATTTATTGTATAATAATTACACTAATTACGCCTTTTTGCGGATGAGGATAATCGGGGTCGTCTGTTTGCCCTGTCCGCAGGGGTTATCCGCAATAAGTCCGTGCAACTCTTCTTCGGATAGGTTGATGTCCGAAGAGTAGCCGAGCACCTCCTGTCCGAGGTCATTTGCGTCAACAATCATACAGCTGATTCCGAGCTTTTCCTTGATTTCGTCGCATACGCCCGACGGATTTTCGGGATTTTCGATACCGAGGTCGCCGTATTCCTCCCATACCTTGCCGTAGAAGCCGTCGAGTCCGGCTACTTCCTGACCGACGATTTCGTAGAATACGCCCCTCTTGCCGAACAGCTTGCACACGCCGCCCGCGATACTCGCCCACAGAACCCTCGGCAGGCCTACCTTGGTAATGGCATACTGCATTTTTATCGTTTCGCCGACGCCGATTCCCGCTGCGCTTCCGCGGATAGCGAATCTCGAGAGGAACTTCGCCCAGAATCCGATTTTCAGCTCGTCGCGGCGAACTACGCGGTTCTGACAGAGCGCGATAATCTTCTCGCTTGAGGAAACTATATCGCCCTCCTCATAGATAGGGCTGACGTATTTTTTGAAGATTTCTATATAATCCTCGCCCTGCTTTACGAAGTGGGTCTTGATAGCGTGGCGCATATATGTAGTGCCGTTTACGGTGATTTCTACGTTCTTGCCTTCGTTTGCGAAAAATTCCATATTCATACCTCCGAGGTTTTTACGTTCATATATGATACATTATATAGTATATTTTTACTTTTATCAATAAATACATTTACCAATTCCAAATGAATTTTCAGGAGCATTTTATGCAGGACAACGAGTTATTTGAATTAAGCGCAACGGTAGAGACGATAATCTACCGCAACGACGTCAACGGCTACACCGTGCTCGAACTCGACGACGAGGACGAGACGACGGCTGTGGGCATTATGCCCGACGTAAACGTCGGCGAGAGCGTAAAGATAATCGGCACCTATAAGCCGCACCCGAACTACGGAATGCAGTTTTCTGTCTCTACATACGAAAAGACCGTCCCGACCGACGTCGCGGGAATACTCAGCTACCTCGGCTCGGGCTCAGTAAAGGGCATAGGTCCCGCGACCGCGGCTGTACTCGTGCGCGAATTCGGCACCAAAACGCTCGAAGTGCTCGAAAACGAGCCCGAAAGAGTCGCGAAGATACGCGGTATTTCAAAGAAAAAGGCTGAGGACATCAGCCGCCAGCTAAAGGAGAACACGGGTATCCGCGAACTTATGCTCTATCTCTCGGGGTACGAGATTTCGCCGAACAGCGCCGTAAGGATTTTCAAGTCGTTCGGAACGCGGTCGGTCGAGGAGATTAAGCACAATCCATATTGCCTTTGCAGCGGCGATTTCGGAATCAGCTTCGAGAAAGCGGATGCTATCGCCTTAAAGCAGGGACACGAGCCCGACGATAAAATCCGTATACGCTCGGGGCTTGCGTACGTCCTAAAGCATAACCGCACGAACGGACACACCTGTCTGCCTCAGGACAGACTTGTCGACACGACTGCTCAGTTTTTAGGCGTGGAGCAGGCGCAGGTTATGCGCGCTTTGGAGGAGATGGTCTCGGACGACGCACTCGTGAGGTACGAAACGTATAACAATGAATTTATCTTTGAAAAAGAGATGTACGACAGCGAGCAGTATATCTCCGCAAGGCTGAAGATGATGCTGCGCTTTCCCGCGGAACAGCTCAGCGATATTGACGAGAACATAGTCGCTGTCGAAAACAGCCTCGGTATAAAGTACGCCGAGCTTCAGAAAGAGGCAATTACTCAGGCGCTCACGCGCGGTCTGCTTGTGCTGACGGGACTGCCTGGCACGGGCAAAACCTCCACGCTGAACGCGATTATAAGGATACTCAAAAACAAGGGGCAGACGGTTTTCCTATGCGCTCCCACGGGCAGAGCCGCCCAGAGAATGAGCGACGTAACGGGCGAGGACGCTAAGACTATTCACCGTCTTCTTGAGGTCGCGTGGAACGGAAACGACGTCCCCGAATTTAAGAAGAACGAAAAAAATATGCTCAAGTGTGACGCGCTCGTAATCGACGAGATGAGTATGGTTGACGCGCAGCTTTTCGAGAGCGTGATGAGGGCGTTGCCGATGGGATGTCGACTTATTCTCGTCGGTGACAGCCACCAACTGCCGTCCGTCGGCGCGGGCAATATCTTAGACGATCTCATCGCGTCTGAGCTGATACCCGTCGTGCAGTTGACGGAGATTTTCCGCCAGTCGATGCAGAGCCTGATTGTAACCAACGCGCACAAAATCGTGCGCGGCGAGATGCCTGAGCTTACCGTAAAGGATAAGGACTTCTTTTTCCTCGGCAGCGAGAACCGCGACCAAATCCGACAGACTGTTGTTGACCTGTGTTGCAAGAGACTGCCGAAAGCCTACGGCTACGACGTGTACCGCGATATTCAGGTGCTCGCTCCGGGTCGCAAGGGCGAGCTCGGCGTGACGGAATTGAACACTGACTTGCAGAGCGTTATTAACCCGCCGGATGACAACAAAAACGAGCTCACCGCGGGCAGGCGCGTCCTCAGAGAGGGCGATAAGGTTATGCAGACGCGCAACAATTACGACCTCCTCTGGGTGAAGGAGAGCGGCGAGACGGGCGAGGGTATTTTTAACGGTGAAATCGGCACAATTACGGAAATAAGCCGCAAGTCGCGAATTATAAAGGTGCAGTTCGACGACAAGGTCGCGGGCTACGACTTCGACTTCGCGCCCGACCTCGACCTTGCGTACGCTACTACGGTGCATAAAAGTCAGGGCAACGAGTTCGACGCTGTCGTGATGCCGCTTTACCGCGGTTCGCCGATGCTGTGCTACAGAAACCTGCTGTACACCGCTGTCACGAGGGCAAAAAAGCTGCTCATCATAGTCGGCAGCGGGGAGACCATAGAGAAAATGGTAAAAAACGACAGAAAGAACAAACGCTACAGCGGATTGAGAAGTTTTCTCACAGATACTGATTTGATGTAAAAATAATTTGATAACTGCTTGAAATACTATTGAATATGGAATATAATTGAGCTTAAGGAACAATTTTCCAAAGGGGTGTTTAGTTTGGATATAGCTATAGATTTGGGTAGCAGCCGCACAAGGCTGTTTATTGATAAAAAAGGTAAGGTTTTGGACGAGGCGAGCGTTGCGGCGTATAACGTAGCCGAGAACAAAATCATTGCCGTGGGCGACGAGGCGTACGCTATGCTCGGAAAAACGCCCGACAGCATAAGTGCCGAGTACCCGATTTCGGACGGCGTTATCGCGCAGTCCTTTCTCATCGAGGATATGGTCAACATACTTATGAAGCATATCTGCACGAGCAGGATTGTTATGCCGCGCGTGGTTGCGAGTATTCCCGGCGATATCACCGAGGTCGAAAAGCGCGCTGTGGTTAACGCAATCAGCAGCTTCGGCGTAAGGCGTGTGTACCTTATCGAAAACACGAAGGTCGCCGCTATGGGTGCGGGCGCGGACATTATGGGCCCCCACGGAACGATAGTCGCAAACCTCGGCGCTGGCACTTCGAACGTCGCCGTGCTCACTCTCGGCGGAATTGCTGTCAGCAAGAGCATCAAGGTCGGCGGCAACCGTATGGACGACGAAATCGTGAAGTATATGAAGAAAAAATACGCCCTAATAATCGGCAACCCTATGGCGGAACGCTGCAAGAACGCTGTCGGCTGTCTTGTTGAGCCCACGGAAGAGAAGTATTTCCGCGTGAAGGGAAGAGACGCTCTCGGCGGACTTCCGCGCTATGTGGACGTCAGCTCGAGCGAGATTATGGACGTGATTATGGAGACCGCTATGGAAATCATCGCGGCGATTAAGGACGTGCTCGAGGGTACTCCTCCCGAGCTCGTCGGCGATATTTATACCGACGGACTTATCCTCACCGGCGGACTCGCAAAGATTCCGGGCTTTGCGCAGCTAATCGCGGACAACACCGACATCAAGGTCACGGTCGCAGAAAACCCCGAGGATTGCGTAATCAATGGCTGCGGACAGGCTATCGGATATATCGGCGAGGTCGAGCGAAACGCAAAGATAGATATTAACCCGCTTATGGCGGCTTATTAATAGCTAAATTCGCTACGCGAGCTAAATGTGGCTACGCCACGCTAAATTCCTGTCGGAGCTAAATTTGCTTCGCAAGCTATCCTGCGAATTTAATTTAGCTTTGCGATTTATCGCAAAATTTAGCTATTTTACGAAGTAAAATTATTTAGCTGCCGCATAGCGGCAATTTAGCTAAAAGAAAACCTGCGCAATCTGCGCAGGTTTTCTTGTTTCATTATTTTACCGTGATTTTGCACTTTAGTTTCATTCCGTTTGTCTTGACGGTGATGGTGGCTTTGCCTTTCTTTTTGGCAGTGATTTTGCCGTTCTTGTTTACTTTGGCAACCTTCTTGTTGCTTGAAGTAAACTTCGGTGTGCCTACGCCGCCTGTGATTTTCAGCGTGAACTTTTTGCCCTTTTTGAGGGTTTTCTTTGTTTTGGTCAGCTTCGGGTTTTTTACGCTGATTTTAAAAGATTTACTTGTACCGTTGTTAGTTACAGTAATGGTAGCCGTGCCCTTCTTAAGCGCAGTTATTTTACCGCTTGCATTTACTTTCGCAACCTTAGTGTTACTTGACTTGTAGGTCGTTGTGCCCTTGCCATTTGATATTGCCGTGTTAATCTGCGCCGTACCCTTTACATAGAGTGTCTTAGGAGCGTTTTTAACGGTGACGGTTGTTTTTACTGTATCAGTAGTCGGATCAGTTTCGGACGGTCCAGTTGCAGTTGTGATCTCTGTCGGCTCAGTCGCATCTGTACCCTCCGTAGGTGCTGTTGTCGTTGCATCCCCGGTAGGTTCAGCTACGGTAGTATCTTTTGTGGGTCCGGTTGTGGTGGGGCTCTCTGTTATCGTATTATCTAAATCAATAAAAGTAAATCCATTCCCATTCGCGTATCTTTCAGCCTCAGTTCCACTATAGCCTGTAATTGTAAAATTATCTACTTTTTGCCATCCGTTTTTATTATCGTAATATCCAAATGCATGCCTACCTATACTTTTAACACTATCCGGAATAGTTATATCCGTAACGCTTGTGCACCAGCAAAACGCACTTTCTCCTATACTTGTAACACTATTTGGTATGGTGATACTTGTTAAGCTTGTGCAATATGCAAATGCTCCGGTTTCTATTTTTGTAACACTGTTTCCGATTGTTAAGTTCGCCAAGCTTGTACATTTTTCAAATGATTCTGTGCCTATGGATGTAACGCTATCCGGTATAGTTAAGCTTGTAAGACTTGAACAACAGAAAAATGCGGCAAAATTTATATGTGTAACACTATCCGGAATGTTTATGTCCTTAAGGTTTATACAATAATAAAATGCACTATCGCCTATATATGTAACATTATCCGGAATTGTTACACTTTTCAGGTCGGTACACCAATAAAATGTACGCTCTCTTATACTTTTAACACCGTCCGGTATTATCACGCTTTCTAAGCTCATACAGGCTTCAAATGCAGAAGCACCTATATTCGTAACACTGTCCGGTATTGTCACACTTATAAGGTCTATATAATAATTAAATGCAGAATCACCTATGCTTGTAACAGTGTGTCCGTCAATAGTATCGGGAATTACAAGAACTGTAGCATTTCCGTTGTAACCTGTGATTTCTGCTGTTCCGTCATCAAGAATTTCATACTCAAAGTATTTGCCTTCATCTTTGCCTGACACCGTTAACGGAATCCTGAAAGTATATGCGCAGTTGTTTTCTGTTTCTTTGAAATTGAAAACTAAATTTGTATTTCCGGATTTTTTACAGGTGATATTGATTGATAAAGTTTCGCCGGATAATGCATAGCCGATTTCAGCGATGCTTGAATCTTCTACTTCTATCTCAGGAGTTTGCTCGGTAAAATAAAGATAGTAGCTTATATTTTTATTTTTTTCATCAGAGTTTATTGTTGCTGAGCCCCACATTTCCGGCAACATTTTATAAATGCCTTTACTGTAATTCAAGTCTGCGATATTTACCGGATTACCATTCTCGTCTTTTGTCCATCCCGGTAAAATTGTATTCAAGTTACTGTTTAAAGTATCTACATCTTTCCCGAAATTCGATATCTCTCCGTTTGCTACCATATATTCATAACGTATGGAATGAGTTTCAGTCCGGTTATAGCATTTTGTGTCTGCTATATAACAATTAGATGTATATATAGGATCATCAACTGTGCTTGAGCTATAGCCTCCTGTAAAAAAGAAATATTGGGCTCTGTTTTGAATACTGCAGTAATCGCTTAAGATTCCGTCACTATAACAATCATAAACGTATCCTCCGTTACTACAAATTGCATATGCTGCTGAGCAAGCTACTACAATTCCCGAATTTGAACAAGAACTTATTGTTGCAGCATTGCCGATATTATATCCGGCAATTCCCGCTACCCTCATTCCTAAAACAAAACCATCATTTTTACATCCGTATAACAGATTATAGTTTTTATCACAAATACTGCCTATATAAGAATCCATATTATATTCTAACGAGTTGTTATAGCAGAATAGAATCATTCCTTTATTTTCTTTAGCTATACATCCTCCTGTAAAAAAGCCCTGACGCATATTTATTGCTTTTACGATACCGTTTTCGCCTATATATCTAAACAATCCACCATCTGATTCTGATACACACATATTATATATGCTGTGCCCGTTACCGTCCAATGTGCCGTTAAACGTATTTCCGCTGTCTGCTCCGATAGGCGTCCATTCGTTTATATAATCGAAGGCTTCATTGTTCATTACAATATCATTAATTAAACTGATTTTTTTACCCTCAAAGTCGTTACCGTTATTTACAAGCTTTGCTAATCCGGCGAGTTGTTCAGGCGTAGAGATTTCGAACTCAATATCACCAGCGTTATACCAATTAATATCAGTGTTTCCGTTCCAAGCTTCATCAAAAACTATTGAAGCTTCGCCAGGTGAATAAGAACCGCCTTCCGAGAAATCAGTAATCTCTGTGAACGATAATTCTTCGTCTTTAATATTGGGTATAATTATTTTATTGTACGCGTATATAGGGTCGCAATTCGACCAAAAAACAGAGTCTGCTGTATGAAGATTACTTATTATTTCGCCTTCGCCGTTTATAATAATATAATTTATTTGTTGTGTCTTAGCACACGACCATAAAACAACAAATCGATTATCATTTATTTTAACAATTTTAGGATTTACATAGCCATCATAATTAAATACATTGCTGTTCGTAAGCCATGTTATACGGGATTCTTTTTGATTTTTATTATAAACAGCAAGATAGATATCATTAGTAAGATGATTTTTTACATACGAGCCCACAACAAAATAATTTGTATCTGATATTTCTAATCCGGAAACTTCTGTATAAGTTTCGTTATTGCCGATTTCGCCCGGAATATCCAGAAGTGAACTGCTGCTGTAATTTGATTGAATATAGACACTTCTTTCAGGATTGCCGTCAGATAAATCTACATAAACCGGTGATTCTCCATCATACTTAACAATCTGTCTGAAGGAGTGACTTACAAAAGTATATGGGAATTCTGCCGTCATTTTTTCTTCATCAACACAAATTGTTATATTTGATTGATGAATATTCAACTTTTGTTTAGATGTATGGATTGTAAGAATTCCGTCAAATTCGTCCATAGATAATTCTCCGGCATAAAACGGATTTAATGTATCTGTTTCATCTGAGGTTAGTGATAATGAATCTAAACGGTTAAAATTTTTATCATATTTTATTATTCTATATGTTTCTCCACCGCTTTCCTCGCTGGAATTACTAGATTGTCCGCATACAATAAAATTATACTTTTCACCGTAATAATATCCTCCGAAAATCGGCAACTCAACACTAACATCCTGAGTGGATTTTAGGTTATAGGAATTGTCATATGTCATAACGTTGAGAGTATCATCATAATAAATCGCAAGTTGAAAACCTCCGCTACTCAGCTGATTGAAAAATGAGGTTTTTCGTAATTCATTTCCATGCACTTCCGGATAAATACCCGTATAAATATTATAGTATTTCTTAAGATTTTCAGGAAGTTGAGCAGCAATAATGCTTGTAGCATTTGACGCTTGTATCTCGTTTGTATCTGTGACCGCTGCTTGTACGGTAAAGGGTAAATCAGTGAATACGCTTACGAGCATTAGAAGGGTTAACACTACGCTTGAGAGTTTTATGATGTACTTCATTCGGAAATCCTCCTCAGTAAAATCGACTGTATAATATTGTTGCTTGCCCTCATAATATCATATAAAAAATCATTTTACAATATCAAATTCAAAAACACGAAAGCTTGCACCGGCGCAGGCTTTCGTGTTTCATTTATATAGTATACAGGACATATTTTCAGAGCCTTATTAATTTTATCAACGTGTCCGAGTGTTTCTTGTGAACTTTTTCCGAAAATTAAAAAAATTCTCAGAAAAATGTAATCTTACCCTTGACAATTTTACAAATGTGTAATAAAATGGTAAACTAAGTAATATGGGGGATTTTCCGAATTTATACAATTTTAGCGTATTGATTAAACGTGAATATTATCACAATGTTTTCAGTTTGTCAAGCACTATTTTTTAAGAAATTTCAAAAAGTCCCATTTAATTACAGGACAGTAAAATTATGAAGGAGTTGATACGCCTATGGTTAATGTAAAACCCATAAAGCTCGGCAAAACCGAGCGAATGAGTTTCGCAAAAATCGACGAAGTAATCGATATGCCTAACCTCATTGAGGTGCAGAAGAAATCGTATCAGTGGTTCCTCGAGGAAGGTCTCAAGGAAGTATTCCACGATGTTTCGGGCATCACCGACTACGCAGGCAACTATGTCCTCGATTTTCTTGACTACGAGCTCGACGTTGATCACCCCAACTACAGCGTGATCGAGTGCAAGGAGCGCGACGCTACATACTCTGCGCCGCTCAGAGTTCAGGCAAGGCTTTTGAACAAGGAAACGGGAGAAATCAAGGAAAACAACGTATTTATGGGTGATTTTCCGCTTATGACCGAGAGCGGCACGTTTGTAATCAACGGCGCCGAGCGTGTTATAGTTTCTCAGCTTGTACGTTCTCCGGGTGTTTACTACAAGATGGAGCACGACAAGACAGGTAAGGAGCTGTTCTCCTCGACCGTTATCCCTAACCGAGGCGCGTGGCTTGAGTACGAAAACGACGTTAACGACGTTTTCTATGTACACATCGACAAGAACAGAAAGGTTCCTATCACCACCTTCATCCGTGCGCTCGGTCTCGGCAGCGACTCCGAAATCCTCGACTACTTCGGCGACGACGACCGTATCAAGGCTACTATCGCTAAGGATACCACGAAGAATCAGGAGGAAGGTCTGCTTGAGGTTTACAGAAAGCTCCGTCCGTCCGAGCCTTCTATCCTCGAGAGCGCTCAGATTCACATTAATAATCTGTTCTTTGACCCGCACCGCTATGATATGTCGCGTGTAGGCCGCTATAAATACAACAAAAAGCTCGGTATCTCCAACCGTCTTTCCGGTCGTATCCTCGCCGAGCCCGTCGCTAACCCGCGCACAGGCGAGCTTATGGCTATGCGTGGCGACAAGATTGACCGACAGAAGGCTTTAGAAATTGAGAACGCCGGCGTAAACGTTGTTTACGTTACACTTCCCGAGAAGGACAACAAGACCGTCAAGATTATCTCCAACGGTATGGTTGACATCAAGGGCTACGTTAACTTCGACGCGAAGGCTGAGTGCGGTATTAACGAGAACGTTGTGTTCAGCGTGCTCTGCGAAATCCTCGACTCCGCCGAGAACGACGAGCAGCTCAAGGAAATGCTTCGCGAGAGAAAGCCCGAGCTTATTCCGAACAACATCACCATCGACGATATCTTCTCCTCAATTAACTATATGAACTGTCTCGCTGAGGGCGTAGGTAACACCGACGACATCGACCATCTCGGTAACCGTCGTATCCGCTGCGTAGGCGAGCTTCTGCAGAATCAGTTCAGAATCGGCTTCAGCCGTCTTGACAGAGTTATCCACGAGAGAATGACTCTCCAGAATCAGGACGCTGAGACGATGACTCCTAATACACTCATCAACATCCGTCCCGTGACCGCTGCTATCCGCGAGTTCTTCGGTTCATCACCGCTTTCGCAGTTTATGGACCAGAACAACCCGCTCGCAGAGCTCACGCACAAGAGACGTCTTTCAGCCCTCGGCCCGGGTGGTCTTTCGAGAGACCGCGCAGGATTTGAGGTCCGCGACGTTCACTACACCCACTACGGACGTATGTGTCCTATCGAGACTCCTGAAGGACCTAACATCGGTCTTATCTCGTACCTCGCTACTTTTGCTAAAATCAACGAGTACGGCTTCGTTGAGGCTCCTTTCCGTAAAATCGACAAAGAAACAGGCAGAGTAACCGACGAGGTTGTATATATGACAGCCGACCAGGAAGACGACTTCGCTGTTGCTCAGGCTAATGAGCCGCTCGACTCCGAGGGTCGCTTCATCAACAAGAGAGTAGTCGGCAGATACCGCGACGGCTTCGTTGAGTACGCTCCCGAGCGTTTCGACTATATGGACGTGTCTCCGCGAATGGTTGTTTCCGCGGCTACTTCGATGATTCCGTTCCTTGAGAACGACGACGCGAACCGTGCTCTTATGGGTTCGAACATGCAGCGTCAGGCTGTACCGCTTATGATTACAGAATCCCCGATTGTCGGCACGGGTATGGAGTTCCGCGCAGGCACCGACTCGGGCGTATGTATCCTTGCTGAGGGCGACGGCGTTGTAACAAGCGTTGACGCTAACAACGTACGCGTTATGTACGACGGCGGCGAGATTAAGGACTATCAGGTTATCAAGTTCTTAAGAAGTAACCAGGGCACCTGTATCAACCAGATTCCTGTCGTTGAAAGAGGCGACAGAGTAACAAAGGGCACAGTCCTCGTGGACGGTCCTGCTACGAAGAACGGCGAAATCGCCCTCGGTAAGAACGCCCTCATCGGCTTTATGACCTGGGAAGGCTATAACTACGAGGACGCTGTTCTCATCAGCGAAAAGATTGTAAGAGAAGATGTTTACACATCTATCCATATTAACGAATACGACATCGAGGCTCGCGACACTAAGCTCGGCCCCGAGGAAATCACCCGCGACATTCCGAACGTCGGCGACGATATGCTCAAGGATCTCGACGAAAACGGCGTTATCCACATCGGCGCTGAGGTGCACGCAGGCGATATTCTCGTAGGTAAGGTTACTCCTAAGGGCGAGACGGAGCTTACTGCCGAGGAGAGACTGCTCAGAGCTATCTTCGGCGAGAAGGCGAGAGAGGTAAGAGATACCTCGCTTCGCGTTCCTCACGGCGAGAGCGGTATCGTAGTAGACGTAAAGGTATTTACCCGCGAGGACAGCCGTGCTGAGCTCCAGCCGGGTGTCAACAAGATTGTCAGAGTATATCTCGCTCAGAAGCGCAAGATTTCTGTCGGCGATAAGATGGCGGGACGTCACGGTAACAAGGGCGTTGTTTCGCGTATTCTCCCTGTTGAGGATATGCCGTTCCTTCCCGACGGTACTCCGCTCGACATTGTGCTCAACCCGTTGGGCGTACCTTCGCGTATGAACATCGGTCAGGTGCTCGAGGTTCACCTCGGCTATGCGGCTAAGGCACTTGGCTGGAAGATTCAGACGCCTGTATTCGACGGCGCTCACGAGGCGGACATCTTCGAGGCATTCAAGATGATGCACGAGAAGGACGACTACGCTCCGCGCGCAGAGGTTACGGGCATCGACTTCGGCGAGTGCGTTCGTCAGAACGGTATCTCGCTCGAGGGTAAAACAATGCTTAAGGACGGCCGTACAGGCGAGTACTTCGACAACCCTGTTACAGTCGGATATATGTATTATCTTAAGCTGCATCACCTCGTTGACGACAAGATTCACGCTCGTTCCACCGGTCCGTACTCACTCGTTACTCAGCAGCCGCTCGGCGGTAAGGCTCAGTTCGGCGGACAGAGATTCGGTGAGATGGAAGTTTGGGCGCTCGAGGCATACGGCGCAGCTTACACACTTATGGAAATCCTTACAGTTAAGTCCGACGACGTTGTAGGACGTGTAAAGACCTACGAGGCTATCGTTAAGGGTCAGAACATTCCTGCTCCGGGTATCCCCGAGTCGTTCAAGGTACTCGTTAAGGAGCTCCAGTCGCTCTCGCTCGATGTTCGTGTTATTAACCACGAGGGCGAGGAGATTGACCTCAAGCAGCACTTCGAGGAGGACGACGACCTTCCGGTTGAGAATGGCGAGTTCGAGGAGAAGAGCGTGATGACCTCAAACTCTATGGATGGTCTCACATTCGAAGAGGACAGCGACACAGACGACACTATGTTTGACGACAGCTCGCTTGTTGAGGACTACGATGATATGGTCGACCTCGACGGCAGCGACGAATATTAATAAAGGAGGAGCACAGTAATGGAAAATAATGTTTTCGACAAAATTAAAATTAACCTCGCTTCTCCCGAGCAGATTTTATCCTGGTCATACGGCGAAGTTCAGAAGCCCGAGACCATAAACTACAGAACCCTCAAGCCAGAGCGCGACGGACTTTTCTGCGAGCGCATTTTCGGACCTACAAAGGACTGGGAGTGCCACTGCGGTAAGTACAAGAGAATCCGCTACAAGGGCAAGGTCTGCGACCGTTGCGGCGTTGAGGTAACACGCGCTAAGGTAAGACGCGAGCGTATGGGCCATATCCACCTCGCAGCCCCTGTATCGCACATTTGGTACTTCAAGGGCACACCTTCGAGAATCGCACTTATTCTCGATATTTCCCCGCGTAACCTCGAGCGAGTTCTCTACTTCCAAAGCTATATCGTAACCGACCCGGGCGACTGCCGCGAGCTCGAAAAGCTGCAGTGCCTGAGCGAAACAGAATATATGGATATGCGCGAGAAGTACGAGGACGACTTTAAGGCAGGTATGGGTGCCGAGACTATCCTCGAACTCCTCAAGGAAATCGACCTGGACGAGCAGGCTGCCGCAGTTCGCGAAGAACTCGAAGGCGCAACCGGCCAGAAACAGGGCAGACTCATCAAGAAATTAGACGTTATCGAGAGCTTCCGTGCATCGGGCAACCGTCCCGAGTGGATGATTCTTACCGAAGTTCCGGTAATTCCGCCGGATATCCGTCCGATGGTACAGCTCGATGGCGGCCGTTTCGCGACCTCCGACTTAAACGACCTCTACCGTCGTGTGCTCAACAGAAACAACCGTCTTGCAAAGCTTATCGAGCTCAACGCTCCCGACATCATCATCCGCAACGAGAAGCGTATGCTTCAGGAGGCTGTTGACGCACTTATCGACAACGGCAGACGCGGCAGACCCGTAACCGGTCCTAACGGCAGAGCGCTCAAGTCGCTCTCCGATATGCTCAAGGGTAAGCAGGGACGTTTCCGTCAGAACCTTCTCGGTAAGCGTGTTGACTACTCAGGCCGTTCGGTTATCGTCGTTGGTCCTGAGCTCAAGATGTATCAGTGCGGTCTCCCGAAGGAGATGGCTCTCGAACTGTTCAAGCCCTTCGTTATGAAGCGTCTCGTTGAGACTAAAGCAGTTATAAATATCAAGGCAGCCCGTAAGGCTGTTGAGCGTGCTAAGCCCGAGGTTTGGGACGCTCTCGAGGTAGTAATCAAGGGTCATCCCGTATTGCTTAACCGTGCGCCGACACTTCACCGTCTCGGTATTCAGGCGTTTGAGCCCGTACTCGTAGAGGGTCGTGCAATCAAGCTGCACCCGCTCACCTGTACAGCGTACAACGCAGACTTCGACGGCGACCAGATGGCTGTGCACGTTCCGCTTTCCGCAGAGGCTCAGGCAGAGGCACGTTTCCTTATGCTCGCAGCGGGCAACCTCTTAAAGCCCTCCGACGGTCAGCCGGTTGCAGTACCTACTCAGGATATGATTCTCGGTTCGTACTACCTCACACTCGACAAGGACGGCGAAAAGGGCGAGGGCAAGGTGTTCCGTGATGTTGACGAGGCTATGATGGCTTACAGCACCGGTATCATCACCCTCCACTCCAAGATTAAGGTAAGACGTACTCTCGTTATCGACGGCGAGGAGCAGTCCGCGCTTGTTGATACAACGATGGGTAAGATTATCTTCAACAATCCTATCCCGCAGGATCTCGGTCTTATCGACCGTTCGATTCCCGAAAACAAATTCAAGTTTGAGGTTGATACCCTTGTAGGCAAGGGCGCCCTCAAGAAGATTATAAACGCGTGCATCGAAAAGCACGGAACTCAGGTTACGTCCGTTGTGCTTGATAACATCAAGGCACAGGGCTATAAGTACTCCACAATCGGCGCTATCACTGTTGCGGTATGCGACGCTACAATCCCGCCTGCAAAGGCAGAGATTATCGCCGAGGCTGAGAAGAAGGTCGACAGAATCACCGAGTTGTTCAACTATGGTGAGCTCTCCGACAACGAGCGTTACGCCAAGGTTATCGAAATCTGGAACGACGCTACAAACGACGTTACATCAAAGCTTCAGGACGGTCTCGACCAGTACAACCCAATCTTTATGATGGCGGACTCCGGTGCGCGTGGTAGTATGAGCCAGATTCGTCAGCTCGCAGGTATGCGCGGACTTATCGCGAATACATCGGGTAAGACAATCGAAATCCCGATTCGAGCTAATTACCGTGAAGGTCTTAACATTCTCGAGTACTTTATCTCCTCGCGTGGTGCGCGTAAGGGTCTTGCAGATACCGCGCTTCGTACCGCGGACTCAGGTTACCTCACCCGCCGTCTTGTAGACGTTTCTCAGGAGGTTATTATCCACGAGGACGACTGCGGAACTAAGGAAGGCTTAGAGGTATTCGACATCGAGAGCGAGGGCAACGTAATCGAGGATCTCCACGAGCGTCTTATCGGTCGCTATCTTGTGGACGACTTCTGCGACGAGAACGGCAACACTCTCGTAAGCAAGGACGTTATGATGGGCGATGATGAGGCTAAAATCATCATCAAGAGCGGCGCCGAGAGCGTTAAGATTCGCTCCGTGCTCGGCTGTTGCGCAAGACACGGCGTTTGCCGCAAGTGCTACGGCTCGAACCTTGCTAACCGCCATCCTGTTACAGTCGGCGAGGCTGTAGGTATCATCGCGGCTCAGTCAATCGGTGAGCCGGGTACACAGCTTACGATGCGTACGTTCCACACGGGCGGTGTCGCATCCGGCGAGGATATCACGCAGGGTCTTCCGCGTGTTGAGGAGCTCTTCGAGGCTCGTAAGCCCAAGCTGCTCGCTATGATTAGTGAAATCGAGGGTGACGTTCGCTTTGAGGAGCGCAAGAACGCCAACCACGCTATCGTATATAACACAGAAACAGGCGAGGAGAGAGCTTATCTCATCCCGTTCGGCTTCCGCGTAAAGGTTACTGAGGGTCAGCACATCCAGAAGGGTGACAAAATCACCGACGGTGCCGTTAATCCGCACGACGTGCTCGCTATCCTCGGCACTAACGCTGTTCAGAACTACCTCATCTCCGAGGTACAGTCGACTTACCGCTTACAGGGTGTTGATATCAACGATAAGCACATCGAGGTTATCGTTCGTCAGATGCTCAAGAAGGTTCGCCTCGACGACGCGGGTGACACGAACCTCATCGCAGGTCAGTCCTACGACAGAACAGCCGTGCTCTCCGCTAACGAGGAAATCAGAAAGCGTATCGCAAACGGCGAGGAAGGCCTCAGGGAGGCTACCTGGACTCAGATGCTGCTCGGTATCACCAAGGCGGCTCTCGCGACCGACAGCTTTATGTCGGCAGCGTCCTTCCAGGAGACCACACGAGTTCTCACCGACGCTGCAATCAAGGGCAAGGTTGATAACCTTATGGGTCTTAAGGAGAACGTTATTATCGGTAAGCTTATCCCCGCAGGTACGGGTATGCGCCGCTATAACGAGGTCGAACTCGAAACCGGCTCCGTCCAGCCCATTACCTTCGACGAGGAATAATTTAATATTTCAAAATGTTGGCGCGAACTTCACAAAGAAGTTCGCGCCTTCTGAATTTTCTTGCAGAAAAGTATTCTTTATGATAATATAAGTGTAAAGTAAACTATTTTCTTGATTTTGGAGGGGAAGTATGAAGTTTCAAACAAAAGTCAAAAAATTAGTCAGTCTGCTGTTGTCACTGTTGATGCTTGTCAGCGTGTTCACATCATTACCCGTTACCGCCGGAGCAGCAACCACAGACAAGGTTTCAACATCTATAACAAGCGGAGATTTTGAGTACAGTGTACTTGACGATGGCACGATTGAAATCAATAAGTACACCGGAAGTGAAACAAAGCTTGAAATTCCAGGCATTATTGACGGCTATACTGTTACACGTATCGGTAATAGCGCCTTTTACGAGTGTGAGGTTCTGAAAAGTGCAACAATCCCTGAACGTGTTACGAGTATAGGGTGGAATGCATTTGAAAGATCAAGCCTTGAAAGCATAACATTTCCTGAGGGCGTTACAGAGATAGGAAGTTATGCGTTTAGTGGCACCAATTTAGCATCAGTAAAATTGCCGAAATCCTTAGTGAATATGGGAATTTGCGTATTTAGAGGGTGTGGGTCTTTAACCTCCGTACACATACCAACAGGAATTAGCTATATAGGCGATTCATCATGGAATCATTCAGGTCCTTTTGACGGATGTCCTGCACTAAAAAATGTTACTTTTGAGGAAGGTATCACTAAAATACCGACTGATTTGTTTCTAAACTGTAATGGAATTGAAAAAATAGTTATCCCTGATAGTGTTACAGAAATAGGCGGAGGTGCATTTTCCGGATGTACAAATCTTTCAGAAGTTGTTATACCGGACAGCGTTACAAAAATAGGCGGTGGTGCATTTTATGGATGTACAAATCTTACAGAAATTGTTTTACCTGATGGCATTATGGAAATAGGAGGAGACGCATTTTCCAGATGTACAAATCTTACAGAAGTTGTTTTGTCAGATAGTATTACAGAAATAGGAAACGGAGCATTTGGCTACACTAATTTATCAGCAGTAAAATTACCAAAATCTTTAAAAAATTTGGGGTTAGGAGCATTTGAAAGTTGCAAATCCTTAGTATCAGTATATATATCTAAGGGAATTGCTTATGTAGATGGATATGGAAATAAAGGACCATTTGAGAATTGCTTAGCCTTAAAAAATGTTACTTTTGAAGATGGAATTGACAATATACCGGAAAAGTTGTTTTTAAACTGTGACGGAATTGAAAAGATAGTTATACCTGACACTGTAACAAAGATTAATAGTAACGCATTTTCAGGATGTACAAATCTTACAGAAGTTACTATCCCGGATAGTGTTACAGAAATAGGCGGTGTCGCATTTTCCGGATGTACAAATCTTACAGAAGTTATTATCCCGGATGGTGTTATAGAAATAGGCGGTGGCGCATTTTCTGGGTGTACAAGTCTGACAGAAGTTGTTTTGTCAGATAGTATTACAGAAATAGGAAACGGAGCATTTGGCTACACTAATTTATCAGCAGTAAAATTACCAAAATCTTTAAAAAATTTGGGGTTAGGAGCATTTGAAAGTTGCAAATCCTTAGTATCAGTATATATATCTAAGGGAATTGCTTATGTAGATGGATATGGAAATAAAGGACCATTTGAGAATTGCTTAGCCTTAAAAAATGTTACTTTTGAAGATGGAATTGACAATATACCGGAAAAGTTGTTTTTAAACTGTGACGGAATTGAAAAGATAGTTATACCTGACACTGTAACAAAGATTAATAGTAACGCATTTTCAGGATGTACAAATCTTACAGAGGTTACTATACCCAACAGTGTTGTCGAAATAGGAG
>JAFLSK010000025.1:18328-23468 GCA_022510945.1 Ruminococcus sp.
TCTGTTTTTAAACTGTGACGGAATTGAAAAAATAGTTATACCTGACACGGTAACAAAGATTGGCTATAGCGCATTTTCTGGATGCACAAATCTTACAGAAGTTACTGTTCCGGACAGCGTTACAGAAATAGGTAGGACAGCATTTTCCGAATGTACAAGTCTAACAGAAATTATTATTCCGGACAATGTTATTGAAATAGGCTATCAGTGTTTCGGGAATTGTCCTTCATTATCTATTTATTGTAGAAAATTTTCTAAATCTGCTATCGCAGCTATAGACAGCGGTGCAAATATATTGTTTTATGATGAAAATCGAAGAGAGGACACAAAAGTCTTAGATGTTGGTAAAAGCTATTTCATTAAGCAAACAAGTGACGTTGTAAAGCTTACCTGTAACTACAGTATTAAAGACGAAGCGTATGAAGATATAAATAATATAAGCATAAAGATAAAAACACCCCCAAATGCAGAGTTTGTTCAAAATAGTCTGTTCTTAGATAAGAATCTTTGTGATAATTATCGAGAAAACAACGATAGTATCATTGTTCCCGTAGTTAATCAAAGCGGAAAAATTACATTAAATTTCAGAGTAAAGGAAAGCGGAGTATTTGCGACATATGCTCTGTTAAATTATAATTTTGACGGTGTAAGTGATTACGATATTATTGATGTAATCAGTGATGATAAATCAATTATTACCATTAATACGGATAGCATTACTAATAAAGCTGAAATAGATGTGGAGGGTGTTGCTCCGTCGGCAGGAGATAATATTGTTGTGTATGTAGATGATACTGTAATCACCACGCTTAAAGCTAACAAAGCAGCAGATTACTCAGGAAAAGTATCTCTCCCCGATACACAGGACGGCAATACCTACAAGATAAAGGCTGTTTCTAAAACGACGGGGGATAGTGCTGAAACTAAAGTGATGTACAAGGAAAATGCACCTAAGCTTTTGTCGTTTAAAATGATATACAAAGATTGTGAATACGATCTTATGAGCAACAAAAAGCATTCAATAACTTATAATGGCGCCAATCCGTTTACTTTTATTGTTGAGTATGAAAACTACAGTGGAATTGATACAGTAATAGTCGGAAGTACGCGTAATCAGGACACAAAGATTATGAAAGCAAAGTGGGACGATGAGCTTAAAGCCTACGTTGCCCAAGGTTACTTTGAAGACGCCGATACTTCTTATGTGCCGGGAACTCTTTCAGTAAGCTATACAGAAAAGCAGGATGACTTCGAGTTAAATCAGGAGTGGGTTGATGAGCAACTGGAAGTAGAGCTTCCTGAAAAATTGCAGAACTATACAACTGAAAAAATAGAAAATACTGATACATATAAGGAGTATAATATCAGTTTTTCTGATGATGCCGAAATAAAATATATTTACGAACAAGTATCCGTGAGTGATATGTTATCCGAATTAGAAGAGGAAGAGGAGCAGCCCCAATCGGTCGCTGCTTTGAGGACATCAGACAAATACAAATTGAGCACTGGTGATACTGGAGATATAATAAAGCTAATCGAAAAAATAACATTCAAGGGATGGAAGTTGTATAAAAAATACGGGACTGGTCAGGAAGAAACAGGATATTCAAAAATTGAGAACAGTGGCGGAGATATTATTTCGTGGTGGTATGACCCTAATGCCGACTATATAGAAAAACAGGTGATTAGCGCAGTAAAGGATAAATCTCTTGATTATATCGTAGATACAATGGTTCCGCAGGCAGGCGGGTTTACGGATCTTGCGTCACCTATGTTCGGAACAATGCAATCAATGGGAGCTGAGTATCTGAATTTTTGCGGAACAGTTATTGATGTTCAGCTCGCTAAGCAGGAAATTATGATGGATACCAGCCTGACAGATCAACAGCGCCAAGCCAAGCTACAACAACTTAGAGATTATCAGAACGCTCAGTTAAATATTACTTGTGCAAAAATTGTTGGTGAATGTCTTAAATATGAAGCTGGACTTATTGCAATGAGCGGCAACCCGATTATCGGAGGTATTGTTTGGGCTGCAGGTTTTATTATTGGAGATATTTATGCCTCAAATCCTGACGGATTAAGCAAATCTGTTCTGAGAATAAAATCATATTTTTCATCACCGTTTAATTGGTGTATTGATCCGAGCGGATATGTCTATGAAGGAGTTACTTCGAATCGACTTAAAGGTGTCACAGCAACGGCGTACTGGATTCCTTTTGACGAAGAAGATGAAGGCTACTGGGATAAACCTGATGAGGATAAGGCGATTGTATGGGATTCTGATGAATACAGCCAGTATAACCCTCTTATAACTGACTATGAAGGAAACTATGCATGGGATGTTCCTGAAGGTTGGTGGAGAGTTAAGTATGAACTTGACGGATATGAAACTTGTTACAGTGAATGGATGAAGGTACCGCCTCCGCAAACTGATGTTAATATCAATATGAAAAAATTAGCCAATCCTCAGGTGGAGTCTGTTTGTTTTACAGACACCGGAGATATTGAAATTGAATTTGATACATATATGTTACCCGAAACAGTTTCTAATGTAATTGTAAAGGATTGGAGCTTGAATAATGTAGAATATAAGTTAGCGTATAGTAATGATGAAACGGACGCAGAGGGAAATGTATATGCAAAAGTGTTTACACTTGATGCGGATGTTGAAATGAATGAAAATGTTATTTCAAGCATTACTGTGCCGGATACAGTTTTAAGCTATGCTCAGGTATCTGCAAAATTTTATGCTAAGGAATTTGAAAGACCGACGGAAGATACAACTGCAGCTGAGTCGACCGAGAGTACAACTGAAACAGATAATGTTCAAGATAAACTAATTGGTGATGTGAATTTAGATGGCACGGTTGATATTAAAGATGTTACATATATTCAAAAATATCTTGCAAGTTTAATTTTTTTAAATGATTATCAACTTGCTCGTGCTGATACGAATAATGATGGCAATATTAATATTAAAGATGCTACGGCTATACAAGAATTTCTTGTTCAATTGATACCCAAATTGGGCTAAATAAATTTAAAAAAGCCACTGTGCACCAATTACAATCAAATAAAAAACTAAAAACAAACACAAAGGCAAGCACAACTTTTCGGTTATGCTTGCCTTTTCCTTTGTGTGTTATTAATTGCGAATTACGTATTGAATTTCTCCTTTTTTATATGAAATATTGTGTTTGAAAATAATCTTCAAAAAATTTCTAAATTCCTGAAACTTTTTTAAAAGAAATCGACACTACTATGGTGAAAGGTAATAATTTCATCAGTTCATTAAAAAGGAGGTACAAATTATGAAGAAAATATTATCTATAGTTTTATCGGCGGTTATAACCATCAGTATGTTTGCGGCTCTGTCGTTTTCGGCCGGCGCGGTTGAGTTGAGCGACTTCAAGTACAAGGTGCTCGCAAACGATACCATCGTCATTTCCGACTACAATGGAGATGATGCGGAGGTTGAAATTCCGGGTAAAATTGACGGGCACATAGTAAGTGCAATCGGAAAATTCAGTTTTTCATTTAACAAAACTCTCGAAAGAGTAGTCATTCCGCAGAGCGTTACGTCAATCGGCACCTGTGCGTTTGAGTACTGTTCGGCGCTGAAAAAGGTTGAAATCCCCGAAAGCGTTACTACAATCAGAAGCGGTGCGTTCGAGTACTGTGACAGTCTTACCGATATAACTCTCCCTTCAAAGATTCAAAGTATTGAGGACAGTTTGTTTTCAGGCTGCGAAAGTCTTAAGAATATTGAAATTCCCGAGAAGGTTAATTATATAGGAAGTAGGGCGTTTTCATACTGCAAATCTCTTGAGCGCATCAGCATCCCCGATACTGTAAGGACGTTGGGAGAAGAGACATTCTATATGTGTTCTTCACTGAGCAATGTAAAGCTCAGCAAGAATATCAACGTTATTCCCGGTGCTGCCTTTGTTGATAACAAGGCTCTCACAAAAATCTCAATCCATAAAAACATAACGAAAATCGGAGAGTCAGCGTTTGCCGCTTCGGGACTTAAGAAGGTTACAATAGGAAAGAACATCAAAAAAATCGGCGAGTATGCTTTTGAAACCTGTCTCAATCTTAAGTCAATAACAGTTGATAAAAAGAATAAGAATTATTACAGTAAAAGCGGCGTTCTCTATAATAAAGATAAAACTAACCTCATAACATATCCCGGCGGAAAAACAGCTAAAGTGTTTACTACCTTAAAGACTGTTAAGGAAATTTCACCCGAAGCTTTTGTAGGAAACGACAAGCTCAGAACAGTAAAACTCAGCAAAGGACTTAAAACTATAAGAGATTACGCTTTTTATGAAAGCAGGATAAAGAAAATTAGCTTCCCGTCTACGCTCAAAAAGATTGGCTACTGCGCTTTTGCACAATGCGATTCTCTCGATAATGTCACTATTCCGACAAGTGTTACCGAAATATCAAGAGAGGCGTTTGCTGAGTGCAACGGACTGAAATCACTCACGATTAAAGGCAGCAGTAAACTCGTCCTCGGCAAAAATGTTTTCAAAAGCTGTTCATCGCTCAAAAAGGTTAAGCTGCCCGTTGTAAAGAGCAGCTCAGGCGGTACCTTCGAAAACTGCGGAAATCTCAAGAAGGTTACTGTTTCTAAAGACGTTAAGAAAATCTATAAAAAGGATTTTGCCGATTGTCCGAATCTGAATAAAATCACTATTCCCGCAACAGTTAAATCAATCGGAAGCTATGCTGTAGGTTTTATTAACGAGTATGACGGCGAATATGATAAGAACTACAATTTGGTAATTGAATGTGCTAAAGATTCAGCTGCTTACAAATACGCTGAGAAAAACGGATTTTTATTTAAGAAAATAAAATAATGCATAAGGAAAAGGGATTGCTTCGGCAATCCCTTTTCAATTCGCAATTCGCAATTAATTTACTCTTGTAAAATGGTTTTTTATGTGATATTATGAAATTGCGACATAAAAATCAAATATTGCTATACTGTTGGTGTGTATTTTTATTTAGGTAAAAATACATGCTCTCTTCAAGCATACCATAAGTATAGCATTGGATTTTTGTGTCGCAGCAATTGGAGCTATGTGTTTTATGTGCGTATAACTTCGGTTGTACGCACTTTTTTATTTTA
>JAFLSK010000026.1:0-9668 GCA_022510945.1 Ruminococcus sp.
AACGCTCTTAGCTGTATTAACAAAGCATCATCTTAATTACAACTATATAGCTTTTGCCTTTACTTTTTCTCCTTTTCAAATATACTTTATTTATAGACTAAAAGGAGTGTTCAGAATGCTTCAGATACAATCTCTTGAAAAAGAAATAGGAGTGCAGATTTTTGTGCGCAAAAGTCGTAAATTTACGCTCACTCCTGCGGGCGAGCGTTTTCGGACGAGTATGTGAACTTTGAACTTGTGAAAATCCAACCGAAAGTCCGAACGAATAATAAATTACACCCTATGGCGGTTTTATACTGCCATAGGGTATTTTCCATATATAGTATAGAAAATGTTATATATGTGGGATTATTTATCGGTGATTTTGTTCTGTATAAGTCTCATAAATTGACCGCTGAAAAATGCTAAAATCGTATACTTTTTCTTGACAAACGAATACTGTTCATATTATAATTTTACAAAATGAACAGTATTCGTTTTGTGAAGTTTATAGATAAAATTAAGGTGTTTTTATGTCTAAAAGATTTTTGTCGCGTGAGCTGATTGTATCAGTAGCTTTTCAGATGATTGATGAAAACGGAACTAGTTCGTTTTCTGTGCGTCAGCTTGCCGCGAAGCTTGGTGTTCAGGTGTCATCGCTTTACAATCATATAGAGAACGAGTACGACCTTTTGTTAGAGGTAGCAAAGCTTACGGCAGCTATGTACACGGATTACATTGAGGAAACGGTGAAGGGCTTGCCATTTGACGAGGCGGCGTACAAAGCCGGTGACGCTTTCAGAGATTTTACAAGGGAGCACAGATATCTTTACGAGCTTTTGCTTGACCGTAGGTGGATAGGCGACCCTGAATTTGACAAAGCTATAGAAAAATTCACTCAACCTATTTATTATCTTATGCAAGACGGCATTACGGATAAAGCCTCGATGGATCACCTTTATGTCGCTATGCGTGTTGTCACTCACGGGTTTTCCTCACTCGATTCTCTCGGGGTGTTTGACGGGCTTTCCGTTGATCCTACAGAAAGCTATCATATGATGATTAAATGCGTTTTAGATATGATGAATGAGCTTAGCAGGAAGGACTAAGGAGAGTTTTATGAAAGAAAAATCCATTCATAAAAAGAGAGTAGTAATTGCTGTTATAATAGCTGTCGTTTTGATTGTTTCAGGTGTGGTTGTTTACTCTTTTCTTGCACCAAAGTCGATAGTCGGCGATTGGGAGCTGATTGTCAACCCCGAAATCACGACGGCTACACCTGATGAGGTACAAAACTCCGACAACGCTTACTATACCTTCGACGAATCGGAAAAAAACGGAAGCGGAGTTTATAAAATATATTACGACGGCGGAGTTGAAGAGGGAAAATATAAATTATCCGAAAAAGACGGCAAAAAGTATGTCAACCTTGGTACAGAGGAGCTTGAGTACAAAATAACCGGTTCAAAGCTTTTCGGAGGTGTAGGGCTCACTATTATATATCCCGAATATGCCGACGAGCAGACAGGGCAGACAACTCCTGCGCAGGAATATATTTTTGTGCAGGCGAAAGCGCCCGAATATGAAAATGAGTCTTATGATACGTTTGAAACAGATAAGGCGCTCGAGACTGAATGGGTAACAAATGAAAGATTTGTTTCTTACTATGATTATAAATTATCCTATACCGAAACTGTAAGGTTTAACGACAACGGTATTATGACTATACACTATGAAAGCGCCGATTTGGCTCTTGACAGGTATATGTATTATGCTTATACGGCTGAGGACGGCGCGCTCACCTTCAGCTTAGTCACAGACAAAGAAACACAGTATACGGTTTATTACGGATTTGACGAGGACGGAAATCTTAATTTTGTAGAAGAGAAAGCCCCGACTTCGATTTTTGCGGACGCGGTTTTCTCGGATGTGACATACTACGCGTCGGATAAAAGCTAAACAAATAATGTAAAATCAAGGCGTTGCCTTAAAATAAACATCTTGAGAGGATGGTTCCATGAAATCAAATATTTTTAAGCGTTTGCTATCGCTTTTGCTTGTGTTGATGTTTCTTATCGGTACTGCTGTCGTAAGTACAACATCATACTCAGCGGCTGAAAGTGACGCTGCGGCGACGGGAGAGGCGTCAAACGCTGAGCCTAAGCTGAACGAATACAAAATTGTTTCGCCTGTGCCGTCCGGCTCGTCTATCACACCGATTGCACAGCCGGCTCGTCTCGACTCTTTAAACGGCAAAACCGTTGCGCTTGTCGGCGGAAGCTTCTCTGCTTCTGTAACGCACGCAGTTATAAGGGATATGCTTGTAGAAGAGTTTGGATGCAAAATATATTTTATGGACGAAATAGGTAAGGGCGGTACATATAACCCTAACAATCCCAGCGATAAGTCTATAGAGTTCCAGAAAAAGCTCAAGGATTATAAGGTTGACGCTGTAATTTCAGGTAACTGCGGCTGCGGTATCTGTACCGTTAAAGAAACAGGTAACGGCCTTGCAGCTGAGTGCGCCGGAGTTCCCGCTGTTGTAGTGGGCGCCGAGGCGTTTGTTCCGCAGATTGAGTCAACAGGCTACAACCGCGGCGTTCCTGTTGTCAGGACAGCCGCTTATCCGGGAGCTTTCGCGAGCGATACAACAGAAGAGCAGCAGAGAAAGGCTCGTGAAGTTTTGTACCCGCAGATTGTAAAGGCTCTTACGACGGAGATTACTCAGGATGAGATAGACAGAATCGCCGGAGAAATCGCAAGCAAAAAATACGATGATATTGTATTTACAGGTTCCTTCGAGCGTGTTCAGCAGTTCTACGAGGTTGGCGAGATGACCGACGGTCTTACCGTTGTTCCGCCTACGAGAGAAAAGGTTGAATACTATCTGCAGTACACAACCTATGAAGCTACTGATATCGTTAATTCAAGAGACGGCAGCGTGCAGGATGTTCCTCCTGCCAATAAGGAAATATACGCTTATCACGTTGCTGCAAACGCGATTATGGCAGGCTGTCCGCCTGAGTATATGCCGCTTTGTATTGCTATTGTAAGATGCTTTGCTAACGGTAATTTCTATAAGTCGCTCGCGAGTACGCACGGCTGGACGCCGTATGTTCTTGTAAGCGGACCTATTGCGCGTCAGCTCGGGTTCTCTTACGAGGACGGAATGATTAATCAGGAGGCTAACAAGCTTTTAGGCAGGTTTGTTTCTCTTGCTATGCTGAATCTCGCGGGCTATAAGATTAAAGAAAACCGAATGGGCACATTCGGATATATGCTTCCGTTCGCGTTTGCCGAGGATGAGCAGACTTGTCTTGATATCGGCTGGGCTCCATATCACGTCGGAAAGGGCTATGACCTCAATCGCAGCGTAATTACATGCGGCTCCACTCTTACCTGGGGCAATCCGATTGATATCGGTACAACTAAGTACGAAAAAGCTATCCAGCTCCTTGCGTGGGATGTTACCGAGAAACAGCAGAACGGTCTCGGTAATACTAACCCCAGAGAGGCTCGTATGATTTGGCTCACTAAAAAAGCCGCGGAAACTATCGCAAGCGGCTGCAGCTCAAAGAAGGAATTGGAAGGCGTTCTTAAGGATACTGCCCGCAGACCTCTGTGGATGCGTACATACGCTCACTACTGGGCTAACACGGGCTCGAAAATTCATCTGAACACTACATTTGACCAACACTATAACGACATCAAGAGAGGCGCGTCAACGGAAAATGTTGAACGTGACTATGTTTCAACCACATCCGTACCTGAGTGGCTCGCAGGCGTTGTGCCGTACGAAACACTCGATACAACACAGACTATCAGCGAAGGAAACACCGGATTTGTTATTACAGGCGGTGACATCAGCAGCCAGATTCAGATTATGCCGGGCGGTGATTGTTGCTCGTTTAATGTGAATCTTCCTCGCAATTGGAATACATTGGTTGCAAATGAAGGATACAGCCCTATTGAGGACTACTATCTTTCAGAGTGAATCCGAGTATGAAACAATTAAGAAAGGATGGTACTATGAAGTCCAATAACTTTAAACGACTTATTTCCGTGCTGCTGAGTTTGTTGATTATTATATTTTCTCTGATAACATCAAGTGCCGCAGTATTGCCGGACGGTTATGAAAATGAATTTGAGGAACAAGGCAAATCGTATGAGAACCTCGGTATTTTAGAGGACGAATACGACAAGATTGAGCCTAAAAACAACAGATACCCTGTTATTTCTCCAAGCAGTAAGTTTGATGCATCCTACCCGCCTCTGTTTATAGGTTCATATGAAGAGGTTGAGGGCTATTTCAAGGCAAACGGAATGACAGACGGACTGCCTGTAATTCCGCCCACCAAGCTCAAAGCTGAGAAATTTATGGGATACTCCTCGTATAATTATAACGACGTGGTCGCTACCGTTAACGGAAGAGAGGTAAAGGCGTATCAGGTGGCTGCAAATGCAATTATGGCGGGCTGCTCGCCGGAGCATTTGCCTATATGTATTGCTTTTACACAGGCGTTAAGCGACAGTAAATATCTTAATTCGTTACGCTCAGGTAAGCTCACTCCGATGATGTATGTCAACGGTCCTATTGCTCGTCAGATTGGTATAGATAACGAGCAGGGTATGACTTCTGAGGAAAACAACTTCAGTATCGGACGCTTTATGGAACTTGCACTTATCAACCTCGCGTGTATAAAGCGTACAAATGCTTTCGGCAATGTTCAGCCGTTAGTATTCTCGGAAAACGATGAGGCTTGTCTGAATATCGGATGGGAACCGCACCACGTTGAGCAGGGCTATCAGCTGAATGATAATGTTATCACAGCGGCGTCGTTTGCGATGTGGGGAAATAACGTAACACCTGCTACAGATCTGCCCGAAGAAATTATGAAGGTTCTTGCTTGGGACATCACTGAGAAGAATCTCGGCGCTCTCGGCAGTGCTTCTGTTGATGAGAACGCAAGCACCAAGCGTCTTATTTTCATCACAGAATCCGTAGCTGCGGCCTTAGCAACTAAGTACAAGACAAAGGACGCTCTTGAAAACGCTCTTATAAAGAACGCCAGAAGACCGCTTTGGATGCGTGTGTACGCTTATTATTACGCTAACAGAGACGAAGCGCTTTCCAAATCCTTCTCCGAGGTTTATGAAGAACTTAAAAACAACAAAAAAGAAGACGCCAAGATAACGGCTTCTCCTGCGTGGATGAACGGTATCACATACGCTGACATCGAAACGGTCGCAACAATGACTAAGGGCAACACCGATATCATCATTACGGGCGACGGCTCCCGTAATAAAACTCAGGTTATGCCGGGCGGCGTTTCGGTATCAAAAGAGGTTAAGATTTCAAACAGATGGGATGCTCTTACTACAAGTGTAAATTACAATCCTATTGCAAGCTTTAACCTAACCGAGCAGGATAATACAATAAATCCGCCGACAAGTGTGCCGTCAGTTCTTACGAACGGAACCTACCGTATTCTTGAACCGTCAACAGGTTCATCTTACCTCACAAGACCCGGCAGAGTGTACCTTGACTCATCAACAAACACCCTTTATTACTATGCTACGGATGCTACGACCACCGGTTCAGTTGTTTTAGACCCTGACGCGGACTCCGTGTTTATTACCTATCTTAAAACTTTAGGCTATAACAGTTCGTTTAGTGTGAACAACGGTAAATTTACAGATGTTACTATCCGTTTCTCATCGAACGCAAGCAAGTTAGACAATAATACGGTTGCGCTTACAAGCGAGTCGTTTGACGGGATTGCACTGACGCTTCACGCTAATAATAACTCGGGCAGCAATGCCGCAGGCGGACTCGCTAAGGACGGGGCTACAGTTGTGATGTCAGACACCGTAACATCATATGAGGTGAGTCTCGACGGAGATATTCTGTTGGGCGACACAACGAATGCTCGTTTTGTGAAACTCAGCGGCAGTACGGTTACTGTTAATCCGACCGTAGAAGCAGGCGCTACCGCGATTATAGGCGCAGCTAACGATAACCTGACCTATAGAACGATGACGTTTGTCAATGGCGGAGATGGTACATATACCATTACATACAATACCGCGAATACACTCTCAAATTCCGAGTCAACGATTTATCTGATGAACTCGTTCGATAACTGGGAGAAGACCGATGCGTTTGAAAAAACAAATAATAGTGATATTGTGTCTCTTAAGAAAGAACTTCCCGCAGGTGAGCATCAATTCAAGGTGCTTTTTGCGGGCACAGATAAATGGTACTCAAACAGCGGTACAATCGACGACACAGCTTATCGCTTGGCTATGAGTTCGAATACAGTTGAGAACTGCACGTTGAACGCTACGGGTGGTATATACGAATTTAAGTATGAAATCTCGACTAATAAACTTTCCGTTTATTATGCAGAGAACGACGCTATCGCACAGCAACCCACCGTGCCGACTACTGAACCGCCAACAGAGCCGTCAACTGAGAAACCTACCGAGCCGCCTACATATTTGATTGGTGACACTAACCTCGACGGCGATGTAAACATCCGCGATGCAACTACTATTCAGCTTTACCTCTGTAGTTTCGAAACGTTCAATGAGGTACAGCTTGCAGCTGCTGACACCGACGGAGACGGCGACGTTAATGTTAAGGATGTAACGTGGCTTCAGAAGTATCTTGTTGGCTGGGAAGGCGTTGAGTTGGGTAAACAATCTTAATATTCAAATAATTCTAATATAGAAATAAAGCACCCTATGATAGTTTTACTACCATAGGGTGCTTTGTTATTGAAGCTTATAAATTTTATTATCCTTTTATATCTCCGTCGTCGAAGGGGTCGCCGCACTCCGGACAGAACTTCGGCGGGTTAGTAGGGTCATCGGGCTCCCAACCGCACTTGTCGCATTTGTACTGCGGTGCTCCGGCGGGTTTAGGTTTGCCACATTCGGCACAGAACTTGCCTTTATTTACAGCACCACACGAGCACGTCCAACCGTTGGAGTCCGCGGGTTGAGGCTTGCCGCATTCTTGGCAGAACTTGCCGATGTTGCCGCTCTGACCGCAGGAGCAGGTCCAGCCTGCGGTCTGTTGTTGTGGTTGATTCTGAGCCTGTTGCTGCTGATTCATTGCGTACATACTCTGCGCCGCAGCGAAACCGCCGCTGCCGCCCATCGTGCCGCCTACCATGCCCATGCCCATAAAGCCCGTCATAGCTCCAGCGGAGTTGCCGGCTGCTGTCTGCATAGCTTCTGCTGTAGCAGTTACTGTGCGGCCTGCCATCATCTGCGGGTTGCTGCCTAAGGTGGCGGCGTCCTCCATCTCCTGAATTTTCTCCAGATCCTCTTTGTTGAGGGTAATGGGGTTAATGGTGATGGTTTTGATGGAAATGCCTCGCTCGTTCCACTTCACGAGTTCAGCGTTCATAGCTTCCTTTAGTATATTTACCTTCTGAGTAAGCTGCGCAGGTCGTATCTCCTGTTCTGTAAGAGTACCTACGGCAGGCTGAAGCGCATCCACGAAATCCGCTTTAAGCTGACCGTCGATGAGTTCACGGGTAGCCTCGTACTCCACGTTTCCGCAAAGTTTGGTATAAAACAGCATTGGGTTTGAGATTATGTAGGTATATGTACCGTTAAAGCGAAGGTTTATCGTCCTGCGCATATTGATAAACGAATTATACATCTCAAACATTATGGGATTAGGCGTTCCGAATTTATTCTCAAGGATTTCCTTCGTGTTGAAGTAGTACACTCGCTGATCCTTGGGTGCCTCGCCGCCGAAAGTGAATCTCTTTCCTACGGTAGAGAAGACTTTTTTTAGGTTTTCAAGGTCGAATCCGCCTTCGAAAATAGTGGGCTCGGTGGATGAATCGAAGATGAATTCACCCGGTTCGGCACAGAATTCCACAACCTTTCCTTGCTCAACGATTATCATACACTGACCGTGCGATACAGCTATGACAGAACCGCTGGTAATGATGTTGTCGACACCCTTTGTGTTGCTGCTGCGGCCTGAGATTCGTTTCTGACCCTTGCGCATCAGCACGTCGGAAGGAAGCGAATCACAATAGAAATATTCTTTCCACTGGTCGGCCATTACGCCTCCGGCACTGCCTGAAGCTGCTTTAATAAGTCCCATAGTACAATCTCCTTTCTAATCTGAATAATTTGGGTTGATTTTTAACTTTCTTATATCATATTATAAATCAGTTTGGGCTGTTCGTCAACCGATTGAGGTGATTTGTTGCGCATGGTATTCAAGGCGCTTTTCATTGACATTTATTGTCCGATTTTATATAATTTAAATGATAAAATCTTTCCGAAGGAAGATGATGTGCGATGAAAAAAACGATGAGATTTATATTGCTTTCTATGATGACGGTTGTTCTGCTTTTTGCGAGCAGCTCGCTTTCGTCTGCGGCTGAGGAAATTTATCCTGTCGAGATAAATGTTCAGTACGGCCAGACCGAGGCGAGGACAATTTTTGATATGATTAATAACCTCAGAGCAAACGACGCGTGGTATTGGAACGAGACCAACACTCAAAAGGTTACTATGTCAAACCTACAGCCGCTCACATACGACTACAAGCTTGAGAAGGTCGCGATGCAGCGTGCGGCGGAGATTGCGATAAGCTACGGCCACACAAGACCGGATAATACGACCTGCTTTACCGCGTATGACGGCGAGTTTTACTACGGCTGGAACGGAGAGAACATAGCCGCGGGATATCGTACTGCTCGGGATGTTAACATCGGTTGGGAAGAGGCTGACGAGTTGTACAGCGGACAGGGTCACCGCAGAAATATGCTGAGCGAAAACTTCCGTTCAGTCGGAATCGGTCACGTCAGATATAACGGATACGATTACTGGGTAGAGGAGTTTTCAAGCGTCAGGACCAACACGCCCGACAGCGGGGCAGACGACGCAATGCGCAACTGTACCGTAAACGTTGCGCAGATCAATATAAAATCTGTTTTGTTTGATAATCAGGAAACATATAATCCTGCATATAAACAATATATAGATAATTTCAAGGTTTCGGCAAAGGTACGTCTCAACAATTCCTGGCCGGGGAGTTACTGCCCGATTGCGAACGCGGTTGATGTAGAAATCGCGGACAGTAGCATCGCGCATATTGAAGGCGACAAGCTTTACGGAGACGCTGTCGGAACTACTGATATTACTTTCTCGTGCTTAGGAAAAAGCTCTGTTTCGACTATTAAGGTCGTGTGTCAGCACGAGTACAAACTTGCAAATAGAATTGAACCCGACTGCGAAAATCGCGGAAGAGTAATCCGTGTGTGCACGTTTTGCGGAGATACAAATATAGAGGTGATTTCCGCTCTCGGTCATACTGTCGTAATTGACTCGGCGGTAGAGCCGACTTGTACGGAAACGGGACTTACTGAGGGTAGTCACTGCGAGGTGTGTGGTACAGTATTCGTACCACAGTATGTAATATCCGAAAAGGGACACAGCGTTGTAATTGACTCGGCAGTAAAGTCGACTTGTACGGAAACGGGACTTACCGAGGGTAGTCACTGCGAAGTGTGCGGCACTGTATTTGTACCACAATATGTGATACCCGAAAGGGAACACTACGTTGTGATTGACGAAGCAGTAGAGCCGACTTGTACGAAAACGGGACTTACGGAAGGTAGCCACTGCGAGGTGTGCGGCACAGTATTCGTACC
>JAFLSK010000026.1:9768-23418 GCA_022510945.1 Ruminococcus sp.
ACAGCGTTGTGATTGACGAAGCAGTAGAGCCGACTTGTACAGAAACGGGACTTACCGAGGGTAGTCACTGCGAAGTGTGCGGCACAGTATTCGTACTACAATATGTAATACCCGAAAAGGGACATAGTATTGTTATAGACGAGGCGGTGCCGCCTACGCACACATCAACAGGATTGACGGAAGGCGCGCATTGCGAGGCGTGTGGAGAGATTATAGTTCCACAGCAAGTTGTTGAAACTCTGCCACCTGAGACAACAGAACCAACAACACAGCAGTCATCAACAACCGAACCTGTAACTGATGAAACGGAGCCAACAACCGAGCCTGTAACGGACGAAACCGAGCAAACGACAGAGCCCGTAACGGATGAAACGGAGCCGGTGACCGAGCCCGTAACGGACGAAACCGAGCCAACAACCGAGCCCATAACGGATGAAACCGAGCCGACGACCGAGCCTGTAACGGACGAAACCGAGCCAACGACCGAGCCCGTAACGGATGAAACCGAGCCGACGACCGAGCCCGTAACGGACGAAACCGAGCCAACGACCGAGCCCGTAACGGACGAAACCGAACCAACGACAGAGCCCGTAACGGATGAAACCGAGCCGACGACCGAGCCTGTAGCGAACGAAACCGAGCCGACGACAGAGCCCATAACGGATGAAACTGAGCCAACGACAAAACCGACAACAAACGAAACTAAACCTACAACTGAGCCAGCCAAGACCGCCGCAACTACACCTCAGAATGTTGTAGCATCGGGTATGGATATCAATACAGCTCAGAAGAATATTACGAATCTTAAAAATGATAAAGATCCTGAGGGTAGTAATTTCAACAGCCTGCAGGCTAAGGCTAAGAAAACTACAAGGAAGTCAATTACCGTAAGCTGGAAGAAGGTTAAGAATGCTAAGACCTATTACATTTTCAGCAACAAGTGCGGCAAAACAAACGGTAAAATCAACGCGTATAAGCTTGTGAAAAAGACCTCAAAGCTTTCGTTTAAGAAGTCAAAGCTTAAGGCGGGTACCTACTACAAGTTCCTTGTCGTGGCGGTTGACAAAAACGGAAAAATAATAGCGACATCAAAGACTATCCACGTTGCTACCAATGGCGGAAAATTTGGGAATCCGAAGAAGACAACCGTCACCAACGTCAAAAAGAGTAAGCTTACAATCAAGAAGGGTACATCATTCACGTTCAACACAAAAATTACCAAGGACAGCAAAAAAGCCACCGTTAAAAACCACCGTGCAGTCGCATTCGAATCGACTAAGGCAAGCGTTGCAACGGTAACGAAGAAGGGCAAAATCACAGCGAAGAAAAAGGGCACTTGCTACATCTACGCATATGCTCAGAACGGCGTAGCCGCAAAGGTTAAGGTTACTGTAAAATAAAATCTTATTACGATAATTACGGGGGATATAATGGATAAAATTTTTGACGATATGCTTGAGTTTCTGAAAGGCACAATTCCCGATTTTTTATTAGCGCTTGCAATTGTTGTTGTAGGCTTCTTCCTGACTAAGCTGATTGTAATGCTGAGCAGAAAAGCTATGGATAAGTCGGGTATGGACTATTCTCTCGAGAAATTCTTCCTTAACTGCATACGGATTGTCTGCTACATAATTATTTTAATCAGTGCGCTGTCACAGCTCGGAATCTCGACGACAGGTCTTATAGCCTGCTTCTCCGCGGGAGCGGCGGCTGTAGCGCTGGCTCTTAAGGACAGCCTGTCAAATATCGCGAGCGGTATTATACTCCTCTTTTCACGTCCGTTTGTAACGGGAGATTTCATCGAGTTCGGCAGCAATACCGGAAATGTTCAGCAGGTTGATTTAATGCATACAAAGGTTATGACGCTCGACCACAAGTGCATTATGATTCCAAACAGCCTCATCTCGTCTATGGAGGTAGTAAACTACACAAGCCTTCCCCAGAGGCGAATTGATATAACCGTTCCGATAGGGTACGACGCAGATATTGAAGAGGTAAAGAAGATTCTTCTCGGCACCGTGTCGAGCGACGAGCGGATTCTGAGCGAGCCCGATGTGCCGTTTGTGAGGGTTAAAGAATTTTCGGAAAGTTCAGTGAATTTTATCGTTAAGGTGTGGGTTAATGCCGACGATTATTGGCCTGTGTATTACGACCTTATGGAGAATATCAAAACGTCTCTTGACAAAAACGGTGTTCAGATTCCGTATAATCAGCTTGACGTTCACATTGTGAAAAACGATTAATAAAATAAAGCAACCGTCCGTGAGTAACGGGCGGTTGCTTGTTTTATATTGTATTATTGCGAAACTATGTACTTGTCTTTGAAGATGTATGATGCGACGGAATATTTTGAGGATGAGGACGTGAGGTAGTAGCAGATACTGTCGGATGTCAGGGCGATGTCAACAGTTTGTTCGCTTGAGCCGTTGCTGAATATTATGTTTGGATAAGCGTCCATATCGACGGTGTATTTGTAGATTGACTTGCCACTATCGTTCTTGCCGATATAGGTCATTTTATTGCCAGGCCATACGGCTTCCTTGACTCCGCTTACCTTCCAGCAGTATGCGTAAACAGACGACCAGCTTTTGGTGTTTTCAAAATAAACGTTTATTTTGCTGTTGCCGTCGACGTTATTCGGGTCAACTACCGAAAGCAGTGCGTTCTGTAGCTGAGTGAGTCGGTCGGCAGCGGCTGAGTCGAGCGCGCCCAAAGCTTTATCGGCGCGGTATTCCTTCTTTAACGCCTGATAGCAGTCGTAGGAGCTGTAGCGGTAGTAGAGAGAAAGATTATTTTCAACCTCTTGGAGGATTGTATCTGTTCCTGCGCCTGCGGAGTAAACGCCCGATTTGCTTTCTGTGCTGTCGAAAGAAAGAATCAGCTTGATAGTATACTTCTGAATTTCCGTAGCATCGTTTATATCGACCTCTCCGTCTTTGTTGACGTCTGCCGCTAAACGCTGAGTTTCTGTTAAGTCGGAAATATTTATTGCGTATTTCTGAACAAGCGTTGCGTCTATAATATTGATGTTTCCGTCCGCGTTGACGTCGCCGAGAGTGTAGTCAATTCCCTCGATAGGAGAGGAGGCCTCGCTTGACGCGGTTTCTGACGATGTCTCGCTGCTTTCTGTAAATGCGGTTTCTTCGGTGGTTTCAGAGCTGGTTTCTTCAGTAGCTTCCGAGGTAGATTCTTCAGTAGTTTCCTCGATGGTTTCAGATGTAGTATCCGTGGTAGTTGTAGCCGAGGATTCCGAGGATTCGGGCGCGGCACTGCTCGATTCAGACGATTGATTTTCCGTGCTTTCCGATGTGGTAGTCTCAGTGCTTTCGGTTGCATTGGGGTCGTCCTCGGAATATAACAGTATCAGCTTTTTCGTGGATGTGTCGAAGTTGAAGGTATAGTAGCCGCCTGTTGCGGTGAGGGTGCAGTCGCCTGCCGATGTATCCATTACCCAACCGCCTCTTGAGGTTTTTGTGGTGGTGTCCTCGATAGTGCCGTTGTTGCCGTACCACGCTGAACCGTAATTAATCTTGAACGTATATGTTCCTGCGCTCAGCTGAAGAGTTGTTGAAACAACGGACGAATCGCTCGTGTAGTACAGAGGATTATTCGTACCCCAGCTGTTAAACGTGCCTTTCAGGTAGTAGGACGACGGTGTTGTGCCCACGGTCGTAGCCTCAGTAGAAGGCTTGGTTGACGGCTCGGTGGAGGTCATCTGCTGATACGCTTGCTGTGACGTTCTTACAATATAGCAACAGTTCGGGTCGTACTCGTTATAATAGAGGTTTGTGCCGTTGAAAATTATCGCGTTATCGTACACGTCTACAATGTAGCCCTCTGTCTGATCCGCGTAGTAGGTATAGTTGAGCTTGCCGTTTATAATATGGCGTGTTCCGCCTACCGAGCTGTTGTGTATCATCTGCGCGGAGGTCCTGTTGTTGTCGGAGTAATTGTATTGCTCCGAGAACGCGATATGCGTATGTCCCGAAATAAAGATAGTGTCCTTGTACTTTTCGAGGAGCGACTTGAAACGGACGGTGGACGCCTGATTGTCGCTTAGGGGAATATCGTAGTATGGCGCGCCTGTGACGGTGTCGCCCGCGCCGTAGCGGTAAAACAGTGAGTGTTCAACGATGTAGATGTTGTGACCGTCGCCCGAGTATTTCTTTAGAAGTCCCTCGAGCCAGTTGAGCT
This sequence comes from Ruminococcus sp., assembly GCA_022510945.1. Classification (GTDB taxonomy): domain Bacteria; phylum Bacillota; class Clostridia; order Oscillospirales; family Acutalibacteraceae; genus Ruminococcoides. Next base: position 13,963 of record JAFLSK010000026.1, read on the forward strand.
GTTCTGTAGAGAATTCTTCGACTCTGTCGGGGTAGAAACCGCCCTCGAGTGCCATAAAGATAAAGTGGTCGCCCATTATATCCTTTTCAAAGTATGCTTTTGAGGCTGTGTTGTTCGAGCCCTCAAGACCCGTCGCGTTGATAAAACTCGACGTACCCTCGCTGACTCCTTGCCACAGTTCGTGGTTGCCTATAGCTTCGTAGATGGGGTTGCAGTAGTCGGATTCTGCGAGAATTTTCTGATAAATCTTCCACTCCTTCGCCTGAATACCGGCTGACTCATTATTGTTGTTCGTGTAGTCGCCTGATTCAACGATGAAGTCGACCTTTCTGTCGGCGGCAGTCTGAAGTGCTTCACGCCAATGGTCGTCAGCGTACTTGTATGTACTGTACAATCCGTCAATATGAATATCCGAATATGAGGCGAAGCTGTAGTTCTTTTCGGAGGATTTATGTACTGGCAGTTTCGCTGAAGGAATGTCGTAAACCGCAGAGGCATTTTGAACTGTTCTTGCGGTAGGCTCTGATGACGAGGAAATCGCAATCAGCTTTGTCGCGTCCGCGGGAATTGCCGTCTGAGCGTACATTTTGTGTGATACAGTAGAGGAAGAAACGGTCAGCTTTGCTATCTCGCTGTAACCCTCGAGCGCCCTTGTGTTATCTGCCCAATAGAGCCAATATGTCCCCGCGGGAGCAGAGAGCGTTATTGTGCCCTCGGCGTATCCCGCCGTCTGTGCGTTCGTGCCCGAGAAACTATACGTTATCTGTGCTGTGGCCGCTGCGTTAGCCGCAAAAGAAGAAACAACAGCGCACGCCAAAAGCATAACGCTTAATATCACGGCAGTGGACTTTCTGAGCCTTGTTTTCATAAAATGCCTCCTTTGAAAATAATATTTTATTTAATAGCTTTTATATATACATATTATAGATTTGTTTCAACATTTCTGTCAATAATTAAATTGTACTTTTTTCTCTTTTTGTTAATTGACTTGAATATCCGAATTATGGTAAAATTTTAACGTATAATTTTATTTGTAACTTGCTTAAAGAAGGTTAATTTGAATGACGAAATTTTTTGTAAAAAAACCGTACTTTATGATTGTCGCAATCATAATGGTGATCGTAATCGGGTTCGTGAGCGTGAACTCGATGCAGACCGACCTCCTGCCGGAGATAGAACTTCCGTATCTTGCGGTTATCACGACCGAAATCGGCGCGTCCTCTCAGAAGGTCCAGAAGGACGTTACCGAGGTTATGGAGAGCTCGCTCGGTACTATCAGCGGCGTCGAGAAGGTGACGAGTACCTCCTCAAACAACTATAGCGTTGTTATGCTCAGCTTTGTCGACGATACGGATATGGACTCGGCACTCGTTCGCGTGTCGAGGGCGATAAATTCTATGAATTTGCCCGACGGCTGCGGCACGCCTAATATCCTCGAAATAAGTATGGATATGGTCGCGACAATGTACGCTAACGTAAACTACGACGGTATGGATATAAAAGAACTGTCGGAGTTTACTCAGCGGACTATAAAGCCCTACCTTGAGCGGCGCGAGGGCGTTGCGAGCGTTTCAGCGAACGGACTCATTCAGGACAGCGTTGAAATCCGCCTTAACAGTAAGAAAATCGATAAGATAAACGCGAAAATCCTCGCTCAGACTAACGAAAAACTCGGCGACGCGAGTGATGAAATTTCCGAGGCAAAGAGCAAGCTTGCGGACAGCAAAAAAGGTCTCAGCGATAGCGAGAGTGAAATTTCGTCAAAACAGGAGCAGACGAATGAGCAACTCGGCACCGCTGCGACTCAGCTTACAAAGGCTCAGGCTACGAAGGCGGCGTACGAGTCTACCTTAACGAGCCTTAAAGCGAGCAAGAGCGCGCTTGAGGCGGAGAAAAATGCATATACGGACGCAAAGCTTTCCGACACCTACAGCACCCTCAACGAAACGCTCGCGGGTCTCAACAACTCTCTCGGAGCGATTGCGAATGTAGCGGGAGTGAAGGTCCCCTCGTCCGTTGAAGAGGCGGTTAAAAATCCCGACGATTTCACCGCGTTTGTAGAGTGGATGGAGAAGATTGGCTACGGCGAGCAGGTAAAACAGCTTAGTCTCGATAATCTCGAGAAGGTGTACAACGCGGTTGAAGTGCGTATTCCGCAGATTGACACCGAGGTCGCAAACCTTGAAATTGAAATCAAGGCTCAGGAGGCTATCATAGCCGAAATTTCAAAAAAGATGAAAAACCTCGACGAGCAGCAGTCGAAGTCAACCTCAGCAGGTTACGCCGCTGCTGCCGAGTTCGGAGCGGGCAAGGCCCAGCTTTCCGCCGCTAAGCAGGAGATAGAGAACGCACAGAAGGAACTCGACTCAGCTGAGGAGAAACTCGAAGAGTCGATTAAAGCAGCTAAGGAAAACTCGAACCTTGACGCGTTACTCACGCTCGACACGCTCTCGACGCTGATTAGTGCGCAGAACTTCTCGATGCCCGCAGGATACGTCAAGGATAAGGAAAAGAATCAGTGGTTAATCGAAATTGACGAAAAATTCACGTCGCCAAAGCAACTCAAAAAATTAGTCCTCACTAAGCTTGACGGAGTGGGGAAGATAAAGCTTTCGGACGTCTCCGACATCACTGTTATCGACAACGTCGGAGAGGCGTACAGTAAGGTGAACGGACAGGACGCGGTTATGGTCTCCGTCTACAAAGCAGGCACCGCAAACACAAGCGCAGTCTCGGACGAGATTCAAAAGGCGTTTAAAGAATTAGAGGAAAAATACGAGGGTATCTCATTTACAATAATAATGAATCAGGGCGAGTACATTTCCCGAATTATCAGTACAGTCCTCAATAGCATCTGGCTCGGTGCAATACTCGCGATTTTTGTGCTTGCGTTGTTCCTTAAGTCGGTAAAGCCTACCTTGGTGGTCGCGTTCAGTATTCCGTTCAGTGTAATGTTCGCGCTGATAATAATGTACTTTACAGGTATCAACATCAATATGATGTCGCTTGCGGGACTTTGCATAAGTATAGGTATGCTCGTCGACAACTCTGTTGTTGTTATGGAGAATATCTTCCGAATGAGACAGAAGGGTATACCCGCGCCAAGAGCCGCTGTGCAGGGCACGAAGCAGGTCGCGGCGCCTATCATCGCCTCAACCGCTACCACAATCTGCGTGTTCCTTCCGATGGTATACACCACAGGAATGATAGCGCAGCTGTTGATTCCGTTTGCGTTCACGATTTCCTACGCGCTCGTTGCGTCGCTGCTCGTTGCGCTCACGGTAGTACCGACACTCGGCTCGCTGCTGCTTAAAAATACAAAGCAGAGAAAAGATAATTGGTTCGATAAGCTTAAAAACAGCTACGGAAAAGCCCTCGCGTTCTGCCTTAAGTACAAGGCGATTCCGCTCGTGGTATCTGTGGTACTGCTTGTTTTGTGTATTGCGCAGACCTTCGTCACCGGAATCGTTATGATTGACAGCACCGAGAGCAATCAGATTTCCGTATCCTTAACGCTCAACGAGGACGTTACCAAAAAAGAGGCGTACAAGACCGCCGACGAGGTTATGGATATTCTTATGGATATCGACGGTATCGCGAAAATCAGCGCGCTCGACGGTAACGCAGGCCTTATGTCGAGCATAGTCGGCTCGGGTGCAGCGGATAATTACACGTCATTCAGCTTTAATGTACTGACTGAGGACGATGTTACAACGACCGAGGAATACAAGCGTATAAGGCAGGAAATCGAGGACAGGACAAAGGATATAGAGTGCAAGGAAATCACCGCGGCGTCGTCCGCTATGGGCAGTATGTCTTCGCTCTCCGACGACGGACTTACCGTCAACATCTACGGCGACGACCAGCAAAAGCTGATTAAGATAAGCGACGACGTGATGAAAATGATGAAGAGCATAGACGGCGTAGAGAATGTCACGAACGGTATAACCGAGTCCGACAAATCGCTCAGGCTTAGCGTCGACAGGAACAAGGCCGCCGAGTGCGGGCTCACCGTAGCGCAGATTTTCCAGCAGATTGCCGCCAAAACCACGACCGAGAAAAAGGCTCTCACAATGGAACTTGACGAGAAAAACGTTGAGGTCAACATCGTTGATAAAACTGACGCGCTGACCTACGAAAATCTCCTTAGGCTAAAAATCGAAACAACCGTCAAGAACAGCGAGGGCACTGACGAGAAGAAAACATATAGACTTTCCAAGTTCGCTACAGTTGAGGACGGTTATACGATGAGTAGCATAAGCAGAGAAAACCAGCGCACCTATCTCGCCGTAACGAGTGAAATTTCCGACGGCTCGAACGCAACTCTGCTCGGCAGAGAACTACAGAAAAAGCTTGATGAATACAAGGCTCCGTCGGGCTACGAGGTTGAGATTGCGGGCTCGGCGATTCAGACAACAGATATGCTCAAGCAGATGGGTCAGGCGATTCTGCTCGGATTCCTGCTTATATACCTTGTAATGGTTGCTCAGTTCCAGAGCTTCCTGTCGCCGTTTATCGTTATCTTCACCGTTCCGCTCGCGTTTACCGGCGGAATGATAGGTCTCGGTATGTTCGGAATGACGATTTCGGCTATGTCGCTGATGGGATTTATGATTCTTATGGGTACGGTTGTAAACAACGGTATCGTGTTTGTTGATTACGCAAATCGACTGCGTATGCGCGGAGTCGAAAAGCGAACGGCGCTGATAGAAACAGGTAAAACGCGAATGAGGCCGATTCTTATGACCGCGCTCACTACGATTCTGTCGATGAGCGTTATGGTGTTCTCACAGGACGCAGGCAACGCGACACAGCGCAGTATGGCTGTTGTCGTGAGCGTTGGACTTCTCTACTCGACGATTATGACGTTGTTCATAGTTCCTGTTATGTACGAGATTTTCTACCGCAAACAGCCGAAGATTATCGACGTCGGCGACGATCTCGACGACGAGGCTGACGAGACAGAGGACTTTTTGAAGAATAATATTTAATAATGAAACCCCGACCGTTTTAACACGGTCGGGGTTTTGGTATATAGGTTTATTATGTTAAAGAGCCGAGTAACCGAAGCTGTTGACGAGCGCCTCAATCTTTTCGCCCTTGGCGCAGATGGGGCACTGGTGCGGCTTAAAGCTCTGATAATCCGTGAGGTCGTGCGGGTTGAATATCGAGTGCACGGGATGTCCGTCACATTCGTCGACGGTCGCGAATATCGCTGAAACGCCCGCAATATTACCTCCGTAGTACTTAACCGCGTCGATAGCGGCGAGCGCGCTTTTTCCCGTTGTAACGGACGCCGCGATAATGAGGACGTGCTTGCCCGAAAGCATAGGGGTGAGGTTGTCGCGGAAAATCATCTGACCGCCGCCGATATACTCCGGCGAGAGGACGTAGATAGTCTGGTGAGCGTTAAGGTTAACAAAGTTGTCCTCGGTGAGCTCGTTTGCAACGAATGCTCCGATTACCTCTGTGCCGTCAAGACAGATAATCGAGTCTACAATCGTGTTCGAGCGGTAAGCGGAGACCATCTCCTTAGCCACCGCCTTCGCCTCGGAAAGGCGATTTTTCTGTGTCGTAACGTCTATATAGTAGTTCGTGTGACTGTGCATAGTCGCAAAATGACCTTTAGTAACACGCAGAAATACGTTCGGGTTTTTTGTCCTTATTTTATATTCGTGTCCCATATTGAACCTCCTGACTTTATTGTTATTTCATTCTACAATATATTTTGCAATAAATCAAGAGTATTTATACAAAAATAAAGACAGAAAATAATAATTTTATATCATTTCGCACAAAAAGCCGTCGCTATATTAGCGACGGCTGATGATATTCAATTAGTTTTCCTTAGATTATCCAATCCCAGAATCCGTCCTTGTACTCCTTTTTATCCACGCTGTACTCAAGCTGAGGATTGCGGACGTTGACCTTCATTCCGTCTGCGACGGAGCTTACGATAAACGCGTTACCGCCGACTATTACATCGTTGCCGATTACGGTCTCGCCGCCGAGTATGCTCGTTCCCGAGTAAATGGTTACGTTGTCGCCAATTGTGGGGTGGCGCTTTACGCCCTTTAAAAGCTGTCCCTTGCGGGTCGAGAGACCGCCGAGAGTCACGCCCTGATAAATCTTAACTCGCTCGCCGATAATGGTGGTCTCGCCGATAACGATGCCCGTGCCGTGGTCAATGAAGAAGTACTTGCCGATTGTAGCGCCGGGGTGGATGTCTATGCCGGTGAGATTGTGAGCATATTCGGACATAATACGCGGTATCATCGGCACCTCAAGCTGCCACAGCTCGTGCGCGATTCTGTAGACGGTGATTGCGAAAACGCCCGGATAGCAGTAGATAATCTCCTCGGTGCTGTACGCTGCGGGGTCGCCGCTATAGGCCGCCTGAATGTCGGTGTAGAGGTATTCGCGGATTTTCGGTATGCGCTCTATAAACTCGTTTACGATTTCTTCCGTCTTATTTTCGATGGCTTTTTCGCACAGAGCGTCGCCTTCCTTGCAGTTGCTCAGCGCGCGCTTTATCTGCTTTGTGAGGTTGTATTCGATATACTCGAGCCTTGAGCCTACGAGATACTCGACGTAATCCTTGCGCACCTTTTCGTTGTCAAAGTAGCCGGGGAAGAGAAGTCTCCTCAACTCCTTTACTACGCTTATGAGCACGTCGCGGCTTACTATGTTTTCCTCGCCGATACGGTTGGTGAGGTCGTATTTATCGTAGCTTTCGAGTATCATTTTAACGTGTTTGTCCGAGTTGTTCATAGTGACACACTCCTTTTATATCATTATACTAAACTTTCATAAATTACGCAACAAATTTCTTGAAAACCTATAAATTATGTGGTATTATTAAAAAGTAAAAAATCTACGAGGTATTAATATGAGAGTTTCTACAAAGGGAAGATATGCCCTGAGAATGCTTGTGGACCTTGCGCAACACCGAAACGACGGATTTATCGCGCTTAAGGACATAGCCGAAAGACAGAATATATCAAAAAAATATCTTGAGCAGATTGTGCCCGTCCTCAATAAGTCCAACATTCTGAGGACTAACCGCGGTTTTCAGGGCGGCTACAAGCTTGCCGTAACACCTGACAAATGCACAGTAGGTGAGATTCTGCGACTTACGGAGGGCTCGTTGTCCCCGCTTGCGTGCATCGATGATGACGATATTATTCAATGTGACCGCAGTGATATGTGCACCACTCTCTTTGTGTGGCAAGGGCTTAAGAAGGTAGTGACCGAGTATCTCGATAGTATCACCCTGCAGGATATACTCGACAATCAGCTCGAAAACTTTGCTAACGACTATGTGATTTAATTACAGATAAAAAAGATGTCCCGGTAAAAACCGGGACATCTTATTTTTATGCTTCTGAGAACATCGGTGTGGAGAGGTAACGTTCGCCCGTGTCGGGGAGAAGTGCTACGATAATCTTGCCCTTGTTCTCTGGGCGCTGCGCGAGCTTTGTAGCCGCGAATACAGCCGCGCCCGAGGAAATTCCTACGAGCAGACCCTCTCTCTTAGCGAGAGCTCTGCCGGTTGCAAATGCTTCCTCGTTTTCAACTGTGATGATTTCGTCATAAATTTCGGTGTTGAGCGTGTCGGGAACAAAGCCTGCGCCGATACCCTGAATTTTGTGCGGTCCGGGTGTGCCCTTAGAGAGAACAGGGGAGGAGGCGGGCTCAACCGCAACCACCTTGACGTTCGGGTTCTGACTCTTGAGGTATTCGCCTACGCCGGAAACCGTGCCGCCTGTGCCTACGCCTGCAACAAAGATGTCAACCTTACCGTCTGTATCTGCCCAGATTTCAGGACCCGTGGTAGCGATGTGAATTTTCGGGTTAGCGGGGTTTGAAAACTGGCTCGGAATGAAGCTGTTCGGGATTTCGTTTGCGAGCTCCTCTGCCTTTGCGATTGCGCCCTTCATACCCTTAGCGCCCTCTGTGAGCACAAGCTCCGCGCCGTATGCTTTTAAGAGATTTCTGCGCTCAATGCTCATCGTCTCGGGCATTGTGAGGATAGTTCTGTAGCCGCGTGAAGATGCGACAGCAGCGAGGCCGATTCCCGTGTTGCCGCTTGTGGGCTCGATGATGACAGCGTCCTTCTTTAGGATTCCCTGTGCCTCAGCCTCGTCAATCATAGCGCGTGCAATTCTGTCCTTTACGCTGCCTGCGGGGTTGAAGTACTCTAACTTTCCGATGATTGTAGCCTCGAGGTTGTTGTCAGCCTCGTAGTTTTTGAGTTCTAAAAGCGGTGTGCCGCCGATAAGGTCTGTGATTTTGTTATAAACTTTCATAGTAAATATCTCCTTAAATATAAATAATAATGTAATAATTTGATTTCAGGCTTTTTCGACGTCAACATCGCTCGTGAATTTTAAAGGATTTCATAGTCGCCTCCAAATATAAAACTTAGTAATCCTACTAACTTTATAGGCATTATAACACTATATTATATTCCTGTCAACGGTTTTTATGAAATTTTTTTAAAAATAATAATTGTAATACTATATAAAACATTGTATAATGCTATATATTAAAGGTGAATTTGCTTTAGGAAAGGCAACTGAAAATATGTCAGAACAGTTTTCAAGGACAGAGCTTTTGCTCGGTGAGGATAAAATCGAAAAGCTGAAAAACTCGCGCGTTGCGGTTTTCGGCGTGGGCGGAGTCGGAGGATTCGCGGTCGAAGCATTGGCGCGCAGTGGAGTAGGGACGATTGATATTATCGACAACGACACGGTGTGCCTATCGAATATCAACCGCCAGATTATCGCGACCCACAGCACCGTCGGCAGACACAAGGTGGACGTAATGAAGGAGCGCATACTCGACATAAACCCCAACGCGCTCGTGAATACATACAAGGTGTTTTATACACCCGAAACGTCAGGAAGCTTCGACTTTACACAGTACAATTACGTTGTTGACGCAATCGACACGGTTGCGGGCAAGCTTGAACTCGTAATGCAGGCGCAAAGGTCGGGAACTCCGATTATCTGCTCGATGGGAGCGGGCAATAAACTCGACCCGACGGCTTTTGAGGTTGCGGATATCTACAAAACTTCCGTGTGTCCGCTTGCGAGGGTTATGCGAGCCGAACTGAGAAAACGCGGAGTGAAGAAACTTAAGGTCGTTTACTCGAAGGAAAAGCCGATTGTTCCCCAAAAAACCGAAGAAGGGATGGATAAACGCAAGCAAACTCCCGGCAGCACAGCGTTCGTGCCGTCGGTTGTGGGATTGATTATCGCAGGGGAAGTAATAAAAGATATTGTGATGTGAAATTGATAATCACAGATATAATTAAAAGGCGGTCAGATGACCGCCTTTTTGTTGTATAGGTTGTTTAGCTAACCTTGATTTTAATTTTGGTCGCTACGCCGTTCTGGGCATATGCGTAGATTGTCGCTGTGCCCTTCTTCTTAGCTGTAACCTTACCCTTGT
>JAFLSK010000027.1:0-1839 GCA_022510945.1 Ruminococcus sp.
ATTCTACCATAGGAGGTCCCTTTTTTCTATTGTCTACTTTTTACGGTGCTGTGCAATTCTTACGCGGTCCCTTTTTATCTTATTACTTTTTCTTTCAAAGTATTTCCCTAAATTTGCAAAACGTTTCCTCTAAGAATTAATTGCGAATTGGATAAGTTATTCGTCGTTATTTATAAGCGAGAGCGGGTCGGTGTACTGACCGTCAACTCTCACAGCGATGTGAACGTGAGATTCGTCGAGCGACTCGCCGGGAACCTCGTCGGCTGTGCCTAAAATATCGCCTGTGTTAATGCTGTCGCCTCGCTTGACTCTCGTATCCTCGCTAAGCCCGCTGTAGTACGCGGTGTAGGTCGCGGATTTAACGACTACGGTCGTTCCGAGTATGTCGTCGGTGTAGACCCTCACGGCCTTTCCGTCGCCCATTGAGTAAACGTTGTCGCCCTTTTCACAGCCAAAGTCAACACCGGTGTGGGCGTTCCACTGGTTCAGCGTCTTGTTATACACCGAGTCCTCGCTGTACTCTTTTATCACCTTGGCTTTATCGAGCGGATACGAAAGACTTGTGTTCACGGTAAGCATAGTCTGGAGAGCGGTTTTCGTTTCGAGAGGAGTCGTCTCCTCCTCGTACTCCGGCTCAGTCACAGTCTCCTCGGTAGGCGGCGCGGTAGCCTCGGTGGTCGGCTCCTGCGTAGCGGTCTCCGTCTCGGTTATACCCGTGACGATTTCGTTAACCGGTACTGTCGGCACCTCATCGTCAAAATAGCCCGAAAAATTTGTGTAAGTCGAGTACGCCGCAAGACCGATTGCAACAAGGCATACAGAGAGAGCTGTGTAGAAGCCTACCCTCTCCTTTGTGCTGCGTTTTCTTTTTTCATTATATACGTTCATAAAATCACCTCTGCCGTTATTATTGGCAGAGGTGGATTTTTTATACATTTATTTTGTGTAGGGTAAGAAATCAGGAAGCTTTATAGGTTAACTATTTTATCTTGTTAATATATGGCACTACTTTTCCGTTTTTTGAAATTGCAGTGAACCTGAACACAAGCTCCTTGCCGTAAACCATTTTTCCGTTTATTTTCTTTCCTGCCGTAGCTTTGATATAGTAGGTATCTTTTGGGGTGTTAAGCTCAAAAAGTTTCAGAATATTCGGATTTGTTTTTTTCCTATTCTCAGATATTCCGTTAAAACCCGAATTATATGAAACAACATATTTATATTCGTCGGCGTTCTTCTGAAGCGGCATCGTAATATATGCTGTATATCCGTTGTTTTCCTTCTTTACACTTTTCTTGATTAAGTTAAAATTGATTTTATCAGGTTTAACTGTAACAGTAATTTTTTTGGTAGCCTTTTTATACTTTGAGGTCTTGGCGGCTGTTATAGTAATAGTCGCCTTGCCTAATCCAACTACGGTCACCTTTCCTTTTTTGCTTACCTTTACGACTTTCTTATTGCTACTCTTGTAGCTCAGTTTGCCGTTTCCGCTCGCTTTAGCGTTTAAGGAGAACTTCTTCGCGCCGTAGGTTTTTGTGTATTTTGACTTAACCTTGGTGATTTTCTGTGTTTTCTTAGTAGTCGTGGAAGTATTCTGCGAAGGCTTACTGCCGCCGTTGCCGGTTGGGTCTGTTATAGTCGGCGCAGAACTACTACCCTGATTTGAGGATGATTCTGTCGGATCAGACGTAGTAGTCTCAGTTGTCGGAGCGGTGCTCTCGGTCTGGTCAGTTACCGCCGGGGTCGGTTCGTTGTCATCCTGAGCAGGAGTTGATTCTGTCGGATCAGACGGAGCAGACTCGGTTGTCGTAGTATCGCTCTCCGTCGGGTCAGTTACCGCCG
>JAFLSK010000027.1:1939-21603 GCA_022510945.1 Ruminococcus sp.
TTGTCGTAGTATCGCTCTCCGTCGGGTCAGTTACCGCCGGAGTCGGCTCGTTATCGCCCTGAGCAGGTGTTGACTCTGTCGGGTCTGACGGAGCAGGCTCGGTTGTAGGAGCGTTACTCTCCGTCGGGTCAGTTGCCGCCGAAGTCGGCTCGTTATCGCCCTGAGTAGGTGTTGACTCTGTAGGGTCAGACGCTGACGGAGTCTGATCAGAACTGCTTTCCAAAATTGAGGACGATTCCGTCGGATTTAAGCTTGTGCTTGGCTTAGTAGTCTCTGTAGGTTTTGTGGTAACAGGCTCCGTAACCTCTTCGCTGTAAACCGAATACGAAATCTTAAGTGATTTTTCTGTGATATTTGATATTGTAAATGTGAATTTTCCGGCAGGAACATACAGCCTATTAATAGAATCAGGTCCATAATTGTCATCCCATTTCTCATCGAATTTATATAGCGTTGCCTCTGTCACATCAAACCCAAGCCAGCCGCGGGCCATATAATAATTATTGTTGCTGTCTTTTACACATATGTAGTCATTATTTAACGTCAATGATACTTGTCCGTTAACAAACTGGTAGTCGTTGCCGTGATATTCTTCAGAATCGATATAACCTACAAGGTAGTACCGTGTATCATCCCCAAAATTTGGTGAATCATCATCCGGCTCAACCCAAGGTTCAGTCTCACAAGAAGTCGAATCATCACCATAATCAATACCCGGGTCAGGATTGGGATTATCAATAGGATCAGACAAACTGTTAATTATGCCGGTGTACGCCGAAATGCTCGGAACACACGAGATAATTAAAGTCGAAACCAAGAGGCATATACATATCCTTATCATAAACTTTTTCATATAATCACATCCTTAATAAAATTAGCCGATTTTAGGCAACGGCACTGTTGCGGAAGTAGCAGGAGTTGTAGGTTTGGGGGTTGGTGTATAGGTCGGAGGATTCGTGGAAACCTTCGTTGCCACCGGCTTTGCACCTTTGCTGACGGTAATTGTAATTTTCGTATTCTTTTTAACCTCTTTACCGGCTGAGACGCTCTGGCTGATTACGTTGCCGCTGCTTACGGAGCTGTTGTATTCCTCCTTTACAGTAACACTCATTTTCGAATTGCTCAGCTTTGACTTCGCGGTGCTGAGTGAATAGCCCTTGACGTTGGGCACGGTGTACATCTTCTCGCCCTTGCTGACTACGACGGACAGCTCCGAACCTTCGTTGAGCGATGTTCCTGCCTTTGCGCTCTGACTGATTACACAACCTTTCTCAAAGCTTGTGCTGTATTTCTTCTCGCTTACGGTAAAGATAAGACCTAAGTTCTCGACAGCTTCTTCCGCTGCGTCCTCGGTTCTGTTCACAACGTCAGGGACATCAACAATTTTGCCTGCGCAAACGGAAATCTTGACAGTTTCGACGTTCTCAAGCTCCTCGCCCTCGGACGGAGATTGCGAGATTACCTTGCCCTTTTCTACGTCGTTGGTGTACTCCTTTTTCACAACAACGGAAAGTCCCTTCTCCTCGAGAGCCTCTTTGGCGTCCTTCGAGGACATATTCACAACCGACGGCATAGTATCCTTTTGAGAAGTGAGCATTACCGTAGTCACAACTCCGACAGCCACTGCAAAAACAGCGCAGGCGGCAATTATTATTTTCTTAAGTTTGCCGCTGTCGGATTTCTGCTTAGGTGAATCGGGTTTTAGTTGGTCGGGCTTCGGCGGGGCGGGATTGGGGATTGGCTGCAGCTTTGGATTGTGCTTTTTCCTTATTCTCCCTTTCAACTCCTCGACCTCGTCTGGTGCGATGGTCTGTTTTACGGAAACAATCAGATCCTCAACCGATTCTTCCAAGTTATCGTAACCGCTTATCATCTGTATTCTTCTGAGGGTAAAGTTAAACTCATCATTGAGCTTACAATCTTCTATAAACATCGGAAAAATCGGTTTGCCCTCGTTATAAGCCTGATCAAGCTCATTTGGAACATACTTAGAATCCTGTGCGGCCTTCGATATAAGCAACACAAAAGCATCAGCGCCGCGTATTGCGCCGGGAATTTCGCGTGCATAGTTTGAGCCCGCAGGCATACTTTCAGGTGCCATCCAGCATTTGAACCCGTAGGACATCATTATGCGCCGCACCTCGCGCGCAACGTCATATTCCTTGGAGCTGTAGCTTATAAAAACATCATTTTTCTTGCTCATAATTACACCCAATTACTTCTTTTTTATTTCATAACCCAGCTTTATGATAAGCCGCAGCGTTTCCAAGGTGGTATTGCGGTCGTACTCCTTTTCGGTTTCGGGAAGTTCGTCGTAAGGCACAAGGCATGGGTTCGTCTTTTTTTCGCCGTCCTTTTTCGCATCGTAAGTCCAGCCTTCTTCAATTCTGCCTTTCGCCCACACATCGTGGATATTCTCGGCAATCATTTCGGTAAGCTCAAGTAAATCGTCCGTAAGCTTTACGTCGGAAGTATCTATCGGTTTCGGATTATACATATGTGCACCTCATTACTTATTTTTGTTGAAAATCAGCAGTTCCCCGATATTGAAATCCTTATCCTTGTCGGAATCGGGAAGGTCTGTGAAATCAACTAAAAGATTATGTTTTTTTGCCAGATTATTGCGCGTAGAACTCGCAACGCTGCCACTGTAGACAAAGCCCTCGGCGCGCATATACGCATTCCAACGCTTGTGTTCAATAATTTTTATGCGCTGAATATCCTGCTCAGTGAGTTTGTCTGCATCGTCGCAGTAGCCTTTCACATTGCAGAAAATCCTCGCCTGCCTGTGAATAGCTGACGCCACAGATGAACGATAGTAGTACTCGCTGCTCCAAAAAAGCTTTTCATCACCCCATAGCTTGTGGAGTCTGAGAGCGTTTTCCTCGAGCTCTGAGTTGATAATTTCAGCCTCGGAGAACAGCTCACGGCTATCTCCCAAAAAGTCGATATTGTACGATTGTCCGTAGAAATTAGATATATCCTCAAGCGACTTTTTCAAATCGCTGTTATGGATAACGGCGTGTATGACGGGATTAATTTTCATACGCTCGAATAACATTCTGAGGTACGACGCCGCCTCAACGTTGGCATCATCGTCGCCGAGCGACACGAATGCGTAGGTGATGCTACCGATACTTTTGAGCTTTTCTGCAAACTCAACGCTGTTTACGGACACGCCTGAGTGTATATTAATTCTATACTGCGCGTCACCGTCTTCATTTTTTCCGTTATACTTTTCGTCCATAAGTTCGGGGCACTCTACCGTAAACCTGTCTGCTGCTGAAAGGTCGCTTTCAAAGGCGTTAATTTCGAGAGTATATCCATCCATCTGGCAATACCAGCTGAGAGCCTTTGTCATCTCGACTCCGCACTTCCCAAGACCGATAATAACCGCGGAAATCTTTTTTAGCTTTCCGTCAATATGAAAGGCATTATCAAACAGCACGTTACCCTTTGTGTACAAAATATTGTTAATAACCGCCTGCTCTCTGTTGACGCGGCGTACACGGATTTTCGAATCGGTAATTCCGCTCACGAGCAAATCGCTGACCGCGCTCGTCGAGAATATGTAAAGAAATGTATTCTCATGGTCCCCATATCCCTTGAACAGCTTTAGCGCCTGGTCAACGTTGCGTTCCTCGTTATCCGAAATTGTAAAGAAATAGAGGTTTTTACGCTTGCTGTGCACATGGAAATTGATGCTGAATATACCCTTTTTGAAAAGTATAGCGTGGATACCCTGCGCCTGCACCGTTAGCGACGAGTTATCTGAACTGTTGTCCTGTTTAACATCGGCGAACACGATTGCCGCCTTGCGGTGATTGCGCTTAATATCCCTCGCCAAGGCGATAGATTCGCTGTTAAGCTGAGAGAAAACATACATATCCCTGTTGCGGGACAGGCTGAACTGAAACGCCGCAGTTGCTCCTCTTATAAAAGAGAACACATAACCGACCGAAAGAATCGGAGAAAGAACGCTTAAGATGGTCATATAAACCGTATACAGCTCGCAAAAATCAGCATTTTTGTTGACGCTTCTGATTATAAAGCTAATGTCCGTGAGCGTGAATGTACGCATAGTAGCGTTGAGCGAGTATATGATAATCTCGGGCACAGCGAAAACACCGGCAACCTGCTCCGAGTAAATGGGTATAAACAGGCAGTACACAGCCAAAAACGCGCTGACAAAAATAATATTTTTGATTTTTCTAAACCTCATATTCAGGCTGTTTCCGCAACTGAGTACAAATGAAAACAACAGGGATAAACAAATTATTCCCATAGATAAAAACAGGCAAATATTCCAAATCATTATAGAACCCCATTTTGTATAGTTATTCTATTTTATTATAACTTTTGATAATAAAACTGTCAACAATTTCCGACAATATAAGCAACTATATATCAAGGCAAAAAAGCTGCCCCCGAAGGGACAGCTTTGAAATTTAAATTATTTTGTGGATAAGTAAACATAGCTAGCCATAGGAGACTTATATGTCTTCTTGCCCACCTTAATCTTAGGCTGAACATATACATAGTAGCTGGTTCTTCTGCTAAGCTTCTTCTTGCCGAACTTAGTAACCTTGATTGATGTGCCCTTTACATTCGACTTGAACTTCTTTTTATTGGTGTCCTTAGACTTCGAAACGTAGATATCGTACTTAACATTGCCGCCCTTAACCTTGCTCCAGCTTACATTGAGCGATTTCTTAGAAGCTTTAGCGTTGATAGCCTTGCAACCTAAGGTGAAGTAAGTATAATCCGACCATGCGCCGTACTTAGTTGAGTTCTTATCACCGACTGTTGTATAGTAACGTCTTCTTGCCTTATAGAACTGACCCTTCTTAAGGCCTTCAAATCTGTAGCCTGCACCTGATATGTAGGCGCTCTTCTTGTCAGCCTTGTAGATACTTGTCTGGGTACCCTTCTCGAAAGAAACACCGGGAGTGTCAAAATAAACAACACCAATGCTATCAAATACGTTTGTGAGTTTAGGAGTTGCCGACTTCTTGGGCACAAGCTTTATATTGCCGCCATAAATACCGGCATAGTTGTAATAAGATAAATCGCCGCCAGCTTCAAAGTCACCCTCTTTTCTGATTGGTCTGATATAAATATCATACGGGAAACTATTTTTGTTGCTGAGACCCTTGATTGTGAATGTTGTACCTGTTGTAGTACCGAGAGGATAATCCTGACTGTTGGATCTACCATATATTGCATAGGATGTTGCTCCCGTAGCTGCTGTCCATGCAAGAGTTACGCTGCTTGTTGTAGCGTTTGTCTGACGAAAATTCTGTACCTTATCCGGAGCAGTGCAAACCTTAATCAGTGTAGAGGTTGTGCTCATATCATAATCGCCGTTTATGTATGCGGTAACCTTAACGTAGTAGGTTTTGCCTGGGCTTAAATTGTAAATAGTTCTGCTCGACGAAGAAGACTCGCTGTCAACAATGTAGCCGTCGTACTCGTTCTCACTGATTTGGAGCATATATTTGCTTGCGCCGAGAACGGTATCCCAAGCCACACCTACATATTTTTGGTTCGCGGATGTCTGTCTTACGTTGCTTACCTGAGAAGCAGCATTAACAGCAACAGGAACAGCGATTGAGATAAGTACCGCAACTGCGATTACCATTGAAATAATTCTTTTCATTGACTTCTACCATCCTTTTTAATAAATTTGGATTATTTCCGCAATTATAGTAACACAATTTTAGAATTATGTAAATCGGTAACTTGCATAAATTAATCGGATTATTTCGCCTAAAAAGTAACGAATAAATATTGTTAATAAACGCAGATGTAAAAATTCACATAAAATATTTTTAATTAATTATTATTTTTTGTACAAGTACGTTTTGAATCAGTAACCTATTAGTTTGTTTAAATACAAATATACAATGGCACCGAAGGCCGATGTGCAAGTTTTTGAAATTTTATATGCAAATTTTGTGCAAATTTTCATTGAATTTTAAATTTAAGAGCAGAATAATGAAAGTTTTGTTTTATAAATTGCATAATTGACTTGACACAAAACCCCTACAGGTTATATAATACTAATTGTAATTTTATCTTTTTAAATTATATTGGAAAGGATGACAAATGATGTCACAATCAGAGAACAGACAGTCAGTACACAGTCTCTATTCTCCAAAGTTCGAGCACGATAACTGCGGTATCGGTGCAGTCGTAAACATCAAGGGTATCAAGTCCCACGACACGGTGAACAACGCTCTCACTATCGTTGAAACGCTCGAGCACCGCGCAGGTAAGGACGCCGACGGACAAACAGGCGACGGCGTAGGCATACTCCTGCAGATTTCGCACAAGTTCTTTAAGAAAGCGGCTAAGAAAATCGGCATTAACCTGCTCTCCGAGAGAGATTACGCTGTGGGTATGTTCTTCTTCCCACAAAAAGAGCTCGCTCGCAATCAGGCAAAGAAGATGTTCGAGATTATCGCTGAAAAGGAAGGACTCGAGGTTCTCGGCTGGCGTGAGGTTCCGTCCGACAACAACACTATCGGGCAGCGCGCGCTCGACTGTATGCCAAACATTCAGCAGTGCTTCATCAAGCGTCCTATGGGCGTTAAGAAGGGTCTTGACTTTGACCGCAAGCTCTATGTTGCACGCCGCGTTTTTGAGCAGAGCAACGAGGATACATATGTGGTTTCTCTCTCGAGCAGAACGATTGTATATAAAGGTATGTTCCTTGTAGGCGACCTTCGAAGATTCTTCCTCGACCTGCAGGACGAGGACTACGAGTCTGCTATCGCTATGGTACACTCGCGTTTCTCGACTAACACTCAGCCGAGCTGGCAGAGAGCTCATCCGAACAGAATGATAGTACACAACGGCGAGATTAACACAATCCGCGGTAATGCCGACAAGATGCTCGCGCGCGAGGAAACTATGCGTTCCGAGCACCTCAAGGGCGACCTCGACAAGGTTACGCCTGTCGTAAATACCGAGGGCTCCGACTCCGCTATGCTCGACAACACGCTCGAGTTCCTCGTTATGAGCGGAATGGAGCTGCCTCTTGCGGTTATGATAACAATTCCCGAGCCGTGGGACAGAAACGGCACAATGTCGCAGAAAAAGAAAGACTTCTACCAGTACTACGCAACTATGATGGAGCCGTGGGACGGCCCCGCATCGATACTATTCTCCGACGGTGACATTATGGGCGCTGTGCTCGACCGCAACGGTCTGCGCCCGTCGAGATATTACATCACCGACGACGGCAACCTTATCCTCTCCTCCGAGGTAGGCGCACTGCCGATTGACGCGGATAAGATTGTAACCAAGGAAAGACTTCGTCCGGGCAAAATGCTCCTCGTCGACACAGTTCAGGGCAAGCTTATCGACGACGACGAGCTCAAGGAGTCATACGCGTCAAAGCAGCCATACGGCGAGTGGCTCGACAGCAATCTCGTAAAGCTTAAAGATCTCAAGATTCCTAACGCAAAGGTAGAGGAGCACCACCGCGACCAGCGCAAGAAGCTACAGAAGGCGTTCGGATATACATATGAGGACATTATGACCTCCATACTTCCTATGGCGAAGAACGGTAGCGAGTCGATTTCCGCTATGGGTACGGACAGCCCGCTCGCGGTGCTCTCCAAGGAGCCTCAGCCGCTTTTCAACTACTTCAAGCAGATGTTCGCACAGGTTACCAATCCTCCGATTGACGCAATCCGCGAGGAAATCGTAACCTCCACTACAATATACATCGGTGAGGACGGCAACATTCTCGAGGAAAAGCCTGAGAACTGCAAGGTTATGAAAGTCAACAACCCTATCCTCACCTCCACCGATATTCTCAAGCTTAAAAATATGAGGAGCAGCGACTTTAAAGTTGCGGTAATCCCCATCCTTTATTATAAAAACACAAAGCTCTCCAAGGCGATAAAGAGGCTCTTTATCGAGGCGGACAAAGCATACAACGACGGCGCAAACATCCTCATTCTCTCCGACCGCGGAGTTGACGAGTACCACCTCGCTATCCCCTCTCTGCTCGCTGTTTCGGCTCTGCACCATCACTTAGTTGTCACCAAGAGAAGAACGTCGCTCGCAATCGTGCTTGAGAGCGGCGAGCCGCGAGAGGTTCATCACTTCGCTACCCTGCTCGGCTACGGTGCGAGTGCAATCAACCCTTACCTTGCGCAGGAGACTATCCACGAGCTTATTCACGACGATTTGCTCGACAAAGACTATTACGCCGCTGTCAGCGACTACAACAGCGCTGTGCTCCACGGCATCGTAAAGATTGCGTCAAAAATGGGTATTTCAACCATCCAATCCTATCAGGGCTCGCAGATTTTCGAAGCAATCGGTATCGGCGAGGACGTAATCAACGAATACTTCACGGGCACCGTCAGCAGAATCGGCGGTATCACAATCAAGGATATAGAAGAAAACGTCGACAAGCTACACACTTCGGCGTTCGACCCGCTCGGGCTGAGCGCTGACGCCGAGCTCGAGTCGCGCGGCAGCCACAAGTACAGAAGCGGCAAGGAAGAGCACCTCTACAACCCGCAGACAATCCACACCCTCCAGCACGCGACCCGCACGAACGACTACGAACTCTACAAAAAATATTCACATATGATTTCCGACGAAATGGATCCCGTAAGCATCAGAGGACTTTTCGACTTCAAATATGCGGAAAACCCCGTGCCTCTTGAAGAGGTCGAGAGCGTTGAGTCAATCGTAAAGCGTTTCAAGACAGGCGCTATGTCCTACGGCTCGATTTCGCAGGAGGCTCACGAGGCGCTCGCTATCGCTATGAACCGGCTTCACGGAAAATCAAACTCCGGCGAAGGCGGCGAAAGCATTGAACGACTGCTCTCAAAAGGTACTGAAAACAACCGCTGCTCCGCTATCAAGCAGGTAGCCTCCGGCCGCTTCGGCGTAACCTCGCGTTACCTAACCT
Source organism: Ruminococcus sp. (assembly GCA_022510945.1). Taxonomy (GTDB): domain Bacteria; phylum Bacillota; class Clostridia; order Oscillospirales; family Acutalibacteraceae; genus Ruminococcoides. The sequence continues at coordinate 10,878 of JAFLSK010000027.1, forward strand.
CGGCAGACGAAATTCAGATTAAGATGGCTCAGGGCGCAAAGCCCGGCGAAGGCGGCCACCTCCCCGGCAAAAAGGTTTATCCGTGGATTGCAAAAACCCGCCACTCCACACCCGGCGTTTCCCTGATTTCTCCGCCGCCTCACCACGATATTTACTCGATTGAGGATCTTGCTCAGCTTATCTACGACCTCAAAAACGCGAACAAGGACGCGAGAATTTCCGTAAAACTCGTTTCCGAGTGCGGTGTCGGCACGGTTGCTGCGGGTGTTGCTAAGGCAGGCGCTGGAGTAATCCTTATCTCGGGCTACGACGGCGGCACAGGTGCTGCTCCGAGAAGCTCGATTTACAACGCAGGTCTTCCGTGGGAACTCGGTCTCGCCGAGGCTCACCAGACACTCATTATGAACAACCTCAGAAACAAGGTTGTCATCGAAACCGACGGTAAGCTGATGACAGGTCGCGATGTTGCAATCGCCGCTATCCTCGGCGCAGAGGAATTCGGCTTTGCGACCGCTCCGCTCGTAACGCTCGGCTGCGCGATGATGAGGGTATGTAACCTTGACACCTGCCCGTTCGGCGTTGCTACGCAGAATCCCGAACTTCGAAAGAAATTCATCGGTAAGCCCGAGTACGTTGTAAACTTCATTCTCTTCGTGGCTCAGGAACTGCGCGAGTATATGTCCAAGCTTGGCGTAAGGACTATCGACGAACTCGTCGGCAGAATCGACCTCATCAAGCCGAAGGCTGACCTCTCCGACCGCGAGAAGGAAATAGACCTCTCTAACATCCTCAACTGCGACTTCGAAGGCGAGAAAATTGAATACACAAACAAGAACAGCTACGACTTCAAACTTGAAGAAACCCTCGACGAGAAGGTTATCGCGAAGAAGTTCAAAACTGCTCTTTCAAACGGCACTAAAAAGACAATCGAAATCGACGTAAAAAACACCGACCGTTCTCTCGGCACAATCTTCGGCTCGGAAATCACGAGAAAATACGACGACAAGCTTGAGGACGATACATTCAAGGTTATCTGTAACGGCTCAGGCGGTCAGAGTTTCGGCGCGTTTATTCCGAAGGGCCTAACGCTCGAGCTTTCGGGCGACAGCAACGACTACTTCGGTAAGGGTCTATCGGGCGGTAAGCTTGTTGTTTATCCGCCGAAGGGTTCAAAGTTCAACGCTGACGAGAACATCATCATCGGTAACGTTGCCCTCTACGGCGCAACGAGCGGTAAGGCGTTTATAAACGGCGTTGCTGGCGAACGGTTCTGCGTGCGTAACTCGGGCGCTACAGCTGTCGTTGAAGGTGTAGGCGACCACGGCTGCGAATATATGACGGGCGGCAGAGTTGTCGTAATCGGCAAAACCGGCAAAAACTTCGCCGCAGGTATGTCGGGCGGCGTTGCGTATGTACTCGACGAGGACAGAGACCTCTACACAAAGCTTAACAAGGAGATGGTTCTCTTTACCGAGGTCAGCGAGAAGTACGATATCCTCGAGCTTAAGGAGTTAATCAGCGAGCACGTTAAGAACACAGGCTCCGAAAAGGGTAAGGATATTCTCAAAAACTTCGACGAATACCTGCCGAAGTTCAAGAAGATTATTCCGCACGACTACAAGAAGATGATGTCCGCTATCGCCTCTATGGAAGAGCGAGGTCTCGACCACGAGCAGGCGAAAATCGAGGCATTCTATCAGATTATAAACAACAAGTAAGGAGGAGAAAGCAATGGGAAAGCCAACAGGATTTATGGATTATAAACGCGAGGACGCCCCTGCACTCTCCGTAAAAGAACGCATAAAAAACTTCGACGAATTCCACGACCCGCTGAGTAAAGAAGAACAGGCACAGCAGGGCGCGAGATGTATGGAGTGCGGCGTGCCGTTCTGCCAGTCGGGTATGATGATTGGCGGTATGTTCTCAGGCTGTCCGCTCAACAACCTCATACCCGAGTGGAACGACCTTATCTTCAAGGGCGCGTGGGAGCAGGCGTACCGCAGACTTCGAATCACGAACAACTTCCCCGAGTTCACTTCGCGCGTATGCCCCGCGCTGTGCGAAAGGGCGTGCACCTGCGGCGCTAACGGCGACGCGGTGACCGTTAGGAACAACGAGTACAGTATAGTCGAAAACGCATACAGCGAGGGCTATGCCGCGCCAAACCCGCCGAAGGTAAGGACAGGCAAGAAGATTGCCGTAATCGGCTCGGGTCCGTCGGGTCTCGCTGCGGCTGACCAGCTCAACCGCAGAGGTCACAGCGTTACCGTTTTCGAGCGCAGCGACCGCGTGGGCGGACTTTTGATGTACGGTATTCCGAATATGAAGCTTGAGAAGAGCGTTATCGAACGCCGTGTTGAAATAATGAAAGAGGAAGGCGTTGAGTTTGTAACAAACGCAAACGTCGGCAAGGATATCGAGCCTGCAGAAATTCTTAAGGACTTCGACAGAGTTATCCTCACCTGCGGAGCATCCAATCCCCGCGATATTAACGTCAAGGGTCGCGACGCGAACGGCATATATTTCGCGGTAGACTTCCTGAAGTCGACCACAAAGTCACTTTTAGATAGCGACCTACAGGAAGGTACATATATCTCCGCTAAGGACAAGAACGTTATGGTAATCGGCGGCGGCGACACAGGTAACGACTGTGTCGGCACAAGCGTAAGACACGGCGCAAAATCCGTGCTACAGCTCGAGATGATGCCTAAGCTGCCCGACGAAAGAACCGAGAACAATCCGTGGCCTCAGTGGCCGATGGTCTGCAAGACAGACTATGGTCAGGAGGAGGCTATCGAGGTGTTCGGCAGCGACCCGAGAGTATACCAGACGACTGTCAAGGAATTCTTGAAGGACGAGAACGGCAACCTCAAGGGCGCTGTGCTCGTAAAGCTAAGCCCCGAAAAGGACAAGAAAACCGGCAGAACGATTATGAAGGAAATTGATGGCTCTGAGTACACGATTGACGTTGAGCTCGTGCTGATTGCCGCAGGCTTCCTTGGCAGCGAAAGCTACGTTACAAACGCATTCGGCGTAGAGACCGACGGCCGCACAAATGTGGCGACGGAGAAGAATTCTTACAGGACGAATGTCGAGAATGTCTTTACCGCAGGCGATATGCACCGCGGCCAGTCGCTCGTAGTGTGGGCAATCCGCGAGGGCAGAGACTGCGCCCGCGAGGTAGACGAAAGCCTTATGGGCTACACGAATCTTTGATATTAATGTAAAAAAATGGGCTGTTTGGATACAGCCCATTTCTAATTTTACAACCCTTTCGAATCCCCTTATCTGATTTACTATAAAAAAACAACACAACCGAAAGGTTGTGTTGTTTTTTGGTGGAGATAAGGGGATTCGAACCCCTGACCTCTTGAATGCGAACCAAGCGCTCTCCCAACTGAGCTATACCCCCATAACACTATTATTGTATAACAAAATACATCGGTTTGTAAAGAGAATTTTTAAAAAATCCTTCTTGCTAAATACAGAGACTAAAATAATTGCCAAAAAATAAGTTGTTTTTTGTGCATATAGCAAATTGATTAGCTACCAATATTTTGTTACAATGTTTATGATTATACAACATTTTTATGATTGTAATTTAATTTAGGAGTTGAGAAATTTGAACAAGAAAATTACAAGCCTTGTGCTGGTGCTCTGTATCATTATCTCCGCATTCACCTTCGGAAATATTTCCGCGGTGGCTGTAGATACTGACAAGCAGGCCACGAGCGCGAGCACAGGAGCACAGAAAACCATTCAGGGCAGCGCGATTCTCCACTGCTTTGACTGGTCGTACAACTCGATTAAAAACAACCTCAAGGCTATCTCAGACGCAGGCTACACCGCGGTACAGACCTCACCTGTTCAGCCTCCGAAGGACTATAACTCGGGCTGGAGAGACCAGAACGGTCAGTGGTGGAAGCTTTACCAGCCGCTCGGAATCAGAATTGCCGAGAGCAGTCAAAGCTGGCTCGGCGGCAAAAACGAGTTAAAATCGCTGTGCACCGAGGCTGACAAGTACGGCATCAAGGTTATCGTCGACATCGTTGCAAACCACCTCGCTAACAAGAGCGAAGGCGGCGGCTACGGCAATCTCAACGACGGCGTAGACGGTGATCTCAAGCGCAGCGAATACTACCACAGTGAGGGTAATTACGCAAACGACAACGACCGTCGCATTATGACTCAGGGTCACATCGGAATGCCCGACCTCAACACAGGCAACTCATACATTCAGAATAAGTACAAGCAGCTTCTCATCGACTGTATCAACGTCGGCGTAGACGGCTTCCGCTTTGATGCTGCTAAGCACATCGAGCTCCCGACTGACGACAGCAGCTACGCAAGCCAGTTCTGGCCTACTGTTCTCGGCGGCGCGTCCGCAAGCACAAGCAACGAGATTTACTACTACGGTGAGATTCTCAACACCCCCAAGACAGACATCGCAAACTACACGAAGTATATGAGCGTAACCGAAAACACAACAAGTGACGCTATGCTTGTTGCTGCGAATAACAAGAACGCATCGGGTCTCGCGAGCACTACATACAAATTCGGTTCATCTGCCAACAAGGCTGTACTCTGGTGCGAGTCTCACGACACATATATGGGCAGTTCGGGCTCAGGCGGTCTTGGCAACACATCGGGCGTATCAAACGATACTATTGTTAAGGCTTGGGCTATCATCGCGGCAAGAGCCGACTCCTCTGCCCTCTTCTTCGCCCGTCCCGCATCCAATATGGGAGACGCAAGTTCCGACACAACATGGAAGAACACGGCGGTTGCCGAGGTTAACAAATTCAAGAACTACTTCGACGGTCAGGGCGAGTCCGTATCCTCCGACGGCGACGTTGCTTACGTTGAGAGAGGCACAAACGGTATAGTTATCAGTAAGCTCAGCGGCGGCGGTAACGTTTCGCTTTCTGTTAGAAAGCTTGCCAACGGCAGCTACAAAGACCGTGTTTCCGGCAATACATTCACCGTATCCGGCGGCAGAATCAGCGGTAACGTAGGCTCTTCGGGCGTTGCCGTTATGTACAACGAAGCCCCTGCGGGTCCTTCAGCTTCAGTAACACCGGGCTCACAAACCTATATGAGCGATTCGCTCCAGCTTACACTTAAATTCGAAAACGCAACATCCGGTCAGTATTCTATTGACAACGGCGCATACCAGAACTACACAAACGGACAGACAATCACAATCGGTCAGGGCGCACCCTACGGCACAGTTACGACAGTAAGCGTTAAGGCCTCAAACGGCACCACGCAGTCCAACGCCACGACCTACACCTACACAAAGGTTGACCCAAACCAAAAGCAGATGCTTTACTTTGATAACTCATCTTACAATTGGAAACAGGTTTACGTTTACATCTACTCCGACGGTAGCGGCAGCAACGGCGAATGGCCGGGACAGCAAATGCAGTATGATAGCTCGCTCGGACTCTACTACTACGAAGTTCCCGATAACCTCTCGAACGGATACGCAATCTTCACCGAAGAACAAAATGCAAGCGACCACCGCTATCCCGCTGACGGCGAGCCTGGTATGCCGCTCGAGGGCAAAAGCAAGATATTTGTACAGGGCAACAAGTTAGAAGATTATGTTCCTCCGGTTACACCTCAGCCAACCGCTCCGACTACAGAAGCGACGGCTCCACCGACGCAACCTCCGACACAGCCTTCTACGCCCACTCCTACAACAGAGCCGACAACACAGCCGACGACTCCTGTTCCTACAACGGAGCCTCCTTTCGGTTACTACGGAGACGCTAACGCCGACGGAACTGTTGACATAAACGACGTTACGGCAATCCAGAAGCATCTCGTGTCAATATCAAAGCTTAAACCTAAGGGCGAATTTCTCGCAGATGTTGACGGCAAGGGCGGCGTAAACATCAAGGACGCTACCTTAATTCAGATGTACCGCGTTAATATGAGCGGCACATCAAGAGTCGGTCAACCGTGTTATCTTTAACACATAGAAAGCTAAATTAATAGCAATTATTGTAAATAAGGGATATTGCATTTCATAATGCAGTATCCCTATATTTTATTTGCGCATAGAAAAAAGAGCCGACCTCAGGGTCGGCTCTTTCGGTGTATATTACTAAATTTTATCAGACAAATTTTACGGCTGTGCCCGAAGCAAGAATCTCGGCAGCTCCGTCCATAACCGACGCGCTCGAAAAACGAACATTAACAACAGCGTCCGCGCCGAGAGCCTGCGCCTGCTGGATCATTCTCTGCAGTGCAACCTCACGCGCCTCAGCGAGCATCTTTGTGTAGGACACAAGCTCGCCGCCTACCATAGATTTAAATCCCGCGCCGATGTCCTTGAACGCGTTCTTGGACTGTACCGTGTTTCCGTTTACAAGGCCGAGCGTACGAATCGCCTGACCCTCGATTGTGGGTGTGTTTACGATTACCATTATGAAAACCTCCTTTGGTGTTTCTACCAATATTCTATAATATTTTAAATCAAAATGCAATATGCTTTTTCAACCAAAAAGACGACTGTCCGAGGACAGCCGTCTTTATGTATTTACTTACTTTAGGAGCGATTTATTATACGCAGCCCTGAGCCTTCATTGCCTCAGCAACCTTGAGGAAGCCTGCAATGTTAGCGCCTGCCATATAGTTACCCTCGAGGCCGTACTCCTTGGAAGCCTCGTCGCAGGACTTGAAGATTTCCTTCATAATGTTCTTGAGTCTGCCGTCAACATCCTCGAATGTCCAGGAAAGTCTCTCGGAGTTCTGGCTCATCTCAAGACCCGATACTGCAACGCCGCCTGCGTTAGCAGCCTTAGCAGGACCATAGAGCATATTGTTCTCGAAGTATACGTCGATAGCCTCAGGTGTGGAAGGCATATTTGCGCCCTCTGCAACAGCGTAGCAGCCGTTAGCAGCGAGAGTCTTAGCGGACTCAGCGTCGATTTCGTTCTGAGTAGCGCACGGAAGAGCGATGTCGCAAGGAATTGTCCAGATACCGCTGCAACCCTCTGTGTAAACAGCGTCGGGATGAGTGTTAACGTACTCCTTGATTCTCTTTCTCTCAACTTCCTTGAGCTGCTTTACGCAAGCAAGGTCGATACCGTTCTTGTCGTAGATATAACCGTTAGAGTCGGAGAGTGCAACAACCTTTGCGCCGAGCTCTGTAGCCTTCTGTGTAGCGTAGATAGCAACGTTACCTGAGCCGGAGATAACAACTGTCTGACCCTCGAAGCTCTTGCCGTTAGCCTTTAACATCTCGTCTGTGTAGTAGCAGAGACCGTAGCCTGTAGCCTCTGTACGAGCGAGTGAACCGCCGAATGTGAGACCCTTACCTGTGAGAACGCCTGTGAACTCGTTGCGAAGTCTCTTATACTGACCGAACATATAGCCAATCTCGCGTGCACCTGTACCGATGTCACCTGCGGGAACGTCAGTGTTCGGGCCGATGTGCTTTGAAAGCTCTGTCATAAAGCTCTGGCAGAAACGCATAACCTCGCCGTCGGACTTGCCCTTCGGGTCGAAGTCGGAGCCGCCCTTACCGCCGCCCATAGGCAGGGTTGTGAGGCTGTTCTTGAAAATCTGCTCAAAGCCGAGGAACTTGATAATTCCGAGGTATACGGAAGGATGAAGTCTGAGACCACCCTTGTAAGGACCGATTGCGGAGTTGAACTCAATTCTGAAACCGCGGTTAACCTGTGTAACGCCGTTATCGTCTACCCAGGGAACACGGAAGATAATCTGTCTCTCAGGCTCAACGATTCTCTCGAATACGCCGGCCTCGATGAGGTCAGGTCTCTTGTCAGCAACGGGCTCGAGGGAGATTAAAACCTCTGTTACAGCCTGAATGAACTCAGGCTCGCCCTGGTTGCGCTTCTTTACTGTTTCGAGTAAGTCTGCTAAATACTTGTTCTGTAATGCCATTAGAAATTCCTCCATTCTATTTGCGCACTTTTTAGTACTTTAATATGATAACATATAAATCCAAAAATTGCAAGTTGTTTTTATAAAAATTCAAAATTTTATAAAAATTGCAGGATTTTTGTTGAAATTTGCATATTTATATAAATTATTCTTGCAATATTAGTGAGTTTTGCAATACTAACCATACCTATCCGTTCATAACTATATCAGCTGTGTCCGCGCCGATTAGTCCGATAAGCTCCCTCGGGTCTGCCTTAACCTGAAATCCGATTTTGCCCGCGCTGATATATACTGCGTCAAAGTCGATAGCTGTGACGTTAAAAACTGTTTTAAACTCCGACTTCATTCCTATCGGAGAGACATTTCCGCGCGCGTAACCGCAGATTTTTACGAGGTCCTTGACGGCTGTCATCTCAATGCTCTTCTCCCCTACGGACTTCGCCGCTTTTTTGAGGTCAAGGTGAGCGTTTACGGGAATGTCGAACACATAGAATTCACCCGACTTACCCTTTGCAACGAGGGTTTTAAACACCTGCGACGGGTTCTGTCCCATAAGAGTGGCGACCTCGTTGCCCTCAACAGCCTCCTTGCCGTGTGGGTACTCGAACACCTCATAATTTATCTTAGCCTTATCGAGTATGCGCATAACATTAGTTTTAACGTTCTTTGCCACTTTCATCACCTACCTGATTATTATAGTATAACAAAACTACCCGCCTCCGTGCAAGAGGCAGGTAGTAAAAATGGGAAACTAATGGATTATTTGATTGCATCAAACGCTTCCTGTAAGTCGAAGAGAATATCGTCGATATGCTCTGTGCCGATTGAAAGGCGGATTGTGTTCGGCTTTATGCCCTGCTCCTCAAGCTCTGCGCCTGTGAGCTGGCTGTGAGTTGTCGACGCGGGATGAATCGCGAGCGATTTTACGTCAGCAACGTTAGCAAGAAGCGAGAACACCTGTAGATTGTCGATGAAGTTCTGCGCTGTCTTTTCGTCACCCTTTACCTCGAAGGTAAAGATTGAACCGCCGCCGTTCGGGAAGTACTTCTTATAAAGCTCAGCATATCCCGAGTCTTCAAGTGACGGGTGATTAACGTGCTCAACCTGCGGGTGATTAGCGAGGAACTCAACAACCTTAGCGGTGTTATATGCGTGGCGCTCTACGCGCAGGGAGAGAGTCTCGAGACCCTGTAGGAAGATGAACGCGTGGAACGGAGAGAGCGTTGCGCCCGTGTCGCGCAGAAGGATTGCGCGGATATATGTAGCGAACGCCGCGCCCGGAGCCGCCTGTGTGAATACCGCGCCGTGGTAGGACGGATTCGGCTCGGAGAACTGCGGGAATTTTCCGCTTGCAGCCCAGTCGAACTTGCCGCTCTCGATGATTACACCGCCGATAGCTGTGCCGTGACCGCCGATGAACTTCGTTGCGGAGTGAACGACAATATCTGCGCCGTACTCTATCGGTCTGAGCAAGAACGGAGTCGCGAAGGTACTGTCGACTACGAGCGGAATGTTGTGTGCGTGAGCAACAGCAGCGACCTTTTCTATGTCGATGATGTTGGAGTTCGGGTTGCCGAGGGTCTCAATATAGAGAGCCTTAGTGTTCTCGTCGATAGCAGCCTCGAAAGCGCCCTCCTCATCGGGGTCAACGAACGTAGTCGTAATTCCGTAGTTCGGGAGTGTGTGCTCAAAAAGATTGTAGCTGCCGCCGTAGATGGTCTTTGCCGCAACAATGTTGTCACCTGCGTTAGCAAGCGCCTGAATTGTGTAGGTAATCGCAGCCGCACCCGAAGCAACCGCAAGAGCAGCAGAACCGCCCTCTAAAGCTGCGATGCGCTCCTCAAAAACGCCCTGAGTCGGGTTTGTGAGTCTGCCATAGATATTGCCTGCGTCGCGAAGTGCAAAGCGGTCGGCAGCGTGCTGGCTGTCGCGGAAAACGTAGGAAGTAGAAGCGTAAATCGGAACAGCGCGAGCGTCTGTCGCAGGGTCGGGCTGCTCCTGACCAACGTGGAGCTGTAATGTTTCAAATTTTAAATTTCTTTCTTTTAATGTACTCATTGTAATACCTCTTTCATAAATTTTTTAATACGATTTAATGTGTCTGTGCGTTTATATGTGAATTTTAAGCATCACATTCGCGCGGTATTACAACATCGTTTGGTAAGTGAGTGCATATCCTCAAAGCCTTTCTTAGTTTACCTATAGTTTTTATAGGTTTTGTTCACTGCATATATAATACCATATATTTTTCATTTGTCAATACCCAATTTAAAAATTTTGGCTTTTTTTATTTTCATACTAAAAACGCACAATCAATAATGATTTTATATCAGTTATTTATTCGACAAAACATTACACCAAATAACCCTTGACAAAACTGCAATATCGCGCTATAATGTAAAAGCTGAATACAACAGCGCATATATCGCGGGGTGGAGCAGTTGGTAGCTCGTCGGGCTCATAACCCGAAGGTCGGAGGTTCAAGTCCTCCCTCCGCAACCAAACACGAGGACATCTAAAAGGTGTCCTCAAATTTTATTCTCTCAGGAACTTTTCCGAGACTTGAACCTTAAGAAGGTGAGAAGCGTTAAGAAAATGTGCCGGTGGCACATTTTTAGCGACGAAGTGCGAGGCGGGTACTGTTTCTAGAAGAAACGGTCGCCGAGCACAAAAGATTTGCAACGCAAATCTTTGTCCTCCCTCCGCAACCAATCACGAGGACATCTAAAAGGTGTCCTCAAATTTTATTCTCTTAGGAACTTTTCCGAGACTTGAACCTTAAGAAGGTGAGAAGCGTTAAGAAAATGTG
>JAFLSK010000028.1 GCA_022510945.1 Ruminococcus sp.
TAGTGCCGAAGATAGTTGGCTGGTGACGGCCTGTGAAAATAGGAAGATGCCAACACCGTAAAGTGTCCACCCAATAGGGTGGGCGTTTTTTTATCTCATTATCTATATAATGCAGGAGCGGCTATGAATTTTATCGAAAACCTCACCTCGGTGTGGGATGTGCTTAAAAATACGGATAAACCCATTATACTCTACGGAATGGGCGACGGCGCCGACAAGGTGCTTAAGGAGTTTGAGCGGCTCGGTATTTCGCCCTACGGCGTTATGGCGAGCGACGATTTCGTGCGCGGTCAGGTTTTTCGCGGCTTTACCGTTAAAAAGTTCTCCGACTTTGAAGAGGAGCTCGACGACTTCATAATCGCGCTCTGCTTTGCAAGCCAGCTTGAGGACGTTATGTCGCACATCAAGTCCGTAGCCGCGCGCCGCACTATGCTAGTTCCGTCGGTGCCCGTTTTCGGCGATAACATTTTTAACGAGGCTTTCTATGTTGATAATGAGAGCGAGATAAATGCAGCTTACGACCTGCTCGCTGACGACCTCAGCCGCCGTGTGTTTGCGGATATTATTCGTTTTCAGTATACGGGTGAGCTTAAGTATCTCGACTACTGCACCACGGACAAGGACGAGGCTTTTGAAAATATCCTCAGGCTTAGCGGGGAAGAAGCATACCTCGACCTCGGCGCGTACAACGGCGACACGATTGAGGAATTTCTGCGCTATAGCGGCTCGTACAGGAGTATAACCGCCTTTGAGCCCAGCTCGAAAAGTTTTAAGAAGTTGCAGGAGTTCTGTGCCGATATGGAGAACGTAAGCCTCTGGCAGCTTGGCTCGTACAATAAAAACACGCAGATTAATTTTAACACGAAATCGGGGCGCAACTGCGCGATTGACGTCAGCGGCACACCCGTTCAGGTTGCGCGCGTTGACGCGATACTCTGCGGCAAGAAAATCACCTACGCAAAGCTTGATGTCGAGGGGGCGGAGCGCGAGACGTTCGAGGGTATGGAGAACACAATCCGCCTGTTTAAGCCGAAGCTGAACGTCGCCGTCTACCACCGCAGCGAGGATTTGTTTGCGCTGATTTTGCAGCTTCATTCGCTTAATCCCGACTACAAATTCTACCTCCGCCACCACCCGTATATCCCGCATTGGGATACTAATTTATACTGCGTTTAGTTGGTGTACGGCGGCTGAAAACTTGACTTTTCCGGCGTTTTATGCTAATATTCACCCGTAAACTTAATAATCGCAACGACACATGTAGTACCTCGGTATGTAAATCTGATTACGGCACAGCGTTTTCATCTTTGCAGCGAGCGTGCTATGTGTTTTTTTGCGTTTAGGGGTTAATTCAAGGAGGAATATTATGCCAAGAAATCAGTTTCAGCGAATGGTATTCGCATTCATCACGGTAGTAATTACTGTCCACGCTTACGTTTTCTACAGCCTTTATGTGGTAAACGGCGCAACGCTAATGCAGGTGACGGGCGAGGGCAGCGTGCTCGGTGCAATTAACAAGCAGGGCGGCGTGTATACCTGCGGTATGTTTATGCCGATATGGGCGATAGTGCTTATCGAGTTTGCTTTAGCGTACACGCTCGAGATGGTTATGGGCAGCCCGTGCTCGTTTAAACTTGCGACGAAAATTTTTAACCCGCGCGACACTCATCCCGTAATCTTCGAGACGGCGATAATCTGCGCCACGGTCGGACTTATGTGCCCTGCGATGAGCTTTATCGCGGCGTGGCTCTACTATCCGTACTATGCTGGCTTCAACATTTTCACCCTGCTTGCAAATTGGCTAAAGCTTGTGTGCTTTAACTTCCCGTTCGCGTTCTTTACTCAGCTGTTCTTCATTCAGCCGTTCGTGAGAAAGCTTTTCAAGCTTATTTTTGCAAAGGATATTAAAAACAGATCGGGAAATTAAAAGTGGCAGACGGTTTCAGACCGTCTGCCACTTAGTTATTTATGACTTAAAGTTCTGTAAGGCACTCGTCGAGTTCCTTCGTGATTTTCTCCTTATCGAGGTTCTGTCCGATGAATACGAGCTTAATCATTCTGTCGCCGTATTTTTCGTCCCACTCCTTGCGCAGAATCGGGTCCTCTGCCTTAGCTTTAGCCTGTACCGCCATAGGAGCAGCCGCGAGCCACTCCGCGTAGTCGGTTGCGTTTACCTGACGACCCGCCTGCTCGAGCATATACGCCCAATCCTTGTCCTCTACGAACCAGAAAATACCCTTTGCACGGATAATGTTCTTCGGGAAGTTCTGGAGCCAGTTTTCAATCTTATCTCTTACGAACGGCTGACGGCGGAAGTATACGAACGTTCCGATACCGTACTCCTCAACCTCGCCCTCGCCGTGATGATGGTGATGGTGGTGATGATGACCGTGGTGATGTTCGTGCTCGTGCTCATCGTGGTCGTGGTGATGATGCTCGTGTTCATCGTGGTCGTGGTGTTCGTGCTCGTCGTGGTCGTGATGATGGTGCTCGTGCTCGTCCTCGTCCTCATCATCCTCGAGGTCGGCGTTCAGCTCCTGTACCCACGCTGGAGAACTTGCAACCTTTTCGAAGTCGAATGCATTTGTGTTGAGGATTTCGCTTACGGCGACCTCGCCGTGAGTCGTCTCGATAAACTTAGCCTCGGGCTGGAGCGCGCGGATAACTTTCTTAACCTTCGCAAGCTCCTCCTCGGAAACAAGGTCAACCTTGTTGATGATAATGGTGTTGCAGAACTCAATCTGCTGAATGATGAGGTTCTCGATATCTTCCTCGTCAATATCGTCGGAGAGGAGCGCGCCGCCGCAGCCGAACTCAGTGGAAAGGCGCGCAGCGTCAACAACGGAAACGACGTTGTCGAGACGGCACAGCTTCGGAATCTTCGGGTCGTTGTACGAGCCGTCGAGCATAGCAATCGTCTGCGCAATCGGAATCGGCTCGCAGATTCCCGACGCCTCGATTAAAATGTAGTCGAATTTATTTGTCTCTATAAGCTGACAAATCTGCTCGATAAGGTCTGTCTTGAGCGTGCAGCAGATACAGCCGTTCTGCAGCGGAACGAGGTTGTCGTCCTTCTCGGTTACGATACCGCCCTTCTGGATGAGCTCGGCGTCGATGTTCACCTCGCCGATGTCGTTGACGATAACCGCAACCTTGTAGCCCTCCTGATTGTTGAGAACGTGGTTTAAGAGAGTCGTTTTGCCTGCGCCGAGATAGCCTGTCAGCAGTGTAATCGGAATTATTTTACGCATTGTTGTACTTCCTTTCTTTTCGAATCATATCTTGTATAGTATATCACTTTATTTTAAAAAGAACAACAGATATTTTCGCCGTTTTGCACCCGAGTTTTATCCAACAAATGTATAATTATACGGTCAAATATAAAAAACTGCACAAAAATACAATTTTTTGGAGATTTTTTAAAAAAATAACTTGCAATTTTATAAATTCTATATTAGCATATCTATGTTGATTTAATTTTATATTTAAATGAAAGAAGGAAATTATTATGAAGAAAATTATCGCACTCGTGCTTGCGGCTATGCTCGTGTGCACATCAGCTGTTATGTTCACATCCTGCGGCGCAGAAGAGGGCAAGAAAGAGCTCCATATGGCTACTAACGCTTTCTTTGAGCCGTACGAGTATTATGACGGCGACAAGGTTGTAGGTATCGACGCTGAGATAGCTGAGGCTATCTGCGAAAAGCTCGGCTACGAGCTCGTTATCGACGATATGGACTTTGACTCAATCATCACAGCCGTAACATCAGGCAAGGCTGACTTCGGTATGGCAGGTATGACCGTTACCGACGAGAGACTCGAGTCCGTTGACTTTACCGATTCCTACACAACCGCTACTCAGGTAATCATCGTTCCCGAAGAAAACTCTAAGGTTAAGGGTATCGACGACCTCGAGAGCGCTTCCATCGGCGTTCAGCTCGGCACAACAGGCGACATCTACGTTTCCGACGAGTACGAGAAGAGCGGCGCTAAGATTGAGCGCTTCAACAAGGGCGCTGACGCTGTTTTAGCTCTTACACAGGGCAAGGTTGACGCTGTTGTTATCGACAACGAGCCCGCTAAGGCTTTCGTTGCTCAGAACGATGGTATTAAGATTTTGGACGATCCTTTCGCTGACGAGGACTACGCTATCTGCGTTGCTAAGGACAGCGAGCTCACAGAGCAGATTAACACCGCTTTAAGTGAGCTTAAGGAAGACGGTACTGTTAAGAAAATCATCGACAAGTACATCGGCGACTGATATTAATTAAAAAGTACGATAAAAATGCGAGTGAAAACTCGCATTTTTTGTCCTCATCAAAAGTGAAAAGCAAAAAAGGATTGTTTTTATGGAAAAGTTTTTTAATGATATGAGCGCAAGCTTTATCAAAACCTTTATTACCGATAATCGCTGGCTGCAGATTGTAAACGGTCTCGGCACAACGCTTTTGATTACGTTCTTCGCTCTGCTTATCGGTCTTGCGCTCGGCTTTATTGTTGCGGTGGTACGCTCCACCTACGATATGCAGCTCAAGGGCAAAAAGTGCAGAACAGCGGGCGACTATGTGCTGAAGGTGCTCAACGCAATCGGAAACGTTTACATAACCGTAATCCGCGGAACACCTGTCGTAGTACAGCTTATGATTATGTACTTCATCGTGTTCGGTTCGTCGCGTAACGGCCTTATCGCCGCGATTATTTCATTCGGTATGAACTCGGGCGCGTATGTCGCCGAGATTGTACGCTCGGGCATTATGTCAATCGACAAGGGACAGTTCGAGGCAAGCCGCTCAATCGGCTTTGACTACAAGAGTACTATGATTCACATAATCCTGCCGCAGGCGCTCAAGAATGTTCTGCCAGCGCTCGGCAACGAGTTTATCGTTCTCTTAAAGGAGACCTCGGTTGCGGGTTATGTGGCTATTCAGGACCTCACCTACATCGGAAACCTTATCCGTTCGCGCACCTACGAGGCGTTCTTCCCGCTTATTACGGTAGCGGTGATTTACCTCGTAATCGTGCTTATTCTCAGCTTCTTGCTGAAGAAACTCGAAAGGAGGCTGCGCAACAGTGACCACTAATAACGAAGTGCTTATAAAGGTAGAAAATCTTCATAAATATTTCGGCGAAATCGAGGTGCTCAAGGGCATTGACGCCGAAATCCACAAGGGCGACGTTGTGGTAATTATCGGTGCGTCCGGCTCGGGTAAGAGTACGTTTTTGCGCTGTCTCAACAGACTCGAGGAGCCTACAGACGGCAAAATCATCTTCGAAGGTACGGACATCACCGACCCGAAGGTCAACATCAACCTCCACCGCCAGAAGGTGGGAATGGTGTTCCAGCAGTTCAACCTTTTCCCGCATATGACGGTGCTCAAGAATATGACCCTCGGTCCGATTAAACTCCTCAAACAGAGCAAGGCAGAGGCAGAGGCCAACGCGATGAAGCTTTTGGAAAGGGTAGGGCTCGCAGACAGAGCCGATGCCTATCCGTCCCAGCTTTCGGGCGGACAAAAGCAGCGTATCGCTATAGTGCGCGCGCTGTGTATGAACCCTGACGTGCTCCTCTTTGACGAGCCTACGAGCGCGCTCGACCCCGAAATGGTCGGCGAGGTGCTCGAGGTTATGAAGGGTCTCGCACGAGACGGTATGACTATGGCTGTCGTAACCCACGAAATGGGCTTTGCGCGCGAGGTCGGCACCAACGTCGTGTTTATCGACGAGGGCGTTATCGTGGAGCAGGGCGCTCCCGACGAGTTTTTTGACAATCCGAAGAGCCCGCGCCTCAAGGACTTCCTTTCAAAGGTGCTGTAAAATTAAATGTTACAAGCCGCTCTCGTTTTCGAGGGCGGTTTTTTGCGGAAAAATCAGGCTATATAAGTGATAAATTTTTACAAGCAGAAATTTATGACGGAAAAAATTCATATTAAATGGTAGTTTTGGCAAATTATTCGGCAAATTCTATAAAGAATTATATTTATTTTTGTAAAAAAGGTTGATTTTTTTATTAAATTTGTGTAAAATGATAAATAAGAATTGTGTTATAATCTCTTTTTTGTACTATTTCTTAGGGAAACGAGGAATATAATTATGTCAAACAGATTATTTCAGGGAATTATACATCAGATGAAGGACGCCGTTGACAGAACTATAGGCGTAATTGACGAGACTTCTGTGGTTATCGCTTGCTCCGACCTCGGTAAAATCGGCGAGGTTGACGAGAGCGTAAACAGCGAGACGCTTATCTCCGCTGTTCCCTTTACTTCCGGCAACTATACATACAAGGCGGTAGGCAACAGCACGCGCGCGGAATACGCCGTGTTCGTTGCAGGTACTGACGAATATGCCGAGAAGTGCGTTCAGCTTCTCTCGATTTCGCTTACCAACATCAAGCAGTACTACGACGAAAAGTACGACCGCTCAAACTTCATCAAGAATGTTATTATGGACAACATTCTTCCGGGCGACATCTACCTCAAGGCCCGCGAGCTCCACTTCAACTCCGACGTTCTTCGCGTTTGCCTGCTTATCAAAATTACCTCGAAAACTGAGGTTTCCGCGCTCGACGTTATCCAGAATCTTTTCCCCGACAAGTCCAAGGACTTTGTCATCAACATAAATGAGACCGAAATCACCCTTGTTAAGGAGATTTCCGAGTCGACCGACAGCAAGGACCTCGAGAAGCTTGCGTCCTCTATTGTGGACACGCTCTCCTCAGAGTTCTATACCCACTCCGTTGTCGGAATAGGCACCGCTGTTGTAGGTATCAAGGACCTCGCGCGCTCCTTTAAGGAGGCTCAGGTTGCTCTGGAAGTAGGCAAGGTGTTCGACACTGAGCGCAATATCATCAGCTACGACAACCTCGGTATTGCTCGTCTTATCTACCAGCTTCCGACTACATTGTGCGATATGTTCCTTCAGGAGGTATTTAAGCGCGGCTCTATCGAAACACTCGACCAGGAGACGTTCTTCACAATTCAGAAGTTCTTCGAGAACAACCTAAACGTTTCCGAAACCTCGCGTAAGCTTTTTGTACACCGCAACACCCTCGTTTATCGTCTTGAGAAGATTAAGAAGCTCACGGGCCTCGACCTTCGCGAGTTCGAGGACGCTATCGTGTTCAAGGTAGCGCTTATGGTTAAGAAATATTTAACAGCTAATCCAACCAAATATTAATAGGGCGGTAGCTGATTTTGACAGTTGATTTGCCCGCCCTAAAAAAGGCGGGCAATTTAATTCTTTATAGGGAACTGACCTATAACGGACTAAAAATAAGACTTGAATACGTTTGGGAGCGAAGATACTATCTGACTCCTATAAAGAAAAAATAATTTGTATTTTCCGCTCAGTTTCTGCTTTGCAGAACGAGCGATGAGTGAAGAAAAGCGTGCAAGCACGCTTTCTTGTTGAAAAAGGTGTTATCCATTGGAAAAAATTATAGAGTTTAAAAATGTATCCAAAACCTACGACTCCGGCACGCACGCGCTCAACAACGCCAGTATCTCGATTGAGAAAGGCGAGTTCGTGTTTATCGTCGGCTCGTCGGGTGCGGGTAAGAGTACATTTCTGAAATTGATTATGCACGAGGAAACTCCCTCGCGCGGTTCCATATTCGTAAACGGCGTGAACGTAACTAAGCTTAAGCGCCGCAAGGTGCCGTATCTGCGCCGCAATATGGGCATCGTGTTTCAGGATTTCCGTCTTATAGATAAGATGACCGTCTACGATAACGTGGCGTTCGCTATGCGTGCAATCGGCGCGCGTCCGTCCGCGGTGAAAAAGCGCGTTCCCTACATACTCGACCTCGTCGGACTTACGCACAAGGCGAAGAACCGCCCGAGCGAGCTTTCCGGCGGCGAGCAGCAGCGCGTGAGTCTTGCACGCGCGCTCGTCAACAATCCGTCAATCATCATCGCCGACGAGCCGACGGGTAATATCGACCCCGAAATGAGCTTCGAAATTATCGAGCTCCTCTCCAAAATCAACGACCAGGGCACGACTATCCTCATCGTAACCCACGAGCACGACCTCGTGCGCCATTTTAACAAGCGCGTTGTCGTAATCGAAAAGGGCAGGGTAGTAAGCGACACTAAGGAATCCGATGAAGACGAGCCCTACGAGCTTACCGACTACAGCGACATCGACGCATCCGACATTGAGCTCGAAACCGTCGAAAAAATCGCCGCAGAGGTTGCCGAGGAACTCGCCGAAATCGCCCTCGATAAAAACGACGACGAGCAGCTTTACTCCGACACGGATACAGAAGCTGCCTCGGATATCGACGAATAAGGGGGTAGAGAAATGCGTATCAGCGGCTTTGGCTATTTAATAAAAGAAGGCTTTAAAAATGTGTGGAACAACCGCATTATGAGTATCGCCTCCGTGTGCGTTCTTATTTCCTGCCTTATTCTGACGGGTAGCGCGGTGCTGTTCTCTATGAACGTTGCAAGCCTCGTTGAGTCCGTAAGCGACTCTAACGAAACCACCGTCTACCTTAAGGACGGACTCTCCAAGGTTGAGGCGGTCTATGTCGGACGCGACCTCAAGAAAATCAAGAATATTACAGACGCCCAGTACTTTTCGAAGGAAGAGGCTTTAGAGGACTACAAGAGCCAGCTCGGCGAAGAGGTTTTCGAGAACTTAAAGGACGATAATCCGCTCCCCGACGCATACAAGGTCACTATGGCAGATTTGTCGAAGTACAACGAAACGGTCGAGAAGATTAAGGCGCTCGACGGTGTTGACGAGATAAGAAGTCAGAAGGAATTAGCGCGTAAGCTTTCCTCAATCAACAGCCTTGTCCAGACGCTCAGCTTCTGGGTAGTGCTCGCGCTCGGCGTAATCTCGCTGTTCATAATCTCGAACACAATCCGTGCGACTATGTACAGCCGCCGTTTCGAGATAAGCATAATGAAGTCGGTCGGTGCGACGAATGCGTTCGTGCGCATACCGTTTGTGGTTGAGGGTATGGTCATCGGACTGATAGCCTCGCTGCTTTCGACCCTTGCCCTTGTGTTCCTCTACGACGGAATTATGAACATCGTCTCGAACCTTATCCACATCGCCGTAATGCCGATTATGAGCGTTATATGGTACGTTGCGTTGATATTCGTGGCGGCGGGTATTCTTATCGGCGCGCTTTCGGGCTTTATCTCAATCCGCAAGTACCTCAAAAAGGAAGGCAATGAAATATTAGGCTGGTAATACCAAGCCCCAAAAGAAGGTTTTACTATGTTAAAGAAAATCATAGCGACTCTGCTTATGCTCACGCTGCTGTCGTCTCCGTTTTTGCTCCAGACCGTTTCGGCGGACACAAAAACAGACGAATACAAAAGGCAGATAAGCGAGCTTCAGGAGAAGGAAAAGAAATATTCCTCCCAGCTTGCGGCGGCTAAGTCCAAAATCAAGGACAAGGAAGCTTACAGAGAAACCCTCGTTGAGCAGATAGGCGTTCTCAGCAAGGAAATCAGCACATTTCACTCGCAGATTGCCGAGCTGAACACCGACATCGCCGCAAAACAGAAGAAAATCAAGGCGGCTAAAAAGAAGATTGAGGTGCAGATGAATACGCTCAAAAAGCGCGTCCGCACTATCTATATGGCGGGACAAGCCTCCGACCTCGAGATTATTCTCGGCGCGAAGGACTTCTCCGACTTCCTCGACAAGTACGAGCTTGTCAAGACCCTCTCGGATTATGACGAGAAGCTTATTAACAGTATTCAGACTCAGCTTGACACAATCACCGAGGAGAAGCAAGCGCTCGTCGAGCAGAAAGCTGTGCTCGAGGAGTCCGAAAAGGCTCTTGAGAAAAAGCAGAGCAAGCTTACTACCCTTCTCAACGAGAATGAAGCTGTTCTCGCCGAGCTTTACAATGACAAGAATGACGCCGAGAAAATGATGAACAACGCCTCCGCACAGGAGAGCGAAATTCAGAAACAGCTCGACGCGTACAACAAGAGACTCGAGGCGCAGAGAGCGGCGCAGTTAGCGGCTCAGAATAATAACAACGCAAACAGCAACAATCCTGCACCTGCGTCGATTAACGTCACCGCCTCAGGTATGACGTGGCCTGTTCCGGGTTATTACTATGTTATTTCCCCGTTTGCCGAAAATCGCGGCTATTCCCACAAAGGTGTCGACATCACGGGTGGCGGCATTATGGGCGCTACGGTAGTTGCATCGAGCGGCGGCACGGTAATCGCGAGCAACAACTCCTGTTCCCACAACTGGGGCAAGAACGGCTCCTGCGGTTGCGGCGGCGGTTACGGAAACTACGTCCTAATCGACCACGGCAACGGAAAAACTACGCTCTACGGTCACCTCAGCTCCGCTGTGGTTTCGTCGGGAGCAAGCGTCGGAAAGGGACAGACTATCGGCTACGTCGGCTCAACCGGCTGGTCGTCAGGCGCTCACCTTCACTTTGAGACTCGCTCGGGAGGCGCTGTTTATAACCCGATGATTGAGTTCTGATAAATACAAAAAATGCGGTCGCACGATTTGTGTGGCCGCTGTTTTTATGATTATTTTTAATTGTACTCCTGCATATAAATTTAAGTGAAAATACTAAATGCAGGAGGATATTTATGTTAACTGCTCTGTCAATAGAAAATCTCACCTCGGAAATATGGTACAAAAAATTATTAAACAAACTGCGCGGCGACGCTGTGCGGGTCGATATTCGCAGCGCGCGCGGCGTTGCGCTAAGGCACATTACATACCTCAGCCGAAACGGCACGGTCAACTGGACGCGCCTCAGCAAGATTATCGGCGCACAACGCAATCATCTTCTGTGCGGCGAGGATGTTCTGCTGCCCGAGGATATGGGTTTTCGTCGATTTGATAACAAGGCGTTCAAAATCCAGCTTGCTTCGAACCTCGGCGTGTTCGTGCTCTCGAAGCTGAAAAACAAGGTGGACGGACTTTCTGTCGGTATCTATGACCTGCGCGGCGATTGCACCCGACTGCTCTCGGAGCTCGCGCGCTACACCGACAACCTCACCGTCGTTACCGATAACCTTGACGACTACAACTCAGCCGCAAATGCCGTGAACGAGGAGATCGGCGCGGTCGTTCAGGTCACCGACAACCGAGCGCGGCTTATGGACTGTGCACTGCTTATTGCTCCCGAGCAAATTAATGAGCTGCTGCCGCTTTCGGGCAACGTTATTGTCCTTACGAGCGCCGCACCCACCGTCTGTACACCGGGGCTGATTTACTACGACTACCACTTCCGTGTGCCGAATATGTTCGACCAGATAAAGCCCGACGACCTCTCGGCGCAGTATTTCGCGGGCGCGCTCTATACGAAGGCTCGCCAGTATGAGCTCGGCTCAATTGTTCCGACCGCGTGCTCGAACTACGCCTCGTCCCAGACCTACCGCTCAATCTGCGAGCATTTAATGAATAATTGATTTGTAAATCTTGACATTAACGCCCAAAAAATCTATAATAATAAGGTATGTAATTAAATACAACGGAAGTAATACTAAACCCTAATAAAAATGGATATCTATTAGGTATATTTTGCGCCATACATCGCGCCCTGCCCTCGAAAGGCGACAGCCTTTCTGCAGTATAGCGCACGCCTGACACAAAATCTGCTCTAAAATCTTATCTCATTTTTAATCATTGTTTAGTATAATCCGGAAAGGACGTAAATTATGGCTAAGAAAATTATGTTAACCCGCGAAGGGCTTGCAAATCTTGAAGAGGAACTCAGAATTCTCAAAGGCGAAAAGCGTAAGGAAATGGCCGATAAAATCAAGCTTGCGCGCTCTTACGGCGACCTTTCGGAGAACAGCGAGTATGATGACGCTAAGAACGAGCAGGCTATTATGGAGGCTCGCATCCGTGATATAGAGGCTACCCTCAAAAATTACGAGCTTATCGACGAGGACGACGAAAACACCGCTCACGTCCGTCTCGCGTCACGCGTAAAGGTTGAGATGCTCGAGACAGGCTCGACACGCGAGTATAAAATCGTTGGTGTAAACGAGGTTGATCCGCTCGAGGGCAAAATCTCCGACGAAAGCCCGATAGGCTCTGCTCTCGTAGGCCACGTTGTGGGCGACGTTGTTGAGGCGGCGGCTCCCGCGGGCACAATCACAATGAAGATTCTCGAAATCGGCAGATAAGGAGGACGCAGAAATGGCAGATACTCCGCAGCAGATTCAGATTTCAAGCGACCCGGTCAAGGCTCGCTACGACAAGCTGGACATTCTCAAGGAGATGGGCAGGAACCCGTTCGAGGAGACGACCTCGGACCGCGACACGACCTGTCAGGAAATCTCCGACCGTTTTGAGGAACTCGAAAACAAGACCGTTTGTATCGCAGGACGTGTTATGTCCAAGCGCGGCAAGGGCAAGGTTACCTTCCTCGATGTGCACGATATTTCCGGCAAAATGCAGGTTTTTGCTAAGCGCGACGACCTCGGCGAGGACGAGTACGCTATCTTAAAGCGTTGGGATATCGGCGATATTGTTGAGGTTAAGGGTTTTGTGTTCAAGACCCAGATGGGCGAAGTCAGCGTTCACGCTCAGGCTGTAAAGCTGCTCTCGAAGTCGCTCCAGCCGCTTCCCGAGAAGTACCACGGACTTACGAACACCGACCTGCGCTACCGTCAGCGTTACACCGACCTTATTATGAATCCGGACGTTAAGGACACCTTCATCAAGCGTTCGAAGATTATCAGCAGCATCCGTCGTTTCCTTGACGAGCAGGGCTTTATGGAGGTCGAGACTCCGATGCTCGTTGCTAACGCAGGCGGCGCGGCTGCGCGTCCGTTCTTTACGCATTTTAACGCTCTCGACGAGGACTTAAAGCTCCGCATTTCGCTCGAGCTCTACCTCAAGAGACTCATCGTAGGCGGTCTCGAGAAGGTTTACGAAATCGGCCGCGTTTTCCGCAATGAAGGTGTTGATACACGCCACAACCCCGAGTTTACGCTGATGGAGCTTTACCAGGCGTACACCGACTACAACGGTATGATGGATCTCACCGAGAGACTCTACCGCCACGTTGCTCAGGACGTGCTCGGCACGACGAAAATCACATACAACGGCGTTGAGATGGACCTCGGCAAGCCGTTCGAGCGTATCACAATGCTCGACGCTGTTAAGAAATATGCGGGTGTAGATTTTAACGAAATCCACTCCGACGAGGAAGCCAAGGCTATCGCGAAGGAGAAGGGTATCGAGGTCGAGGACAGGCATAAGAAGGGCGATATCCTCAGCCTGTTCTTCGAGGAGTTTGCCGAAGAGCATATGATTCAGCCGACCTTCGTAACCGACCACCCGATTGAGATTTCTCCGCTCACAAAGAAAAAGCCCGAGGATCCGAACTACGTTGAGCGTTTCGAGTTCTTTATGAACGGCTGGGAGATGGCGAACGCTTACTCCGAGCTCAACGACCCTATCGACCAGCGCGAGCGCTTTAAGGCGCAGGAGGAGCTCCTCGCTCAGGGCGACGAAGAGGCGAACACAACCGACGAGGATTTCTTAAATGCTCTCGAAATCGGTATGGCGCCCACGGGCGGCATCGGCTACGGCATCGACCGTATGGTTATGCTCCTCACCGACTCCCCCGCAATCCGCGACGTTTTATTGTTCCCGACAATGAAGTCGCTTGATAAGTAAATATTTTTAAACACACGTCCGACGGAGCATTGCGTTCCTTCGGGCGTTGCTTTTTGAGGTTAAGTATGATAATATAAAACAACGACAAATTCCGATGTATGTTTGGAGTGAAAACAAATGAGTAAGGTTGTTATTTTGGTCGGAAGTATGCGAAAAGGCGGAAATACTGATTTGCTTGCAGAGTCATTTGCAAAGGGAGCAAGTAAAAATAATGTTGTTGAGTTGATCTCAGTCGCTGACTATAATGTAAACCCTTGTATTGGTTGCAATTCATGTTTCACAAGAGAAGGGAATCAGTGTTTTCAAAATGATAAAATGTCTGAAATATATGATAAATTAAGAACTGCCGATATTGTAGTGGTAGCGTCGCCCGTATATTTTTATGGTATTAGTGCACAATTAAAGGCAATTATTGACAGACTGCATACTCCTATGAGAAATGAGTTTCGGATAAAGAAACTTGCCTTGCTGTTAGTAGGTGCTGCAACATTGCCTGAACTATTTGATTCAATAAAGTTACAGTATAAACTAATACTTAATTTTTTTCATTTGGAGGACGCGGGAATGGTGCTTGCAAGAGGTGTTAAGGATAAAGGTGACATAAGGGAAACTGAGGCATTAGAGGAAGCCTATAATTTAGGATTGTCGATAGTGTAATATAACTTCCGATTTATCAGTGGTAATATTGGTTTTAGCGAGGTAAAATTATGAGAAGAAAAGACAGGGAAGTAACTGATATAAATAAAATTGAGGACATTATAAATCGGTGCATATGCTGTCGGGTTGGGTTTTGTGATGACGGCGAGGTATATATCGTTCCGCTGAACTTCGGGTACGAGGTAAAGGACGGCACTTACGTTTTTTATTTCCACGGAGCAAAGCAGGGTAGAAAGATTGATTTAATCCGAAAAAATCCCAACGTCGGCTTTGAGATGGATACGCATTACGCGCTCAACGAGGGCGACGCGGCCTGCGAATATTCCGCGCGTTTTCAGAGCGTTATCGGAAACGGAACTATCAGTATGGTGACAGACCCTCAGGAAAAGTTACGCGGTCTTTCACTGATTATGGAGCACAATGCCGGCAAAAAGGAATGGACGTTTAACGAAAAGATGGTTGACGTGACCGCTGTGTTGAAGTTAGAGGTCACCAAAATGAGCTGCAAGGAACATCACTGATAAAAAGCGGGGGAAGGGCTGGTTTTATGAAAAAGAAAATGTTTTTGATAACGCTACTCTCCTTAGTCGGTTTGGTTGTGTTTGGAGCGACGTACTGCTTTACGGGGAATAGGGTTATTTTCTCACTTATGATAACCTTCGGTACAATCTTTTATCACCTTGCTATACGATTGGCAGCGGGGTATCTTATAGACGCAAAATTTCACAATCAGATGGATTACACAAAAGGCTGGTTTCGCGAAAAAGCCTTTGAGCCAAAGCTATACAAAAAGCTCAAGGTGAAGAAATGGAAAAATCGCTTTCCAACGTTTAATCCGCAGGACTTCGAGTTACAGAACCGCTCGGTGACAGAGATTATTCAGGTAACCTGTCAGTCAGAGATTGTGCACGAGGTGAATATGGTGCTTAGCTTCGTTCCCGTAATATTTTCAGTTTGGTTCGGCTCTCTCGAAGTTTTTGTAATCACGTCATTTATGGCGTTTTTATATGACAGTATGTTTGTGATAATGCAGAGGTTTAACCGCCCCAGACTTATGCGGTTGCTGAGAAAATAATACGCGAATATATAAGTAAACTATCGGTCAATACGACAAGGGTTGGTGAGGGAAATGAAAATATACATAGCGAGTCCGTTTTTTAATGAGACGGAGCTTGAGAATGTTGAAAAGGTTGAAAAAATACTGATTGACAGAGGCTTTGAGGTTTTCAGCCCGCGGCTTAACGAAGTCAGAGGCGACGAGGTCGGCTCGCCTGCGTGGTCTAAGGAAACCTTTATGAACGACAGGAGGTTTATCGACTGGGCGGACGCGGTTGTAATGCTCTATTACGGCGGCTACAGCGACAGCGGCACCGCGTGGGAATGCGGCTATGCTTTCGGCACAAATACACCCGTTGTCGTTGTGCATTTTGGCGAGGACTCCAACCTTATGGTTCACGAAGGATGTCACTCGAACATTACGCTCGACGAGCTGTCTGCATATGACTTCGATAAAATGCCGTATAAGCCATATAGCGGAAAGATGTTTTAATCAGCGTGGTATCGCAGTGCCTTCCGTATATTGGCTACCCGAGAAGTCTTAACGCTCTCGCGTGCATTAACAAAGCATTTGACAATATAAATCAGAAAGGATAATATTATGAAACTTAAAGAACTTTTTGAAAACACAGTTTTCCCTGTCGGCGGTGAGAATTCCGCTTATGCACAGTATTTTGACGGCACAAGCTACCTGAATTTGCTCTCCACGGAGCAGGTTGTTATCGGTAACGTAACCTTTGAAGAAGGATGCCGTAATCACTGGCATATCCACCACGCTGAAAAAGGCGGCGGACAGATTCTTCTTGTCACATCAGGCAGAGGCTATTATCAGGAGTGGGGAAGTGAGCCGAGAGAACTGAAAACAGGCGACATAGTCAACATTCCCGCAAATGTAAAGCATTGGCACGGAGCCGCGCCGGACAGCGCTTTCCAGCACCTCGCCATTGAAGTGCCCGGAGAAGGAACAGGCACAGAGTGGTGTGAGCCGGTAGATGAAGCCGAGTACAATAAACTAAAATAATGCAAAAACGGCTTAAACACAGAGTTTAAGCCGCTTTTATATGTATTAAGATTACAATTTGGATTCAAAGATTTTTACTTCGTTCCGAAGATTCTGTCGCCGGCGTCACCGAGACCGGGGCATATATATGCCTTCTCGTTCAGGCAGCGGTCGAGCGCGCCGATATAAAGTTCAACGTCCGGGTGCGCCTTTTCAAACGCCTCAACACCTTCGGGTGCGGCGATAATGCACATACACTTTATGTCCTTGCCGCCCTGAGCCTTAATTTCATTAACCGCGTCAATCAGCGAGCCGCCTGTCGCGAGCATAGGATCAACCACGACAATCAACCTCTGCTCAATAAAGGGAGGCAGCTTGCAGTAGTACGGGTGAGGGATGTGGGTTTCCTCGTCGCGGTACATACCGATGTGGCCTACCTTTGCGCTGGGAACGAGCGCGAGCATTCCGCTGACCATTCCGAGTCCGGCGCGGAGAATCGGCACAATCGCCATCTTCTTTCCGTCGATGACCGGCTGAACGGTATCCTCAATCGGGGTTTTGATTTCAACCTCGCGGGTAGGAAGATCAGCGAGAGCCTCGTAGCCCATCAGCATCGCGATTTCCTCTACGAGCTTGCGGAACTCGTTCGTTCCTGTGCTCTCCTTGCGCATCATCGTGATTTTGTGCTTAAT
Source organism: Ruminococcus sp. (assembly GCA_022510945.1). Classification (GTDB taxonomy): domain Bacteria; phylum Bacillota; class Clostridia; order Oscillospirales; family Acutalibacteraceae; genus Ruminococcoides. Next base: position 17,041 of record JAFLSK010000028.1, read on the forward strand.
CAGCGGGTGATTCATATAATGTACATTCGCCAAAATAAAACTTCCTTTCTGTTTATAGACTAATGTCTCGGATTTGAGCCATTGTATAGTTTAATATTACAAAAAACCCCCTAAAAAGTCAATCAAAAACAACAAAAAGGCGGAAATGATGTAAAAAGCAAGAAAAATGTTGTAATTATGCGGTTTTTTCGGTATAATTACATATGGTAAAACACCAAATGTACATTTAAGGAGGAAACGAAAATGAAAATGATTTATGGCGTAAAAGACAAGCCGAAATTCGGACAGCTTATTGTGTTTGCTTTCCAACAGCTTCTGGCTATTATGGCGGCGACAATTGCAGTGCCGATGATTGTCGGCAACGAAATGAGCACTTCAGCGGCTCTGTTCGGAGCAGGTGTCGGAACACTCGTTTACGTTGCTTTCACTAAAGCAAAAAGCCCGGTGTTCCTCGGCTCGTCGTTCGCTTTCTTAGGCTCAATGGCGGCTGCATTTGCAGGAGCAACTTCCGTAGCTCTCGGCTTTGTCGGACTTGTAATCGGTGCGATTTTAGCGGGTCTGGTTTATGTAGTTCTCGCGATTGTCGTTAAGGCGGTAGGCGTTAACTGGATTTCAAAGCTTATGCCTTCGGTTGTAATCGGACCTACGGTTGCGATTATCGGACTTTCCCTCGCCGGCAACGCTATCGGCGACTTACAGACGTCCAACGTTGAGGGCGGCTCAAACTATGTAGCTATTATCTGCGGCCTTGTGACTCTTGCGGTGACAATGCTCTGCTCCGTTTACGGCAAGAAGATGTCGAGACTTATTCCGTTTATTATAGGTATTCTCGCGGGCTATGCGGTAGCTTCCTGCTTCTACGCAATCGGCAGCGCAACAGGCAACACAGCGCTTATGGTTATCGACTACTCCGCTCTTGTTAACAACTTCTCGACCATCTCCGTTTCCAGCTTTATCTCCGTTCCGGATTTCACCTTTATTAAAGCATTCGGCGCGTTCGGCGAGCTTTCCGGCTCTTACATCGGCACAATTGCTGTTGCGTACATTCCGGTAGCTTTCGTTGTATTCGCTGAGCATATCGCTGACCACAAGAACCTCTCTTCGATTATCGAGCACGATCTCCTCGAGGATCCGGGTCTCTCCCGCACACTCCTCGGCGACGGCGTGGGCTCGATGGTAGGCGCTTTATTCGGCGGTTGCCCGAACACAACCTACGGCGAGTCCGTCGGCTGTGTTGCAATCACAAAGAACGCTTCTGTTGCTACAATTATCACAACTGCGGTTGAGGCTATGCTCATCGCGTTCATCTCACCCTTCGTTGCGTTCCTTTCCACAATTCCGTCCTGCGTAATGGGCGGCGTGTGCGTTGCGCTTTACGGCTTTATCGCTGTTTCGGGTCTTAAAATGCTTCAGGGTGTTGACCTCGACGACAACCGCAACCTCTTCACCGCTTCCGTAATCCTTATCGCCGGCGTAGGCGGTATGGTTATCAGCTTCGGTAACGTTACTATTACAGAGGTAGCTTGTGCGCTTATCCTCGGTATCCTCACCAACGTTATGCTTGGAAGAAAGAAGAAAAACGACTAAAATCTAAAGCATAGTATTTTTGGCTGTCTCCCTGTTCGGAGACAGCCAATTTTAATGTAGAGATATTAAAAACTAAAAGTACAAAATTGTATAAACTTCTTTAAGTCCTTGAAAGTGACAGTAGACAATGAGGTTAGCCCGCCCTGCAGATTGACTGTTACATTATTTCGCTTGTCACGCCCGTTGTATAAGAGAACACATATCTGCATAAAAGCGAATACTCTTTTGCCATTGTTAAATCACCTCTTGTTTTAATTTAAATTGTTCGGACAGATATTTCTGTCGGACTTCTTATGCTTTTCATTACAGCACTTCCTTAAAAATAGCATAAAAAAGAGCCAACCATTTCAATATAAATTGAAACGATGGGCTCTGATTTGTTTAGTTGTAGGGGAGAGAAAATCTCCCCAAACATCTGAAAATACTGTTTTCCGATTGTTAAACTCCTTGAATCAGCGAAAATTACGCTTTGACATCTTTTGGAATCTAATGAAAAAACAGGCTCTTAAAAAGGGAAAAAGCCCGATAAAATCGAGCTTTTTAAGGGTGACATCTTTTTTGTTCCCCTTT
>JAFLSK010000029.1 GCA_022510945.1 Ruminococcus sp.
ACAGAGATATCGCGATGGTATTCCAGAACTACGCTCTGTATCCGCATATGTCCGTTTATGACAATATGGCTTTCGGTCTTAAGCTCAGAAAGCTTCCTAAGGACGAAATCAAGAGAAGAGTTGAGGAAGCAGCAAGAATCCTCGGTATCGAGCAGTACCTCGACAGAAAGCCGAAGGCTCTCTCCGGCGGTCAGAGACAGCGTGTTGCTCTCGGCCGTGCTATCGTTCGTGATCCTAAGGTATTCTTACTTGACGAGCCTCTCTCGAACCTCGACGCAAAGCTCCGTGCACAGATGCGTACAGAGATTTCTAAGCTCTATCAGAGACTCGGCACAACATTTATCTATGTAACTCATGACCAGACAGAGGCTATGACAATGGGTACTCGCATCGTTGTTATGAAGGACGGCTTCATTCAGCAGGTTGATACTCCTCAGAACCTCTACGATAAGCCTTGCAACGAGTTCGTTGCAGGATTCATCGGCTCACCGCAGATGAACTTCGCTGACGCTACTGTTGTTAACGGTAAGAGCGGTATCGCTCTCAAGTTCGACAACTACGAGATTCCGCTCTCCGAAGAGAAGGGCGCGGCTCTCAAGGATTATGTCGGCAAAGAGGTTGTATTCGGTATCCGTCCTGAGCACGTTCACGACGAGCCCGAGTTCCTCGAGAAGGCTCCCCAGGATGCTATCATCACAGCTAACGTTGACGTTACCGAGCTTATGGGCGCTGAGATTTATCTCTACCTCAACATCAACGGCGCGCCGATTACCGCTCGCGTTGACCCCGCTTCAAAGGCTAAGCCGGGCGACAACATCAAGATTGCTTTCGACCTCAGAAAGATTCACATTTTCGACAAGGAAACAGAGCAGACTATCACAAACTGATATTAAACCAATACAGCGCTCCCTTCGGGGAGCGCTTTTTTTTGCGGGAAATTACTATCAGGATTTTTTGCGTTTTACTCTTTAAATATTTCTGACATTGTGCTACAATATCCAGCGGTAATTTTTTGAGTTTTGGTTTTATGAATATGTGTATGTAAGTTGAAAGCGTACGCTTTCTCAGTAGGAGTGATCAATATGAACACATCGGAAATTGTCAATTTTATCAACAAGGTGGAGCTTTTTCAGATTCTTTTGCCTCTCGGAATGGTTTTCTGCCTTGCGAAATTTCTCGGTCTTGTAGCGCGCAAGCTTCAAATGCCTCAGGTTGTCGGTGAGATTATCGCGGGACTTATCCTTGGCCCGTGCGTACTGAATGTCGTGAATCTCAGCAACCCGAGCTACGGACTTCCTATCCGCTCAATCGCGGAGGTCGGCGTAATTATGCTGATGTTCTCGGCGGGACTTGGAACGAATCTCAAGGAGCTTCTGAGGGTCGGGCCTCTCGCGTTTATTGTTGCGCTTGCGGGTGTAGCCGTTCCGCTCGGCGCAGGAACAGCGCTTTACTACGCGTTTGGTTTCAATAACGGCAACCGCTTTTTCGAGGCGCTTGTTATCGGTACAATTCTATCTGCCACATCGGTCAGTATCACTGTTCAGGCACTCAAGGAGCTTGGCTATCTCCGCTCAAAGGTCGGAAATACTATCATCAGCGCCGCGATTATTGACGATATAATCGGAATTGTCCTGCTCACCTTTGTGATTCGTCTGGCAGGCGGTGACGGCGGGAACCACGAAGGTATCGGCATAATTTGCCTTAAAATTTTGCTGTTCTTCGTCCTCGCGATTGGTATCGGATTTGTGTTCTATAAGCTGTTCAAGTGGCTTGAAAACCGCCGTCCGCATACTCGCACAATCCCGATTTTCGCTATGGCGTTTTGCTTTTTCTTCTCGTATATTGCCGAGGTTTATTTTGGTATCGCTGACATCACGGGCGCATACGCTGCGGGCATAATTTTCTGTCAGCTTAAGAGCGCGCCGTATATCGAGCGCAAAATCGATGTGTGCTTGTATATGTTCTTCGGGCCTGTTTTCTTTGCGTCTGTAGGACTGAAAACCAGCCTCAACGGAATGAACCTCGCTATACTGTTGTTTGCTGTTGCGTTGACTCTTGTCGCGCTGTTATCTAAGGTTATCGGTTGTGCGGGTATGTCGAGACTTTGCGGCTATTCCACATCTGATTCGCTGAAAATCGGTGTGGGTATGATGACGCGCGGCGAAGTTGCACTCATAGTTACCGATAAAGGTGTGAACGCCGGTATTATCCCGAAAATGATTAATTTTGCGGTAGTCCCGATGATTATTACATCGTCGCTTTTAGCTCCGATTATTCTGAAAGTCCTCTACTCGATATGGAGCGATAATAAAGTTAAGCATATAAAGGACAGGGAATCCCAGCAGAAGGAAATCACATACTCACAGATGTACAGGGATAATGAGCATGAGGACGTTGTTATTATCAAAACTAAAGTTAAATAGAAAACACAAAAGGCTCGGCGTTTTGCCGAGCCTATTACTATAAGGTATTACCTCAACGCGTCGAGGAAGTTTTCGTACAAATCGTCCCAACCATCTATCTCGAAGCTGCCTCCTCCGTTCGTCGCGCGCAATTTGCTGTCGTTCATAGTCATTCCGTACGCAAATAACTCGCCGACCGTTATATCGTACCCGAGCTGTGCGCATATATCGCAGAAGGACTGCACGGGGTCGCTTTCGCTGTGCGTTTTCAGCAGTCTATTCCTTAGGTTTTCGTCCTCTTTTGCCCTCTCGAGAAGCCTGTTCATTTCGTGTTCAATCATACTGTATCACCCCAATAAGTTTACCATATTTTCGCCGCCGCGTAAAGATATATATTTTAACGCTTTAAATTGTCGAAATTTCGGTTTAAAAACTTGCTTTTAATGTTAAATAATAGTATAATATATCAGATAAGCTTTTGCTCGGAGGTTACTGAAATGAAAAGATTCGGCGCGATTATATCTTTAATCATTATGTGCGTGCTTGTTGGCGGTGCGTTTCCGCTCACAGCTTATGCTCAGAACACTTCGTATGAGCTCGACGAGCTCAATATGAGCGTTGCTGTTCCCAACGATATGCTCGCAATAACGCGCGAAAGCGAGAAAACCGACTCGTATTTCTCGAAATTCGGCGTTGATTATGAAGAAACTATGAATAACCTCGAGGAGAGCAACATCTACCTCTACGCTCTCAAGGAGGACAATTCGCTCTCGCTCACCGTCACGATGGCCGAGAACGATGAGAGCAAAAAAATCGACAGCTACTCGAAGATTTCCGACGAAGAGCTTTCCAAAATCAAAGACGAGCTGCTCGGGGATAAGTCGTACAAAACCGCGAATATCGTCGAGGTAAACGGAACGAAATACATACTGCTCACTATGAGTACAAAATCCGGCAAGAAGATTATTCAGGCTCAGCAGTACAACACCGTAATTAACGGCGAGAACATTATCATCACAATGCAGTCCGCCGCGGGCAAAAAGCTGACCGCCGACAACAAGGAACTGTTCACTTCTGTTATCGAGGGTACAAGCATTATCGAGGTAACCTTCCTCTCGCAGCACGGCGACCTTATAATAAGCATTTCGGCTACTGTAATCGGTTTGATTATCGTTGTCGTCGCGCTTATACTGCTGCTTCGGTATCTGCGCAATCCCGAACGCCGTCACAAAATCCTTGTGCACGAGCTTGCTCACGAGCACCGCATTACCGATACCACCCGTATCCCGAGAAAAACTATTTTCAGTATAACAAAGCCCACCCAGAGTTTCCTCGAAAATTACGACCCGATTGAGGAAATCGGTACTAAGTCTAAAAAACGCAGGAAAACTTCCGCCGCCAAGGCGCAGACCGACGCGGTGACCTCTGAAACAGTGAGAGAGAATACCCTACAGTCGCTCGACGAAATTCTTCCCGCTGAAATTGCCCTGCAGAATACACCGAGAGCGGACGAGATTTCCGCTGAGGACGACCTCGACCGCGCTGTGAGCGCTGCTATTGAGGCGGCTCAGGAGAATCATAGCGGGACTGAAACAGACGTGCATAACGTTCAGGAGGATTTCGAGGAGGAAGAGGCGACGAGCGCACAGGATGTTTCGTACGTTGCTCCTGCAGTTTCCGAGGATGTCGGCGACAATGCCGCAAGCTACTTCGACGACGATGCAGACGAGAACAACCTCTACTCTAACTCCGCTTTTGAGGAAATATACGACGAAGTAAGCGACTACGATTACGAGAACGAGGACAATATGCCCTCGCAGAATTTCAGCGACAATGCGTCGCGTTCACTCAGCAAGGTCGGCGCTGTTCTGCTCACAATCGGCAAGTTTATAGCCAAGATTTTTGTGACAATCGGAATGGTGCTCCTGTATATTATCGTTCACCTAAGATACTTCTGCATAAATCTTTATAGGCTGATAAAGCGCAAGTACAAAATGCGCAAACGCCGCAAAATCGAGGAGGAACGCCGCCGTCAGCAGTCCGAACGCCGCAGAATCGAGCGTGAGACAGAGCGCGCAAGACAGCTAAGAAACGCTTCGCGCGGCGAGAACGACCTCGTTAAGGTGCACTCGCAGGGTGAGCGCAGACCGGCTAACAGAAACGCGCGTCCGCAGCAAAGAGTCGCTTATCCGAGAAGTCAGTCACAGAACCGCAGACCGCGCAGATAATTTTGAAATTCAAAAATAGAGGTGAAATATGACACTTCTGATTAAATCCGCAAGGGTAGTTGACCCTTCGCAGAATCTGGACAAAATCGCAGATATTTATATAGAAAACGGCAAAATCAGCGCAATCGGCTCGTTTGACACCGCCGACGAGGTGATTGACGGCAGCGGTCTTATCGCTTCTCCGGGACTTGTCGATATGCACGTCCATCTCCGCGACCCCGGCCAGACCCACAAGGAGGATATCCTCACGGGCTGCAGTGCCGCCGCCGCGGGCGGAGTGACGAGCCTGCTCGCTATGCCGAACACGAACCCGACAATCGACAACACCGAAACGGTGAAATATATCCTCGACAAGGCTCAGAACGCGAGCGCGAAGGTTTACGTTGCCGCGAGTATCACAAAAGGGCTCAGAAGCGAGGAGGCGACCGACCTCGACGAGATGAAGTCCGCGGGTGCAGTCGCTCTCTCCGACGACGGCAGGCCTGTCGAGAACACTCAAATGCTCATAAACGCGATGAAACGCGCACCCGAGTTAGGTATGAAAATTGTCGCGCACTGCGAAAGCCTTCCGATTGCGAACGGCGGTATTATGAACGAGGGAGAGGTTTCAAGACAGCTCGGTGTAAAGGGAATCCCCGACTCAGCCGAGGACTGCGGCACACAGCGCGAAATCGCCTACTCCGACGCGTTCGGCGTGCCCGTGCACATCTGCCACGTCAGCACGAAAAACTCCGTGCGTATGATTCGCGACGCAAAGGCTCGCGGAGTGAATGTAACCGCCGAGACTGCGCCGCATTACTTCTCACTTACGGAGCAGGAACTTCTGAAACGCGACGCGGACTACCGTATGAATCCGCCGCTCCGCCGCGAAGAGGACAGGCTTGAAATCATAAATGGCTTGCAGGACGGCACGCTCGACGCTATCGCCACCGACCACGCGCCGCACGCTTCCGAGGAAAAGGCGGACTTTGAAAAGGCTCCTAACGGCTCAATCGGAATGGAGACCTCGCTTTCGGTCGGTATTACATATCTTGTTAAAACTGGTCTTCTGACTCTAAACCAACTCATAGAGAAAATGTCCGTAAATCCCGCGAAAATTCTCGGGCTTAACGCAGGCACGCTCAAGTCGGGCGCTCCCGCCGATATTGTACTTTTCGACCCTGATGAGGATTATGTTGTGGACGTAGAAAAGCTCCACGGCAAAAGCAAGAACACACCGTTTAAGGGGCGCAAGCTTTTCGGCAGGGTGAAGTACACACTGCTCGACGGCAAGGTGGTTTTTAAACAGTAATTTTGAAGTATTATTAATACGAACGCCCGAAAGGCGTTATACTATAAAAGGTAATTTTAAGGAGTGACATTATGTCAAAAGGAGATTTATTATCAGTACGCGATGATATCAGGGTTGTTGACGCGACCCTACGAGACGGAGGTTTGTGCAACGATTTTTACTTCACCGACAAGTTTGTTGAAGACCTCTACCGCAACAACATCAATGCGGGTGTGGACTATATGGAGTTCGGCTATAAGGCGTCGAAGGATATGTTCAACCCCGACAAATTCGGCAAGTGGAAGTTCTGTGATGACGAGGATATTCGCGAGATCGTCGGCGAGAACGACAGCCCTATGAAAATCGCCGTAATGGCTGATGTGGGTCGTTGCGACTACAAGCGCGACATCGGCCCGAAGAGCGAGAGCCCTGTCGATATGGTGCGTATTGCTACATATATCAACACTATTCCCGTTGCGGTCGATATGATAGAGCACTGCAACAAAATGGGCTACGAGACCTCGATAAATATTATGGCAGTTTCGAAGAACCGCACCGAGGATATCCGCGCGGCGCTCGACATATTCGGCAAAACTCCTGTGAACTGTATCTATATCGTTGACAGCTACGGCGCGTTCTACCCCGAGCAGATTCGCTCCTTTGCGCAGATGTACCTCGAGTACGGCGAAAAGTATAACAAACACATCGGTATCCACGCCCACAACAACCAGAGTCTCGCGTTCGCCAACACAATCGACGCTTTGCAGGAGGGCGTAAGCTACCTCGACTGCACCGTCAACGGAATGGGACGAGGCGCGGGCAACTGCCAGTCCGAGCTGCTTATCGGCTTCCTTAAAAACCCGAAGTATATGGTTGAGCCTATCCTCGACCACATCGAGAAGTATATGCTTGCGCTCAAAGCCGACGGCGTAAAGTGGGGCTTTGATATCCCGTATATTCTCACGGGTCAGCGCAACAGCCACCCGCGCACCGCTATGGACTTCGTTAAGGCTAATCGCACCGACTACAAAAATCTTCGACTCGACTTGCTCGATATGGAATAATTTTATATTTAAGGAGAAACGTTATGGCTCTTGACAGATTAATCGACAAGATTGTAGAAATGCAGAACCCGACCGTTGCAGGTCTCGATCCGAAACTCGACTATGTACCATCCTTTATAAAGGAAAAGTGCTTTAACGAGCACGGCAAAACCCTCGAGGGCGCGGCGGCAGCACTGCTCGAATTCAATAAGGCTCTGATTGACGCGCTCTGCGACATCGTTCCCGCAATCAAGCCGCAGGCGGCGTACTACGAAATGTACGGCTGGCAGGGCGTTAAGACCCTCGCCGAGACGATTAAGTACGCTCAGTCTAAGGGTATGTACGTTATGACCGACGGCAAGCGCAACGACATCGGCGCGACTATGACCGCCTATGCTACCGCCCACCTCGGCACGACCGACCTCGACGGCGAGGCTGTCGACGCATTCGGTGCGGACGCTCTGACGGTAAACGGCTACCTCGGCACGGACGGAATCAAGCCGCTTCTGAAGATTTGCTCGGAGAAGGACAAGGGTATTTTTGTGCTCGCAAAGACCTCAAACCCGAGTTCAGGCGAGCTACAGGATTTAAAGCTTGAAAATGGCAAGACCGTCTACGAGCAGATGGGCGAGATGTGTGAGAACTGGGGCAAGGAGGATATGGGAAAATACGGCTACAGCGGCGTCGGCGCGGTTGTGGGTGCGACATATCCCGAAATGCTTAAGGAGCTGCGTGCAAAGCTTCCGCACACCTTCTTCCTCGTTCCGGGCTACGGCGCTCAGGGCGGCGGCGCGGAGGATGCGAAGTTCGCGTTTGATAAAAACGGTATCGGAGCGGTAGTAAACTCCAGCCGCGGCATTATGTGCGCGTGGACTAAGCAGGAAGGCAAGACCGAGGCTGACTTCGCCGAGGCGGCGAGAGTCGAGGCTCTGCGTATGCGCGACGACTTAAGAAGCGTAATCGGCGAGATGAAGAAATAAGTTTTAAAACACAGCAGTACAACCCTTGGGTTGTACTGCTTTTGTATTTATATTTTGCACTAATTTATAGTTGTAAATTATACTGATTATTTAATGTAATTTGCACTTGCAATTTTAAAACAGTCCGTATAAATCCTCGAAGTCGACGGCTCAAAGCATTAATAAAGCGAAAACAGGTTGAATAAAAATATAAACAAGAGCAAAACTGTATCTTTTTTAGCGTAAACATCATACTTTTACTCGTTAAATTATTGACAATAATATCCTAATAGGGTATAATTTTAAAGTGTATGAAAATAGGAAACATATTGGTAAATTTATTTTAAAAAGGAGTAATAAGAATGGCAAGAGTTTACAACTTTTCAGCAGGTCCGGCTGTAATTCCGGAGTCTGTACTTAAAGAAGCCGCTGAGGAAATGCTCGATTACAAGGACAGCGGTATGTCCGTTATGGAGATGAGCCACCGCTCAAAGTGGTTCGACGATATCATCAAGGACGCTGAGAAGGACCTCAGAGAGCTTATGAATATCCCCGATAATTACAAGGTTCTTTTCGTTCAGGGCGGCGCAAGCCTCCAGTTCGCGGCTATTCCGATGAACCTTATGAAGAACAAGGTTGCCGACTATATCGTAACCGGTCAGTGGGCAAAGAAGGCTTTCGCTGAGGCTAAGCTTTACGGCACAGCCAACAAGATTGCGACCTCCGAGGATAAGACATTCTCCTATATCCCTGATTGCTCCGATCTTCCTATCAGCGAGGACGCTGACTACGTTTATATCTGCGAGAACAACACTATCTACGGCACGAAGTTCCACGAGCTCCCGAACACAAAGGGTAAGCCGCTCGTTGCTGACGTGTCTTCCTGCTTCCTTTCAGAGCCTGTTGACGTTGAGAAGTACGGCGTAATCTACGCAGGCGTACAGAAGAACGCAGGTCCTGCGGGCTTACAGGTTGTTATCATCCGCGAGGACCTCATCACCGACGACGTTCTTCCGGGTACACCGACAATGATGAAGTACAAGACTCAGGCTGACGCTGATTCTCTCTACAACACACCTCCTTGCTACGATATCTATATCTGCGGCAAGATCTTCAAGTGGGTTAAGGATATGGGCGGCCTCGAGGAGATGAAGAAGTACAACGAGAAGAAGGCTGCTGTCCTCTATGACTTCCTTGATCAGAGCAAGATGTTCAAGGGCACAGTTGAGAAGAAGGATCGCTCCCTTATGAACGTTCCGTTCGTAACAGGTGACGCTGACCTCGACGCTAAGTTCATCAAGGCGGCTACAGCCGCAGGCTTCGTAAACCTCAAGGGTCATCGCTCCGTTGGCGGTATGCGCGCTTCTATCTACAACGCTATGCCGATTGAGGGCGTTGAGAAGCTCGTTGCATTTATGAAGCAGTTTGAAGAAGAAAATTCATAATAAAGAGGTACATAATTATGTATAACGTTCTTACATTAAATAAGATTTCCCCGAACGGAACAAGCCGCCTCGGCGCTGACTACAACGTAGGCGACGCTGTCGAGAATCCGGCCGCTGTGCTCGTTCGCTCAGCGTCTATGCACGAGATGGAGATGCCCGAGAGCCTTCTCGCAATCGCTCGTTGCGGCGCAGGTACAAACAATATTCCGAAGGACGCTTGCGCTGACAAGGGTATCGTTGTGTTCAACACACCCGGCGCAAACGCAAACGCTGTTAAAGAGCTCGTGCTCGCAGGCCTTCTCTTAAGCTCCCGTAAGGTTGTTGAGGGCATCGAGTGGGCTAAGACCCTCAAGGGCAACGGCGACGCTGTCGGCAAAATGGCTGAAAAAGGCAAGGGTCAGTTTGTAGGCCCCGAGATTCTCGGCAAAACCCTCGGCGTAATCGGCCTCGGCGCAATCGGTATCCTCGTTGCGAACGCTGCCGTAGCACTCGGTATGAAGGTTGTAGGCTACGACCCGTTCCTTTCCGTTAACAACGCCTTAAAGCTCGACCCGTCAATCAAGGTGTTCCCGACAGTTGACGAGGTTATCGCTGATAGCGACTATATCTCCGTTCACGTTCCGCTCACAGCTGACACGAAGGATTTAATCGACGCTGACGCTATCGCAAAGATGAAGGACGGCGTTCGAATCCTCAACTACAGCCGCGACGGTCTCGTAAACTCCACAGCCGTTTTAGAGGCTATCAAGAGCGGTAAGGTTTCGAAGTACGTTACCGACTTCGCTACCGACGACGTTCTTGCTGAGGAGAATGTAATCTGTATGCCTCACCTCGGCGCTTCAACTCCCGAGAGCGAGGACAACTGCGCTGTTATGGCAGCTGACCAGATTAAGGAGTACCTCGAGCGCGGTAATATCGTGAACTCCGTAAACTTCCCGAACGTAACAATGGCTAAGGCGGGCGCAACTCGCTACTGCGTACTCTTCAAGGCAAGCGACGACGCTGTGAAGAACATCACATCCGCCGTAGCAGGTCTCAAGGCTATCGAGGCTAAGACCCGCGGCGCATACGGCTACGCTATCGTAGACGCTGACGACGATTCTTCCAAGGCAAGCGTTGAGGCATTAGCTGACGTTATCAAGGTAAGAGTTATCTGAGTTACATAAATCAATAATATAAATAATCAAGCCGTTTGGTATTTCGCGATACCAAACGGTTTTTTTAAAAGTTTTAAAAGTTTCATAATACCTGTCACAAAACGCACTTTTCCGAAGTTATAGTATATAGAGGACATACCCTAACTATTTATATTGTCAGGAGGTTTTAGTAATGAAAAAATATGTTGCTCTGATTTTATCCGTATTTCTTATGCTTATGACTGCATTTTCGGCAAATGCGCTCTCTCCGTTGAGCACAGAAGAATTGGCGGAAAGAAATTTTGAGAATTACTACGAATACAAGACGGAAAGCAAGAAGATAAAAAATATTTCCGTTAGTTATATTACATCCACCGAAACAAATGATGGTTTAAACATTGTGTTAAAGTACTTTTATTTAATCAAATTTACGTCTGAGGACGCTGAAGAAAAACCCTACTATAACACCTTCGGCAAGGATAATATGTACTACGAAAGCAGCGCTATAACCAACCTGCTTTATTCGTCGGGGTATGTGGTGTGCGAGGGTAGCAATATGCATATCGGTTATAATATGAAACAGAAAGATGACACGCCCTATCCTGAATTTTATTTTACATTGCGTGATGGTAGCGAGTGGACGGACAGAGATTTTATGTCTCTCTCTGTCGCGTGTGATATTTACCCCGAACTCGCGGATGCACTCGTAGAAAAGGAAGAAAACATCGGCATTGTTCCTGTTGAAGAACGACCAACCGAGAGACCTACAGAAACAACTCCGACGGAAAGCACACCCGCATCAGAGCCTACCGAGAGTACAACAGAAACAGAACCTCCTACAACCGAGCCAACGGAAACAACTCCGACTCCTGATAAGACAACCGTCACCGTTAAAAACACTTCCAAGACCCTCTATGTAAAGGGTACGGCGAAGATTAATGCGGACGTTAAGAACGGCAAGGGCGCAACTACCTACAAGTCAAGCAACACTAAGGTTGCGAAGGTGAGCGCAAGCGGCAAGATTACCGCGCTTAAGAAGGGTAATGTAACTATTGCCGTAACCAACAACGGCGTGTCCAAGGAGTTTACAATCAAGGTTAAGAATCCTAAGCTTAATAAGTCTAAGAAAACCTTGAAAAAAGGCGCGAAATTTACCCTCAAAATCACAGGCGGCGTAGGCAAAGCTAAGTTTACATCAAACAATAAGAAGGTTGCAACCGTAAACAAGAACGGCAAAATCACCGCGAAGAAGAATGGTAATGCTACCATAACCGTAAAGACAAACGGTATGAAGCTAAAGTGCAAAGTTACCGTTAAATAAAACTTAAACAAACACAAAGGCAGGTACAACCGTTTGGTTATACCTGCCTGTTTTATGTGTGAAATTAATTGAGAATTGCGCATTGCGAATTGAAAAGGCGCAATCAGCCCACAAGCTTTTTGCGTATTGTTTCGATTTCGTCCTTCGTTACGCCGCAGGACAAAAGGTATTTCTCCGCGGTGGAGTATTTGGAATAGATGTATTGGAAAAGCTGAATCATTGCTTCCTTCGGCGTATATAGGAACGGATGATTCGGAATAAGATTACCTCTGTCATCCTTGAGGTAGTCGCCCCACTGCTTCGAGAGTTGCGCAAAACGCGGTTTTAGCATCGCTCGGCTGACGTTGTAGTCAAACGCAATGTCGCTGAGTCCAACGCCTGCTACGGCGAGGATAAGCGCGCTGATTATTCCCGTTCTGTCCTTGCCGGCGTTGCAGTTGAAATGACATACACCGTCCGTGCTCGCAAGCTCGTAAAAAACGTCGCGAACCCAGCCCTTGTAGCACTCTATCCACTGTATATAGCTTTTGCCCCAGCCGGTAAAGCCCTTGCTCGGGTCGTCGCCGTTACTTTCAAATCCGAGCGCGTCCGCCCTGCCGAACATCGGGAGGTGAACGTACTTAATCCCGTGTGTGTCGAGACTGCTCGGAAAGGTAATGAGGTCGCCGTCGCCGCGGAAGTCAAGCGACTTTGTAACTCCGTAGTCGAGCAGTATAGCTTTGTCGCGTTTCGTAAGCTTTACGGGAGCCTCGCTGCGCAGGAATACTCCGAACTTTGTTACCGTGCCGTATTTTGTGGGGTAGCCGCCGAGGTCGCGGCAGTTGCTCATCTTATCGAGCGGTAAATTCTTAAAAACCTTCATCAAATCACCGTATTACTTATTGGCGTTTAGTATATTAAAGGGCTGCCCCTGAAGAGACAGCCCAAAAAATTTCTATTAAGCAATTAGCAGAAGAATACGTCCATTTCCTTCTCTTCGCCGTCAGCAACGAAGTAAGCCTTGCTCTCCTCGGGCTTAAGATATACTGTGATATTCTTAGCAGCCTTACCATTTGTGAGCTTAACGTTCTTTATAACTTCGTCGATAGAAACCTGAACGCCGCCGAACTCAACGAAAACGTCTACGCTTGAAGCAGCAGCCTTCTTTGTTGTAGTTGCCTTCTTAGCGGGAGCTTTCTTTGCGGGAGCCTTCTTAGCAGCTGTCTTTTTCTCAGCCGGTTTCTTTTCAGCAGTTTTCTTCTCAGCAGCCTTAGTAGCTGTCTTTGTTGCGGGCTTCTTAGCAGCAGTCTTCTTCTCAGTTGCCTTAGCCTCTGTCTTTACCTCTGCTGTCTCAGCTTTCTTTGTTGTTGCCATATCAATGACCTCCTAAAATAAACAATAATATAATCAAATTATGTGTTTCTTGGCTTACACTGGTATTATACTTATTATTTTTCAAAAGTCAACGAATTTACAAAACTTTGTAACTTTGTACAAATTGCACAATATTAAAATTAGTTTTTATACAATAATCACAATGGACTATCGTCGCCATTTCTATTGTAATTTGGCGATATAATTGGTATAATATAAGTGTGTCCAACTTAACGGACTTTGAAATCGGTTGATATGATACTGATTTACCGATATATACGGGGTAGTTTTATGGTAGAAAATCTGATAATTGTAGCAGGCCAGGTCGCGATTCTTTTTATCCTCATCGCGGTCGGATTTGTCTGCGGAAAAACTAAGCTTATAAACGAAACGGGCGCGAAGCACCTCACCGACGTTGTGCTATATCTTGCGACGCCGTGCATAATGGTGCAGTCGTTCCAGCGCGTGGAGTTCAACTCCGATATGGCGCTGAAGCTCGGTATCGCGACCTTGTGCGCTTTGCTGATTCAGGGCGTGTCGATAGTCGTGTGCCGACTTATCTTCCGCAGTAAAGACGAAAGCCGCCGCAAGGTGCTGCAGTTCGGCACAGTGTTCTCGAACTGCGGCTTTATGTCCCTGCCGCTCCAACAGGCAGTAATCGGCAGCGAGGGCGTTTTCTACGGTGCGGTGTTCGTTGCGGTGTTCAATGTGCTCGTATGGAGCTACGGCCTCCTCGATATGAGCGGCGACAAAAAGAACTTCAATATAAAGAAAATTATCTTGAATCCGGGTGTTTTGGGCGCGGCGAGCGCGGCTCTGCTTTTCTTCCTGAGGATTCATCTCCCCGAGATTATCCTCAGCCCCGTGGGCTACTTGGCGGGTCTTAACACGCCCGTCGCAATGCTCGTAATCGGCTACCATCTTTCGAGAGCGAACTTTGTAAAGGCGCTTCGGGACAAGGGCATCTACGCGGTTATATTGATGCGCCTCATCGCTATTCCGTGCGCCGCGTTGTTTGTGATGCATCTGTGCGGCGTGAGCGGCGATATTCTCGTCGCGTGTACGATAGCCGCCTCTGCTCCCGTGGCTGCAACAACCACGATGTTTTCGACGAAGTTTAACCGCGACGTGGAGCTGTCCGTCGGAATGGTGTCTCTGACGACCGTCCTTTCGATTATAACTATGCCGTTTATCATTGCAATTGCACAGACACTATAGGAGAATGATTATGGCTAAAAAACCTATGCAAAAACAAAAGCTTCTATACCTGATGAAAATAATGCTCGACAAAACCGACGAGATGCACGGACTCACCACCGAGGAGATTAAAACGGAGCTTGCTCGCTACGGAATCGCCGCCGAACGAAAAAGTCTCTATGACGACCTTCGGGTGCTCGAGTTGTACGGGCTCGATATATGCAGTGAAAAAACAAAAACCGTCCGTTACTATGTCGGCTCAAGGGACTTTCAGATTTCCGAGTTAAAGCTGCTTGTGGACGCTATCCAGAGCTCAAAGTTCATCACTCAGAAAAAGAGTCTCGAATTGATAGGAAAGCTTGAGAGCCTCGCGAGCGAAAACGAGGCAAAGCTTTTGCAAAATCAGGTCATAATCTCGAACAGAGTAAAGACCGACAACGAGACAATATACTACAACGTCGACAGATTGCACGACGCTATTAGCGGCAACCTGTCCGTAAGCTTTTACTACAAAAAGTGGGTGCTCGACTTCGGCAGTCCCAAGAAAATAAAGCTCGAACGCCGTCACGGCGGCAAGCTCTACAGAGTAAGTCCGTGGGCGCTGTGTTGGGACGACGAGAATTACTACCTCATCGGCTACGACGAGGACAGCGAGCAGATTCGCCACTACAGAGTGGATAAAATGGAAAAAATAAATCTCACGGAAGACAGCCGCAAGGGCGAAACAGAGTTCAACGCGATTGACCTTGCCGAGTACAGCAAGTCGACTTTCTCTATGTTTGCGGGCGAGAGAACGGACATAACATTGCGCGTGCACGAAAGGCTTATCGGTGTAATGGCCGACCGCTTCGGCAGGGATGTGTTCATAACGCGAGACTCAGAGAGCACAGACCATTTTCTGCTTAAGGTCGAGGTAAACGTCAGTGACCAGTTCTTCGGGTGGCTGTTCGCGCTCGGCGACGATGTGAGGTTGATTTCACCCGACAGCGTAGTCCGGCGGTTTTCCGACCACTGTAACAAGGTGATAGAAATATACAAGGAGGCGAGCGTATGATTTGTCCGAGATGCGGTAAAGATATTTCAGATTCAGAGACGATATGTCCATTTTGCTATCAGGGAATAAACAGGAATATTGATTTCAACGACTATCGACAGGACGGCTTCGTTCAGATTCAGACTAAGGAGAACGCCGACCCGTCCGAGCCGATAAACTACGCTCCGAAGTACTTTAATATTTCGCAGTTCAACGTATTTGTAGTAGCGATTGTGTTCATTTTAGGAGTTGCGGCGTTCACGGTGTTTTCGCTGAACTTCGTGCAGAATAACGAGTCACGGCTTGAGCCTACCGAAAACGTGACCGAATATGTGGTAGTTCCGACCGAGCCGCCGACAACCCCCGAGGTAACCGAACCGCCGACCGTCAAAAACACAGTAAAAAGCTTTTCTATCAAGAACCTCTACGGCAGCTGGAAAATGGCAGACGCTGTAGAGCAGGAGGGCTTAGCTATCCCGTACTTCACGTTCTTTAGCGACGGCGTTGCTCAGGAAAACTACGGAAGTATTGTTTACGGCGGATTGTTCAAGGATGAATCCAATGAAAAAAAGCACTCCGTTTATATCGAACTCGAGGGCAATCTTGACGGCTTGTTTGAATTTGAGCTTACGGGCAATTCGAAGGACGGCTACACCCTTACCCTAACCAAAAATTCAGGTGCGCAATACAAGCTGGTTAAGGTCAAGAATCCGAAGTCGTACTCGCTCAGCACAATGAAGGATTACAAAATCGACAAGGATTTAATCGGCGTATGGAAGTCCAAGGACGGAGATAAGGATTACCGCTTCAATAAGAACGGAACCCTCGTACGAAATACGGGCTACACGACGATGAACACTGTGTGGACTATAGACGACGGCGGACAGATTACGCTTAAATATATGAGGGATCATATTATCACGCTCCGACTCAACTACACTATGTCTAATGACAAAAAGAGAATAAAGATAAATAACGTAATTTATTATAAAGATTAAGGAATACACGCTGCCATAGTCCGTTTTATGGTACAGCTGCTCCGCTATAATGTAATTAAAGACATCCACTTTTTAGTTGATGTTTAGCATTAAAGGAGGAGCGGTTATGCTTAATTTCTGTGTATTTACATTTATCGGCTATGTGGTAGCGGCGATTATTAAAATGCTGTTTTGTAGGGGTATGAGACGGCAGGATAAGGAGCAGGGATGCGCCACTTATTTATCATCAACAAACACGCGGGCAAGAACGACAGGTACAAAACCATTGAGGAGCAGACTCTCGGGCTGAATATCGACGTCGCCTATACCGAGTACCGCGGCCACGCGACAGAGCTTGCGCGCGAATATGTAAAGCAGAGCGACGAGCCCGCGGTCATCTACGCTTGCGGCGGAGACGGAACGGTAAACGAGGTTATACGCGGCGTGTACGACCTCGAAAACTGCTCGGTAGCGCCCGTGCCGATTGGCAGCGGCAACGACTTTGTCCGCAGCTTTGACGTAAAAAGCGAGGACTTTCTCGATGTAAAAAAACTTATGCAGGGCGAGGACGTCGCCGTTGATTTGCTTAAATGCAACAACAGAATTTCCGACAATTCTATCAGCGTCGGTTTCGACTGTATGGTCGCGAATAACGTCGATAAGTTCAAAAAATGGAAATTGATTTCGTCGAGCTTTGCGTATAAGCTGTCGATTTTCTACTGCCTTTTTATGGGTCGTCGCCACAATTTCAGTGTCATAGCGGACGGAAAAAAGCTCGAGCGGAAGGGCACATACCTTCTCTCAATCTGCGCTAAGGGCAAGTACTACGGCGGCGGAATAAAGTGCGCGCCGCTCGCGGACAACGCCGACGGTAAAATCGACTTTCTGTCCGTTCCGACGGTCGGCGTGCTCAAGTTTATTTCACTGCTGCCGACCTTCGTCAAGGGCGGACACATAAACAACCCGAAACTCGATTTTATATATCACGACAAGTTCAGCGAGGTTGAGTACATAAGCGACGAGCCGTTCGACATAGGCTTCGACGGCGAAATATTCAGCGTGACGAACGCGAAAATATCGGTACTGCCGAAAGCGGTAAAAATACGCATACCAAGATAAAAACAAAACGGGCTTGAAACTCATATGAGTTCAAGCCCGCTTTTTTGCGCGTAATATCTGCTGCAAATGGTATATCTCTGATAATAAATTATGAAAACAATTTTGTTCGACAGTAATTTTTAGTCAAAATACAGAACGTAATAATTTTTTGAAAATTATTGAAACTTTTTTGCGAAAAACCGACACTACTATAGCGAAAGGTGAAAATTTCATAAAAAATTGTGAGAATTATGGAGGAAATCAATTATGAAGAAATATGTATCCTTTTTATTATCGGTTTTGGTTATGCTCAGCGTTATCGCGGCAGCAACAGTTAACGTATCGGCGCTCAGCGTTACTACCGGCGAGAGCGACGACTATAAGTATAAGGTTTACGACGGAAAGTACGCCGAGCTGACCGAGTACATCTCAGGTAAGCAAAACGGCGACACCTACACAATCCCGAGTGAGATTGGCGGTTATACAGTAAAGTATCTCGGAGACGAACTATTTAGCGAAAACGATGTACCTGCAAAAAAGGTTATTATCCCCGGGACCGTAACCGAAATCGGCGATAGTGCTTTCTTTCACTCTGACGGATTAGAAGGAGTAGAGTATTCCGCACTTGAGGAAATTGTGATTCCATCGGGAGTTACCGACATCGGAGATTCCGCATTTTGGCATTGTGAAAAATTGAAGAGCGTAGAACTTCCGGGTACACTTCGCAGACTTGGTGAAAGCGCTTTTTCCGATTGCACAAAGCTAAAGAAGGTCATTATTAACGAAGGACTTGACACGATTCCTGCCCTCGCTTTTGAGGGTTGCACAAGCTTAGAAAACGTAAGCGACTTAAGCTTTGTTAATTCTATCGGAAAATACGCATTTTTAAACTGCCCTAAGCTTAAAAGTCTCAGCGTAGGCGAGTTTGCAAGTCTCGGAAAGTATTCCTGCGGTTATATCGAAAAAACACCCGTCAAAACTGTTTTAAACAAGAACTTCAAGTTAAACATCACAAGCGCAAATAAATTCTACAAAAGCGGCACTGAATGTTATGTGCCTTATAAGGCAAGCACAGTTTACGGCATTTCCTGCAACTATCTTGTGAAGTCAAAAGCCCACAGTGAGATGAGATTCCAGTCCGGTGTTTCCTTTAAGCTTAAGGTAGACGGCAAATCAGCGACAAAGTGGAAGTCCTCGGACCCGAAGGTCGTAAAGGTTACATCCTCGGGAAAGGTAACAGCACTCACAAAGGGCACTGTTACTCTCAGCGCTACTCTTGCAGACGGCACAAAATATTCGAGACAAATGAGGGTTTTGAGAAATCCGTCGCTTGATAAAAAGGAAGTATCGGTTAAGAAGGGCAAGACTGTGAAGGTCGCAATCCGCGGTAAGGTTTTCAGCAAAAACAACGCGTATTCAAACACAAAAATCGCTAAAATCACCTCTAAAAAGTCTGCCGATAAAATCACGGTAAAGGGCCTTAAGAAGGGAAAAGCTACTCTTAAAATTAAGGTCAACGGAAGGGTATTAAAGCTCAAGGTAAAGGTTATATAAAAACGAAGGCTCTGTCAGAAGTGAAGGTGTAAAATGAAAGTGGACACAAAAAAGTGTCTACTTTCTTTTTTATGC
>JAFLSK010000003.1 GCA_022510945.1 Ruminococcus sp.
AACAGGGGTTCACTTAATTGTATTTTTTATTGTCTACTTTTGCTTGACAGATTCAGTTTTATACACAAGGCTTAATTATTTTATAGCTTCTCGAGCTCGTCCGCGGCGTCTGCCATATAGTCGCCCTCGAACATTTCGACTCTGCCCTCGTCCACGCACTTCGCGAGGTCGGGATTAATCGGAAGGCGAGCGAGCACCTTCGTGCCGAACTGTTCGGCGATTTCGTCTATCTTGCTCTCGCCGTAGATGTAGTGCTTTTTGCCGCAATCGGGGCACATAAAGTAGCTCATATTCTCGACGATACCGAGAATCGGCACGTTCATCATCTTCGCCATCTTCACAGCCTTCTCAACAATCATTGAGACGAGGTCCTGCGGCGAGGTAACGATTATGATTCCGTCGAGCGGAATACTCTGGAAAACAGTCAGCGCAACGTCGCCCGTGCCCGGAGGCATATCGACGAACATATAGTCCTCGTTGTGCCATATTACGTCCGTCCAGAACTGCTTTACCGTGCCCGAGATAAGTCCGCCGCGCCAGATTACGGGATCGGTCTCGTTTTCGAGCAGGAGATTTATCGACATAATGTCGATACCTGTCTCGGTCGCAGAGGGGAAAATTCCGTCGTCGTTGCCCTTAGCGCGCTCGTGGATACCGAACGCCTTCGGGATAGACGGACCCGTGATATCCGCGTCGAGAATAGCGGTCTTTTTTCCGCGGCGGTTCATCGTCACGGCTAAGGTCGAGGTGACGAGGCTCTTGCCTACACCTCCCTTGCCCGAGATAACACCGATTACCTTTTTAACGGAACTGAGCGGATGAAGATTTTCGTGTAAATCCTGCGGTGCTGTTCTGCTTGAACAGTTTTCGGCGCAGGAGGAGCAGTTGCTGTCACAACCCATTGGTATCATTCCTTTTCATATAATAGTAATTAATTTGCTTTGATTGAGTCGATAACCTGCTTCGACAGGTTGGAGAGGTTCACATAGTTCTCCGCCGCGGTTTCGTCCGCGTCGTTGAATTCCACGTCGGACGGAGTTACGATAACGATTTTCTTCTGTCCGTCGGAGGTAGTCAGCACCTTCTTGACATTCATATCGCCGTACGAGTTATCGCCCGAGTCGTATACATATATCGAGAGCAGCATACCGCTCTGATAGTTGTTGTAGTTGTAGGTTTCGTAATAGGTGGTGCAGTTGCCCTTTTCTATGACGGTTGTGCCGTCCTCCCACGCGCTCGGCACGGAGACGGTGTATCTGTCCTGTCCTGAGTCGGCGGTAGTGCTCTCCGTCTCGGGCTCGGTGGTTTCGGGCTCTGTTACATCGGGCTCGGTTTCGGCTTCGGTCGGTTTTTCGGTCGTTTCCTCAGCGGTCTGTTCGGGGGTAGTTTCCTCGGTTGCGTTCACGCCGTAGCCGTCGAACTCGTCGAGCGAGCAGCTCGCCACGGGCAGCTCGAGCGCGTCGTTCAGGAGTATCTGTGTAACGTAGTAGACCTGTTCGTCGAGCAACTCGGGGAGAATCTGCGTGCGCAGCTTAGTGTCGCCGCTCTGATAGAAATAAACCTGTGTTGCGTCAGATGGAACGTCGCATCTCCAGAGGTTGTCGTACTCAAGCATTGGGCTGCAAACCACGGTCTGCTCAACGCCCTTTTTGTCGATGTAGGAGAGCTCCACGTCAGCGCCCCAGTTGTAGACCCTGCCGTTCTCCTCTATAAGGTTAATATTCACGGACGGCTTGTCGAAATAAACGGTGTATTCTCCGTCGTCGTCACCGCCACCGAAAACGCCTGTAAACCAACATCCGCACACAATAGCCACGAGGGCAACAACGCCCACACAGATACCGCAGATGAGAGCGACTTTCTTCGAGCCGCTTTTTTCGCGCGGTTCGTCGTACTCTTCGTCCTCGTAGGGGTCAGAGTATTCGTCCTCGCTGTATTCGGGCTCGTCCTCATAGGGGACGTCCTTCTTTTCGTCGGTTTCCTTTATGTATTCGTCGTTATCTTCGTATTTTTCGACCATTGTGCGGTGCTCGGGCTCCTTCGGCTCCTCGCGCCTTAAAATCTCGTCAAGCTCGTCGGTCGCAGAGGAAATCCCCTCGCCGCACACATAGCACTCTTTGTCATCCTGTGTTAAATACGCGCCGCAGTTAGGGCAACGTCTTTTTTCTTCAGCCATTATTCATCACCTGTATCTTTATACTGTTGGATTATACTATAGGGTATGACTCGGCGGGAGCCTCGGTGGGTGCCTCTGTAGGCACCTCGGTAGGCGGCTGAGTCGGAGCAGGGGTTGGTGCGGGAGTAGGCGCTGCTGTGGGAGGTTCTGTGGGAGCTTGTGTGGGAGCCTCGGTAGGCGGCTCTGTCGGGGCTGCGGTGGGCGCCGCCGTCGCGGGAGCCTGAGTCTGCACCGGTACCGCGGCAGCCTCGGCGTGGGTCGAGTACTCCTCGGTTTCCTCTACTGTCTCTGTCGTTTCGGTGGGCTCGACGGACTTGTCCGCGCCGGGACATCCGACTATCGCAAATACCGTCGCCGCTATGATTAGGAGCACCACAACAACCGATACCGCTATAATTATAGCGGATGTTTTTCTATCATTTTGTCTTTTTATGTCGTCCTGCTTACGGGGTGATTTTTCGTTGTTTTCAAACTGAGGAACAATCTCCTCGTCCTGAACGCCGAATCCGTCGCCGTAATCCTCGCGCGCAGCGCGCGTGCGGCGTTTTACGTCGGACCTCCGGGAGTTTGGATTTCTTCTTTCGGGCACTTGTATCCCTCCAAATTTATAGTTAACTAAATGATAAATCTTTGAGTAAATTTTGTCAAGCGTTTACAACGCAAAATCGGGCGGAAAGCCTGCAACCGCAGACTACCCGCCCGACTGTGATTTTGATTATTCTTCGGGGTCTTCTGTTTCTTCGTCTTCAGAGACGTATTCGTCGATATTCTCGATAACCGCGGTACCCTCGACCACGATTTCGTCGGCGTCGGGCTCATAGGACTGCTCGGCAGCAACGGGCTCAGCCTCGCTCAACTCTTCCTCGATTCCGCCTTCAACCGCGGTGGTTTCCTCTTCCACAGCTTCGGGCTCTTCCTCGTCCGAAACGGTCTCGAATCCGCTGATGAAGGTATAAGGCACGCCGTAGCCGAACGCGAGAGCCGCCATATACGCAACGAGCGGAGCCTCAACGAGCTCGCGGTGGAACGGAAGCGCGGAGATTACGAACGCTAAGATTATGTAGAGAGTCGGTAAATCGAGCAAAACGAGTGTCACAATGCTCAGTCTCTTCACGGTTTTTCCCTCGCCAACTCTTGTAGCGTAGAAAATGAGGAGTCCGAATACCGCCACAATAGCCACGGTAACGGCGCTCTGAGCTACCGCGCCCGCGAGCGTTCCCGCAAAGCTTGAGAAGAAGTAGCCGCAGATGATGTACGCTAAAATCAGAAACGCGGAGAAGAAGAGATTCACGTTGTCTCTTGCTGTGTTTTTCTTTTTCATAATGACCTCCTTGGGGGTTAAAAAGTTACTGTTTTATTTTCGCTGCGAGAGCAACCCAACCGCCGTCTTCATATCGTTCGATAATATCGAACTCACGGCTGACAGCCTCCACAACCTCGTCGGCGCGGGTGTCGATAATTCCGCTCATAATGTACACGGAGTCGGGATTCATAAACTCGCTCACGCCGCTCGATAAACTTATTATAGCATCTGCCACGATATTTGCAACTACTAAATTGTATTTTCCGCTCACTTTTTCCGTAAGATCGCCCGTTATAGCCGTAAATCGGTCGGACACGCCGTTGAGCTCGGCGTTTTCGACGGCAGTCTTGACAGCGACCTCGTCGATGTCTACGCCGACAGCGCTTTTTGCTCCGAGCAAGAGCGAGGCGATAGCGAGGATACCGCTGCCGCAGCCCACGTCGAGCACGGTGTCGCCGTCCTTAAGATACTTTTCAATCGTCTCAAGACAGAGTCGCGTTGTCTCGTGGCTGCCTGTACCGAACGCAAGACCGGGATCGATGTTGAGCACAATCCTGCCTTTTGCGTCATAGTCGTCGCGCCACGTCGGGCGAATGAGAATTTTCTCGCCGACGGGCGTCGGGTGGAAGAACTGCTTCCAGTTATTGCGCCAATCCTCCTCGAGGGTGTGGTCGGTCTCGATTTTATGCTCTATACCCTCGGCGGTGTAACGCTCGGAAAGAAACGCCAGCGACTCCGCGGGGTTTACGTCGGGCTCGAGGTAGATGTGGATAAACGCCTTACTCCTGTCCTTTGCGAGCAAATCCTCGTCGATTAGGTCGATATGCGCTATCTCCTGCACCTGCTCCTCCAACGCGGAGTAGTCCTCGATATATATGCCGTAGGGCACGACCATATTCGCGATGTCGCTTGCCTTGTCGGTATCGTCAGCGTTAATTGAGATTTTGATTTCTGTCCATTCTGCCATAATCTTTTCCTTTACTTATCAATCAAAGTTTTCTTGCCTGTTTTTGCATTTACGATGTAGCTTTGACAGCGGTAAACCTTCTCGAAATCGCCCTTGTTATCGTAGCGGTAAACGCCGTACGTCACCAAAGCGAGGTCGCCGACGCTGCCGCCTATCGTCGGGGTGACGAGGATATAGCCGTAGTCGGATTTTTTCAGAAGGCTACCCGCCTTTATGACCCTCTTGCCGACTGCCTTTTTCACCTTCGGAAGTGTATAGAGGTCGTAGCTGAATTCCGTTTTGGAGTGATTTATCCCGACCGCGCAGCCGCTCGGGGTCGTATAGGTAATAATCGGGTACTTTATGTCGGTGTATTTTACCGCTTGCGTAAGCTTTCCTTTGTCGCTGATTCCGGTAAGGGCGGTATTTCCCTTTTTGTCGGTCAGGGTGATGTACGCGCCGCTCTTCGCGGGGAGAATCACTGCCCCGACAGCACCCTCTTTCAGCGTTTTAATACCCGAGCCGTCCCTGTTCATAGAGCAGAGCACGCCCTTGAACTGTCCGTTTTTGTCCGCCCCGCCGACAGTAAAGACAAGCTTATCCGCAAGCGCGCGAAACGAGCCGTTGTTCGGAACGGAGTACGGCTTTTTCACGGACTTAAACGCGCCGACCTTCTGCACAGCTAAATCGCCGCAAATATAGCGGTACATCTGCTGGACGTAACGACCGCCGCTTTTTTTCTCAGTTCGGTAGTAGAAGATACTGTCCGCAGTCGCGCCGAGGAAGGTGTTGTAGGAATTATATTTGCTCGCCGACCCGTCTGCCGCCATATTATCGCTGCCGTCAAAGCCGCGCAGATAAATTGCACTGAAAGCGTCGCGGTAGACGATACCCTGCGGACAGATAGCGAGCATAGAAACACTGTCGTTTTTGCGTGCCTTATGCTGACCGTCAGCCATATCGAACAGCTTGCTTTTCTTGTTTGTGCTCGGGGCGTAGGCTATAACCGCCGTTCCCTTGCGGTAGTAGACCTTGTCCTTGTATGTAAGCAGAGCGGTGCCCGAATAGGTCGGAGTGGTCGCGACTAATTTCTTTTTCTTACCCTTTAGGTTCGTGCGGTAAATCCTGAGTTTGTTTTTCTTCACGTTATTTACGGCGGAAACGATGTACTTGCCGCACTGCACCATTGAGCCGCCGCAGAAATCGCCCTCGTCCGAATCGAGCGCACTCGCGGGAAAGGCAAAAGCCGTCGCGGCAATCAGAGCGCACAGAACTGCGCTGAGTAGTTTCTTCATTTCATATACCTCGTTAATAAAATTCCGTTAACATTATATAACGCGACCGCAACTTTTACAAGAAGAAAATGCTGTAACGCACAAAAAGCCGCCCGAAGGCGGCTTTTGACAGGCGGCTATGTAAATTAGTCGCCGAACAACTTCCTCAGCTTTTCGCGGAAGGATTTCTGTTTTACATAATTTTTCTCGCCGAGAGCCTCGTCGAGTTCTGTAACTGCTTTTTTCTGCTTTGAGTTGAGGTTGCGCGGAATTTCGATATTCATTTTAACATACTGGTCGCCGCGGCCTCTGCCGTTTAGGTGAGGTATGCCCTTGCCCTTAAGCTTGAACACGTCGCCCGGCTGAGTGCCCTCGTGAATCGAGTAGCTGACTTTGCCGTCGAGGGTCGGAACGATAACCTCGCTGCCGAGCATAGCCTGCGCGACGGTAATCGGCATCTCGCACCACACGTCGTCGCCTCTGCGCTCGAAAATCTCGTGCGGACGTACCTTTACATACACGCGTAAATCGCCCGCGGGACCGCCGTTTATTCCGCTGTTGCCGTGACCGCTGATGTTGAGAATCTGGTCGTCCGCAATACCCGCGGGGATTGTGACGTCGACTCCCTTCTGCTTACGAACGCGGCCGTTGCCGTTACAGGAGCGGCACGGGGTTTCGATGATTTTACCCTTGCCTGAGCACTTGTCGCACGCACGCTGAGTCTGCACCACGCCGAACGGCGAACGCTGGCTTACGGTCACGCGACCCGTGCCCGAGCACGCCGAGCACGTCTTTGCCTGAGTTCCCTTCTGCGCGCCTGTTCCGTGACAGTCATCGCAGGTAACCACGTTATTATATGTGACGGTTTTCTTACAGCCCTTAGCCGCCTCTTCGAAGGTGATAACGACCTGAGCCTCGACGTCGTTTCCGCGGCGCGGCGCGTTAGGATTAGCTCTTCGATTACCGCCGAAGCCGCCAAATCCGCCGAAAAAGCTGTTGAAAATATCGCCGATGTCCATATCCTGTCCGAACGGACTGCCGCCGCCCGCGCCGAAGTTCGGGTCAACGCCTGCGTGGCCGAACTGGTCGTAGCGCGCGCGTTTTTCGCTGTCGGAAAGTACCTCGTAAGCCTCGTTGACCTCCTTGAACTTCTCCTCGCAATCCTTGTCGCCGGGGTGAAGGTCGGGGTGGTACTGCTTTGCGCTTTTTCTGTACGCCCTTTTTATCTCGTCGTCCGAGGCGCCCTTCTGAACGCCGAGGACCTCGTAATAATCTCTTTTGTCTGCCATAGAATTCTCCCATTGCAAAAGTTATAATAACTTATGCCATAGTTTTTCTCTTTGTGATAACTCTCACAAAACGCCCGAACAGAGCCGCCCTTATAAGAGCAGCTCCGTCAAGCAAATTTATTCTTTATCAGTTGCCGTCTACGTCTGTGAAATCAGCGTCGTAAACGTTATCTGCGCCGCCTGTGGGCTGCTGACCCATATCGGGAGTCGGCTGGCCGGGAGCGCCCTGAGGATTAGCCTGCTGATAGAGCTTTGCGGAAACCTCGTAGAGAGCCTTCTGTAAATCTTCCTTAGCAGCGTCCATCATAGCCTTGTCGCTTTTTGCGATAGCATCCTTGAGGGCTGCTGCCTTGCTCGAAATTGTGTCCTTATCGGCAGGGTCGAGCTTGTCGCCGTTCTCGTTTACGAGCTTTTCTGCCTGATAAACCATATTCTCGGCCTCGTTTTTAGCGTCGATTTCCTCGCGGCGCTTCTTATCCTCGTCTGCGAACTGCTCAGCTTCCTTGACAGCCTTGTCGATGTCCTCCTTGCTCATATTCGAAGAGGAGGAGATTGTGATAGCCTGCTCGCGACCTGTGCCGAGGTCCTTAGCGGAAACATTTACGATACCGTTAGCGTCGATGTCGAAGGTAACCTCAATCTGCGGAACGCCGCGCATAGCGGGAGCGATACCTGTGAGAGCGAAAAGACCGAGCTGCTTGTTGTCGCGCGCGAACTCACGCTCACCCTGTAAAACGTTAATTTCAACCTGAGTCTGATTGTCAGCCGCAGTGGAGAAAATCTGGCTCTTCTTGGTCGGGATAGTTGTATTTCTGTCGATAATTTTTGTCATAACGCCGCCCATTGTCTCAACACCGAGTGAAAGCGGAGTAACGTCGAGGAGAAGGAGTCCGTCTACCTCGCCGCCGAGTACGCCTGCCTGAATAGCCGCGCCGATAGCAACACACTCGTCGGGGTTGATTCCCTTGAACGGATCCTTGCCGATAAGCTTCTTAACAGCTTCCTGAACAGCGGGGATTCTCGAAGAACCGCCGACCATAAGAACCTTGTCGATTTCGCTGATGTTAAGACCCGAGTCGGAGAGAGCGGAACGTACGGGACCCATTGTAGCCTCTACGAGGTCTGCTGTGAGCTCGTCGAACTTTGCTCTTGTTAAGGTGAGGTCGAGGTGCTTGGGGCCTGTTGCGTCTGCTGTGATAAACGGGAGGTTGATAGCTGTGGAAGTAACGCCCGAAAGCTCTATCTTTGCCTTCTCTGCAGCGTCCTTGAGTCTCTGCATAGCCATCTTGTCGTTTGAGAGGTCAACGCCGTCGGAGGTCTTGAACTCAGAAACAAGCCAGTCGATGATTCTCTTGTCGAAGTCGTCGCCGCCGAGACGGTTGTTACCTGCTGTTGCTAAAACTTCCTGAACGCCGTCGCCCATCTCGATAATGCTTACGTCGAAGGTACCGCCGCCGAGGTCGTATACCATAACCTTCTGGTCGTTTTCCTTGTCTACGCCGTAGGAAAGTGCCGCGGCAGTAGGCTCGTTGATGATACGCTTAACGTCGAGACCTGCGATTTTGCCCGCGTCCTTAGTAGCCTGACGCTGTGAGTCGGTGAAGTAAGCGGGAACCGTGATAACAGCCTGTGTTACCTTCTCGCCGAGGTAAGCCTCAGCGTCAGCCTTGAGCTTCTGGAGAATCATCGCGGAGATTTCCTGCGGTGTGTAGTTCTTGCCGTCGATAGCAACCTTGTAGGCTGTACCCATTTCTCTCTTAATAGAGGAAACTGTCTTGTCGGGGTTTGTGATAGCCTGACGCTTAGCGACCTGACCTACCATTCTCTCGCCGTCCTTTGAGAAAGCTACTACGGACGGAGTTGTTCTTGCACCCTCTGCGTTAGCGATTACGACCGGCTCGCCGCCCTCGATAACTGCAACGCAGGAGTTCGTTGTACCTAAATCTATACCTATTGTCTTTGCCATAATGAATTACCTCCATAAATAATGTTTTATATAAAAATTTTATTAATCGCAGTTTGCTACCTGAACCATCGCGTGACGAATGATTTTGTCGCCGATTTTGTAGCCCTTCTGATATACAGCGGAGATTTTGTTCTCCTCAAAGTCGTCGCTCTCGATTTTGCCGATAGCGTTGTGAAGAGTGGGGTCGAAGTCGTCGCCAACCTCGCAAAACTCCTCAACCTTTAACTTTTCAAGCGAGGTTTTGAGCTGATTTTGCACAAGCTCAATGCCCTTTTTATATTCCTCGGGAACGTCCTGCATATTCTGCAGAGCCATCGTGATGCTGTCCGCAACGGGGAGAATCTGCTCGACCGCCTTTGCGGTGGCGTCGCCGTATATGCCTAACTTTTCCGAAGATGTGCGCTTGCGGTAGTTGTCGTACTCTGCGGCGAGGCGGAGTCTTTTGTCTTTTTCCTCACTGAGCGCGTCCTCAAGCTCTTTTATCTTCTCGGCGTTTTTGTCCTTTTTGGGCCTTTTCGCCTTCTTTTCTTCCTTCTTCGGCTCTTTCTCGGTTGTTTCTTCTACAACCTCCTGAGTCTCGGGAGTCTTTTCTTCACTCATATTTTCATTCCTTTCTATCGGTGTGTCGAAATCAGCTCGCTGATTTGCTCGCCTACGACCTTTGCGGTGTACTCAAGAATCGAGACCGCGTTTGCGTAGTCGGTTCTCAGCGTTCCGATAAGCGCGATTGCGCCCGCGGGATATCCCTCGATGAGGTACCTCGTCGCGCACAAGGCGCTGTGCCTGAGTTCGGGCAGGGCGTTCTCCCTGCCTATATATATGTTGGTGCCGTCGGGCACGGTTTTCATCAGCTTTTCCCTCTTGCTGTTATCGGAGAGCAGCTCGAGCACGCTGCGCGCGGAGCTGAGGCTCTGGTCCGTTTGGTAGAGAATTTTCGTCGTGCCGCTCGAGTAGACATTCGTTCCCGAAGCCTCCTTGCACGCGTCGAGCACAGCAAGCAGCATATCGGGCATCAACAGTCCGAGCTCGCCGAACGAAGCGGCGAAGGTCTGCGCGAACGGCTGATTAACGGAGCTGAGCGGCTGACCCGCTAACTTCTCGTTGAGAGCCCTGTCGAACACGTTGAGCATCTCGGGCGTGATGTTAAAGTCACAGCGGAAGAGTCGACTTTTTACCATACCTGTTGAGGTGATGAGTACCAGCATTGAGGTAAAGCGTCCCGTCTGCACGAATCGGACGCGGTAAACGCGCGTGTCGTCCCCCGCGGGAGTCGACGAGAGCGCAACCGTCGAGCACAGCTCGCTTACAACGTCTGACGCCGTCCGAAGAATATGCTCGGGGGCGTCGCACGCGTCGGTAATGCGAGCCTCAATATACCGCCGAACGCGTTCCTGCGGCGCTTGTACGTCCATAAGGTTGTCGACGTAGTAGCGGTAACCCGTCTCGGTCGGCACGCGACCCGCCGAGGTGTGCGGCTGTTTTAAAAACCCGCGCGCCGTCAGGTCGGCAAGCTCGTTGCGGATTGTCGCGGAGCTGACGTTCAGGCTCTCTGTGTTTTGCAGAGCCTTCGAGCCAATCGGCTCGCCTGTCGCGATGTAATTCTCTATAACAGCAGCGAGAATTTTCTGCTTTCGTAAAGCAATATTCATTTTCCCGCCTTCTTTGTGGCTGTTATTGTTTAGTCTCTGTTAGCACTCTAAGCCTTAGAGTGCTAATCGCTACGATTATTATTTTACTCATAAGTCAAGAAAAGTCAATACTATTGTGCAAAATTTTTCTTCAAATGGACATAATCGCCATTTTGTACAGTGCAAAAAGCTCTGTGAAGCCATTTGCTTGACATTCACTCTCCAAACCTCTATAATAAACACACTCAGGTGAAAGGGGTCTCCTTATGCAAATTGTATACATTATATTATGGGCGTTGCTTTGTGTGTACTGTTCCTACTCAGCGCACAAGATGAGCCCTGTACTATATATATTGGGCGGATTTTTCCTTTTTATGTTCGGCTGGTATCTTGTAAATTATCTTGCGCCGTTCGATTTGTTTGCGGGAACGTACGGTATCATTTTCAGATGTATTGCCGCGGTTTTCCTCGTTGCAGTGCTCATTATTTACTTTTTCTCCAAGCGAAATAGCAGTGGTCAGTAGCCCGATTTCCTTTAATAAGCACAATATATTGCGGTTTGATTTTTGGAGATAACTATTTTTTGCAAATTTTTTAAAAAAATGAAAAAAAGGCTTGAATTTTTCGATAAATAATGGTATCATAATTCGTGCACGACTATATAACAATTAGATTTTTACTATTTTAAGGAGGTGCGACAATGCCTAACATTAAATCAGCTAAGAAGCGTGTTAAGGTTATTGCTAAGAAGACAGCTCAGAACAAGGAGACTAAATCTGCTCTTAAGACAGCTATCAAGAAGGCTTACATCGCTATAGAGAGTAACGCTGACAATAAGGCTGAGGCAGTTAGCTTTGCTGTAAAGAAGATTGACCAGGCTGCGGCTAAGGGTCTTCTCCACAAGAACAAGGCAGCAAGAAGCAAGTCAAATCTCGCAAAGCGTCTTAACGCCTCCGCATAAATTTGCAAAACCTTAAAGCAGAGCTTTGGCTCTGCTTTTCTTTTTATTGCATAATAATTGTTGACTTTTTTGTAAAAACTGTTATTATAAATATAGAACTACGATTCGGGAGGTTTCAATAATGAAAAAGGGTGGCAAATTAGCTATTATTTTCGGCGCGATTTCGCTTGTTGCGGCTGTTACCGCAGCGCTTACCGCGTTCTTTATCGTAAGAGAAAAGAAAAAGAGAGACGAAGAGGAGCTTATGGAGTACCTCGACTGCTCCATCGAGTAATTCGCAATTCGTAATGCGCAATTAAATTATGCTAAAACAAAGGCAGGTATAACGGAAACGTTATATCTGCCTGTTTCTTTGTGTTAAATTAATTAAAACTCTAAAAAGCGTACTGCGGAATGCGCTTTGCGCATTTTATTTTATGACTGTCTGGCCGCCCATATACGGCTGGAGGGCTGTCGGAATATTTACTGAACCGTCGGCGTTGAGGTTATTTTCGAGGAATGCGATTAACATTCTCGGCGGAGCGACAACCGTGTTGTTGAGGGTATGGGCGAAGTACTTGCCGTCCTTGCCCTTTACGCGGATTTTGAGGCGGCGAGCCTGAGCGTCGCCGAGGTTCGAGCAGGAGCCGACCTCGAAGTATTTCTTCTGTCGCGGCGACCACGCCTCGACGTCGATTGAGCGCACCTTGAGGTCCGCGAGGTCACCCGAGCAGCATTCGAGCGTGCGCACGGGAATATCGAGCGAGCGGAAGAGGTCGACGGTGTTCTGCCACAGCTTATCGAACCACATTTTGCTCTCCTCGGGCTTACAAACAACAATCATTTCCTGCTTTTCGAACTGGTGGATTCTGTAAACGCCGCGTTCCTCGATTCCGTGAGCGCCCTTTTCCTTTCTGAAGCAGGGCGAGTAGCTTGTGAGGGTCTGCGGGAGCTCCTCCTCCTTAACCATTGTGTCGATAAATTTACCAATCATACTGTGCTCGGACGTACCGATAAGGTAGAGGTCCTCGCCCTCGATTTTGTACATCATCGCGTCCATTTCGGCGAAGCTCATTACGCCTGTTACGACGTTTGAGCGAATCATAAACGGCGGCACGCAGTAAGTGAATCCGCGGTTAATCATAAAGTCGCGCGCGTAAGAAATCACCGCGCTGTGAAGGCGAGCAATGTCGCCCATAAGGTAGTAGAAACCGTTGCCCGCAACCTTGCGCGCGGAGTCGAGGTCGATTCCGTTGAACTTCTCCATAATCTCGGTATGATAAGGCACCTCGAAGTCAGGCACGACGGGCTCGCCGAACCGCTCAACCTCTACGTTTTCGCTGTCGTCCTTGCCGATAGGAACCTGCGGGTCGATGATATTCGGAATCACCATCATAATTTCAGTAACCTTCGCGGAAAGCTGTGCCTCCTGCTCCTCGAGTGCGGCTAACTCCTCGCCCTGAGCGGCAACCTCGGCTTTTAAAGCCTCTGCCTCCTCGCGTTTGCCCTGAGCGTAGAGCGCGCCTATCTGCTTAGAGAGCTTATTGCGGTTGGCGCGCAGCGCGTCAGCCTTGCCCTTAGCCTCGCGGCTCTGCTTGTCGAGGTCGATAACCTCGTCCACGAGCGGGAGCTTTTTGTCCTGAAATTTATTTCTGATGTTTTCTTTTACAACATCCGGATTTTCTCTTAAAAATTTAATGTCTATCATTTGTTTTCTCCTTTTGGTTTACTTCCCTAATTTTGCGGCTAAGTCCTTCAAATCCTCGTCGCTGTAGAACTCGATTTGCAATGTTCCGCCTTTTTTGCCTTTGAGCGGTGATACTTTTACCTTTTTTCCGAGATACTCACTGAGTGACTGCTCCACCATAGCGTAGTAGCTCGGTTTGCGCTCGGGTTTTGTTTCCTTCGACTTCTTCGGCTTTGCTTTCGAGAGCTTTTCGATCTGTCGCACGGAGAGGTCGTTTTCGATGATTTCGTTTGCAAGCCTTATAATTTCGTCGTCGCTGTCGAACGACAAAAGCGCTCTCGCGTGGCCTGCGCTTAGCCTGCCTTCTTTAAGAAGATTGCACACTTCGTCGGGCAGCTTAAGCAGTCTCAGCGTGTTCGCAACCGCGGGTCTCGACTTTCCGACCGCCGTCGCGACGTCCTCCTGACTCAGGTTGTACTCGTCCATAAGGCTTTTGTAGCCGAGCGCCTCTTCAATCGGGTTGAGATTTTCGCGCTGTAAATTCTCGATAAGCGCGATTTCCATCGTTTCCCTTTCCGTAAGCTCGCGAATCATCACGGGAACTTCCGTCACGCCGGCAATCTGACACGCTCTGTAGCGGCGTTCGCCTGCGACAATCTGATATCCTCCGCCGAGGAGCGGCCGCACGAGTATCGGCTGGATAAGTCCGTGTTGCTTTATGCTGTCGGCGAGTTGGTTCAGTGCATCCTCGTCAAACTCGCGGCGCGGCTGGTCGTGGTTAGGCTCTATTTCCGATATTTTCAGTGTGACTGTGGCGTTTCTGTCCTCGGTCTCGTTCTCGATGAAAATTGCGCCGAGACCCTTGCCGAGTCCTCCTATTTTCTTAGCCATTTCAATTCTCCTTTCCCGCGATTTCCTTCGCAAGCTCTGAGTACGCCAGCGAACCCTTGCAGCTCTTGTCGTAATAAATTACGGGCATACCGAACGACGGAGCCTCCGAAAGCCTTACGCCGCGCGGAACGACTGTCCTAAAAACCTTGCGCGGGAAGAATTTCTTAACTTCCTCGACAACCTGCTGAGTGAGGTTGAGCCTGCCGTCGTACATAGTAAGCAGCACGCCTTCTAACTCTAAACTCGGGTTATACTGCCTTTTTACGCGCCTTACGGTGCTCATCAGCTGAGACAGACCCTCGAGCGCGTAATACTCGCACTGAATCGGCACCAAAATCGTGTCCGCGAGGGTTAAGGCGTTCGCCGTAATCAAGCCGAGTGACGGCGGACAGTCGATTATTATGTAGTCGTAGTTATATTTTATAGGAAGCACTGCGTTCTTAAGAATGGCTTCCCTATGCGGCTTTTCCGCAATTTCGAGCTCTGCCGCCGCTAAGTCGAGCGCGCTCGGAAGAATGTGCAGATTCTCAAACTGCGTGGAAAAAAGACACTCCTCCGCCTTTATTCCGTCCACCAAAATGTTGTAGGTGGACTTTGTGAGCTGTCGTTTATCCACCGCGACTCCGCTCGTCGCGTTGCCCTGCGGGTCGACGTCGACAAGCAGAGTGCGCTTGCCCATCTTTCCGAGGCACGCAGCTAAATTGACCGCCGTGGTGGTCTTTCCCACGCCGCCCTTTTGGTTTGCGATTGCAATTACCTTTGCCAAAAAATCACCTTTATCCTGTACTAAACTCCAAAAAACAGCTGTTGTTCAGTATTTTTTCATAATACAAAGAAATTGTACCACAAAACAAGGCGGAATAAAAGTGTTTTTGAAAAATTATACTAAACACTGATTAAAAAAGAGATAAAACTTCAGAGCAGATTTTTCGTCAGACGAGTGCCATTCCGCAGAAAGGCTGATGTCTTTCGATGACAGGGCGCAATGTATTGCGCAAAATATGCCTAAAAGGCAATTGTTTTTAATCGGTGTTTAGTATTTGTTAATGTTTCATGTGAAACATTAAGGAATCGGCGCGTTTAACAATGCCAAACGCCACACAGCGAACTGTGTGGCGTTGGCAAGGGGTTTAGATAAGGAAATGGGTATGAGTGGTGGATACAGAGTATCCATCGTGGAAAGCTTGTTTGTGACCTTACGGTCGGGAGTTTAAGCGATTATAAAGCTAATTTGTAGTCGCTTTGGGAATTTTTACGGTGTACTCTATGTAGTCGCCGCTGTCCTTGTGCTTGCATACGGCGTCTATGCCCGCAAGTTTCATCGTCGAGACGGCCTTGTTGATTGTGTTTATGAAAACGCGGATGTCCTTGATGACGATTTTCTGAGTACCTTTCTCCGCTTTTTCGGGGACTGAGGAATTGTAGAGCAGTCTCTCTATCAGCTCCTCGCTCTGCGAGACGTTGAGGTTCTGTGCAATTATCTTCGAAAGCGCCTCTTTCCTCAGCTCCTGGTCGTAGATTTTGAGCAGGGCGCGGGCGTGTCTTTCCGACAGACCCGCCTGCACTATCCAGTCCTGCTCATCATAGGAAAGGTTGAGGAGACGGAGCTTATTGGCGATGGTGCTCTGGCTTTTGCCGAGCTTTTTCGCCGCCTGCTCCTGAGTTATGCCGTAGCGTCGGATAAGCCGTGAGATGCCGCGTGCTTCTTCAAAAAGACCTAAATCACATCTCTGTAAGTTTTCGAGCAACGCAAGCATTGCGCTTTCGCGGTCGTTGCACTTTACTATTATGCACGGCACGCGCGCCATACCCGCCATCACCGCGGCTCTCAGCCTTCGCTCGCCCGCGATGATTTCGTACTCGCTTTGCGACACCTTGCGGACAGTGAGCGGCTGGAGAATTCCGTTTTCTTCAATCGACCTCGACAAATCGCGTAGCTTGTCGTCGTCGAAGATTTTTCTCGGCTGAGTTTTATTGGGGCGAATTTTGATTGTGGGGATATCAAAGATTTTGCTTTCGCTTCTTGACAGGAAGTTCAATCGCTCACCTCGCTGACTGCTTGTCTTTCGCTGTGACTATATGATATCACCAAGCTCTTGCGATTGGTGTCGGATTCTGAGCAATTTTTATAATTGTTTATGGGAAGTTTTGTAGAAAACTGCGTTTTTCGGACGTTTTTCAAAAAGTTAAGGCCGCCTTGCGGCAGCCTTTATAATGCTTTAGTTTTAATTTTTGAGGAATGTCTCGGGTACTGTTTCGGGGTTGGGGAGATTTTCTCAATCTGCACGATTGTCCTCTCTCCTGCTCCGTTGAGTTCGAACTCGGACGCGGTTTTGATTTTTCCGCCGAGCACTTTGACGGCGTTTTTCGCCTCGCTCAGTTCCTCGCTGAGGTCGGGGCCTTTCATCGAAACAAAGCTGCCGCCGACCTTGACGTAAGGAAGACAATACTCACAAAGCGTGTTGAGCCTTGCGACCGCGCGCGATACCGCAACGTCAAACTTCTCGCGATAGAGCGCGTTTTGTCCGCCGTCCTCGGCGCGAGAATGGACGGTGCTCGCATCTATACCTATTATATCGCACGCCTCGTTTAAAAACACGAGCCGCTTGTTGAGGCTGTCGAGCAGAGTCAAGTCTATGTCGGGTCGGGCGAGTTTCAGCGGAATACCCGGAAAACCCGCGCCCGTACCCACGTCAATCACCTTTGCTTTCTTCGGAATATCATAATAATTAAGTAAAGTAAGGCTGTCGGCGAAGTGCTTGACCGCCACTTCCTCGGGCTCGGTGATTCGCGTAAGGTTAATTTTTTCGTTCCACTCAACGAGGATATTGTAGTATTTTTCGAATTGCTCCGTCTGTAAGTCGGTCAGCTCTATCCCGATTTTTTTGCACGCGTCTGTAACTAATTTCTTCATAACAGCCTTCACCTTCTCTGTGACAACCAAATCAGTAGCACGTTTATATCTGCCGGCGACACGCCCGAGATTCGCGATGCTTGACCGATATTGAGCGGGCGGATTTTGTTCAGCTTTTCCTGTGCCTCGAGGCGGAGACCCTTTATCTCCTTATAGTCGAAGTTTTCGGGCAGCTGCTTTTTCTCTAACTTTTGCATTTGCTCGACCTGCTTTAGCTGCTTTTCGATATAGCCCGCGTACTTTACCTCAATCTCAACCTGCTCGAAGATGTTGCTGTCGAGGTCGGGTCGGGTTTCGTCAATCGGCGCGAGCGCGCTGTAGTCAAGCTGTGGTCGGCGCAGAAGGTCAATAAGCTTTGCTCCCGTTGTGAGCGGAGATGTTTCATGTGAAACAAGTATCTCTTTTATCTTTTCCGAGGGCGGGATAACGACCTTGCTGATTCGTTTCATCTCTTGCGCTTTAAGCTCCTGCTTGCGGTTGAATCTCTCAAATCTGTCGTCGGAAATCAGCCCGATTTCTTTGCCGATAGGCGTTAGGCGCACGTCGGCATTGTCCTGTCTGAGGATTAAGCGGTACTCGCTGCGCGAGGTCATCATTCTGTACGGCTCGTTCGCGCCCTTTGTCACGAGGTCGTCGATGAGCGTACCTATGTACGAGGTCGAGCGGTCGAGCACGAGCGGATCTCTTCCCTTGATTTTCAGCGCGGCGTTTATGCCGGCAATAAGTCCCTGAGCCGCGGCTTCCTCATAGCCCGAACTTCCGTTGAATTGTCCCGCGCCATACAGACCCGAAAACTTCTTGAACTCGAGCGTTGCGTTCATCTCGGTCGGGTCAACGCAATCATATTCTATCGCATACGCGGGGCGCATAATTACGCAGTTTTCGAGGCCTTTTATCGTATGGTAAAACTTTACCTGAACCTCTTCGGGCAGAGACGAGCTCATACCCTGTAGGTACATTTCCTCTGTGTTTTCGCCGCACGGCTCGATGAAAAGCTGGTGCCTTTTCTTCTCGCTGAAACGGACGATTTTATCCTCAAGGCTCGGGCAATAACGCGGTCCTACACCCTCGATTTGTCCGCTGTAGAGCGGCGAGCGGTGGATATTTTCGAGGATAATTTCCTTCGTCTTT
Organism: Ruminococcus sp.; assembly: GCA_022510945.1. GTDB lineage: Bacteria > Bacillota > Clostridia > Oscillospirales > Acutalibacteraceae > Ruminococcoides. The sequence goes on from JAFLSK010000003.1 coordinate 18,146, forward strand.
TCATTCGTCCAGCTGATGTGGCAGATAACCTTGTTGTCGCCCAAGTCGTCCGTATCATACGAAAACGGAATCGGCGGCTCGTCGCCGTGCTGTTCCTCTAATTCGGAAAAATCTATACTGCTTTTGAGAACGCGCGCGGGCGTGCCTGTCTTAAAACGTCTGAGCGGCAGACCCAAATCCTTAAGGCTCTGCCCCAAAAAACTCGCCGCGAAAATTCCGTCGGGTCCGCTTTCAAAGCTTACTTCACCGACGAAAATCCGTCCGCCGAGATATGTTCCCGTTGCGATTATAACTGCCTTGACGTCGTACTCCGCCATCATTCTTGTGGTGAGCGTGTAGCCGTCGTCTGTCTTTTTTATATCCGTGATTTCAGCCTGGTGCAGTTCGAGGTTTTCCTGCGTTTCAAGCTTGTGCTTCATAACATCGGAATATTTGCGGCGGTCAATCTGCGCGCGTAACGAGTGAACGGCGGGGCCTTTTCCGCGGTTGAGCATACGGCTCTGTAAAAAACACTCGTCGGCTGTCTTTCCCATCTCGCCGCCGAGCGCGTCAATCTCTCGCACAAGGTGACCCTTCGCCGTTCCGCCGATAGACGGATTGCACGGGCAGTTGCCCACTGCGTCCATATTTATCGTAAAAACGACCGTGCTGCACCCGAGCCGAGCCGAGGCGAGCGCCGCCTCGATTCCCGCGTGGCCGGCGCCGATTACGGCAACATCAAATTTTCCTGCTTTATAATTCATACATAACCTCTTTGGTCACTTTTTTACTTTCCTACGCAGAAGTTGTGGAAAACATTATCCACCACAACCTCGCTGACGCGCTCTCCCGTGAGCTCGAGAATACATTCTATCGCTTCCTCTAACGCAACCTCAACCGCGTCGAAGGTCATACCGATTTCGAGAGCGTTTTTCGCCTCTATAAGTGCGTTTTTCGCGTTTACTACCGCGTTACGCTGGCGTTCGTTTGCGAGTATTCCCTCGCTCGGGTTGAAGTCCTCGGTGCCAGCGATTTTCGATATAATCTCGGAAAGCTTGTCGTACCCTTCCCCGCTTTTTGCAGAGATTTCTACTACATTTTTAAGCTTATCCTTTATATAATCTCTGTCGATTTCAACACCCAAATCGGTTTTGTTGATAATTCCGACAGAAGGCACATCGTCTATATTTTCAAGTAATTTTATATCGTCGTCATCAAGAGCACGGCTGCCGTCGAATACTGCGAGCACAAGACCGCAGGTTTTCAGCCTGTTTTTCGCTATGTCAACGCCGATTTTTTCTACGGTGTCTCCCGTTTCGCGGATTCCGGCGGTATCGCTCAGCCTGAGGATAACGTCGCCGACGAGCACGGTTTCCTCTATCACGTCGCGCGTCGTGCCGGGTATGTCGGTGACAATGCTCCTGTCGTGACCTGACAGAAGATTCATCAGTGTGCTTTTGCCCGTGTTGGGCTTGCCCGCAATCACGGTGTCTATGCCCTCTTTCACCGTCTGACCCTTGTCGTAGGTTGAAAGGAGTTTTTCCAAATCAGAGAGCCAATTTTCGAACTTTTGTTTGAGGTTTTCGTCGGTAACTTCCTCGATATCCTCCTCGGGGTAGTCTGCCCACGCACTGAAATGCGCCGCAGTGCTGACAAGTTCATTCTTAATTTTTTCTATTCTTTTCCACAACGCGCCCTCTTTGGCACTCAAAGCGGAACGCGCCGCAATGCGGCTTTTTGCGGAGATGATGTCGATAACAGCCTCAGCTTCGGTGAGGTCAAGCTTGCCGTTTAAGAAAGCCCGCTTTGTAAATTCCCCCGCAAGCGCAGGAGTCGCGCCCGCGTCGAGTACATTCCTCAGCACCTCGCGAGTTATAAAAAGTCCGCCGTGACACGAAAGCTCCACCACGTTCTCCCCCGTGTAGCTGTTCGGCGCACGGAAAACGGTCGCTATCGCCTCGTCAACGGTCTCGTTACCCCTCACAATATGGCCGAAAGCGGCGGTATAGCCCTTCATATCGGAGAGCTTTTTGCCGCTCGCCGCGCGGAAAACTTTATCTGCAATTGTGATAGATTCCTCGCCGCTTATGCGGATTACGCCGATTCCGCCCTCGCCCTGAGCGGTCGAAATCGCGGCTATGGTTGAGTTGTTCATCTTCATCACCCAAAATCCATATTCAAAAACGGAGCTGCCAATGTTAGACAGCTCCTTTTTTTCTTAATTTAATCTATTCTTCCGTAGAGCCCTGCGCCGTTGCTCTCATCGAGAGGCTTGCGGTCAGGATCGGGGGCAGGTCTCGAGTCGGTACGAGGTCTCTGTCCTCTTCTGTTGTAGCCTCTGCCGCCTCTTCTCTCCTTCGGGTCGGGACCGATAACAACGTGTCTTCCGGCGCCTTCGCCTTCGCTCCACGAAATCGCGCCCTTAACCTTCTGGACGGAAGTATGTATAATTCTTCTCTCGTAAGGATTCATCGGCTCGAGCGAGGTCTTTCTGCCTGTCTTGACAGCCTTGAAAGCGAGCTTTCTGCCGAGAATTTCGAGAGTTTTCTCGCGCTTTTCTCTGTAGTTACCTGTGTTCACGGTAATCTTGAAATAGCTGTTGTCAACGTGATTTGCAACAAGGCTTGTGAGGTACTGAAGTGCGTCTAAAGTCTCGCCGCGTCTGCCGATAACAAAACCAACGTCCTCGCCCTCGATGTTGAAGGTCGCGCTGTCCTCGTTTTTCTCCACGTTAACTGTAATATCAGTGAGGTTCATCGCGCCGATAACGCTCTTTAAGAACTCCTCGGCTGTGTCCGCGGGGCTGCCCTTTACGGTAACCTTTACCTTAGCAAGCTTTCCGCCGAAAAGACCGAGCACCTTTTTCTCGGCTCTGTTAATAACCTCAAATTCTACTTCATCTTCATCGCTGAGTCCGAGCTGAGCCTTTGCGTCTGCAAGCGCCTCTAACTCTGTCTCACCGGTGCCTATAACTTCTTTAATCATTTTAGTCCCTCTGAATTACTTCTTTTTATTTTTACTGTTATTATTGTTGTAGCTTATGGGAGCGTACTCGTACTTAACCTGAGCCTCCTGCTGCTCAAGCAGAGCAACGTGCTGAGCCTCGCTCTTTGCGATAAGCTGAGCAGGGCCGAAAAACTTGCCCATAATTACTGCCTGAATAAGGCTGAAAAGCGACGACGCTATCCAGTAGAAGCCCACCGCGGCGGGAATCGAGAAAGAAATCCACGCCGTAAACAGCGGCATACCTATCATCATTACCTTCATACAACCCTGCTGGCTCTGAGCCGTTCCGTTTACCTTCATCGTCACGAGCTGAGCCGCAACCGAGGACACGAAGCAGAGCACGGGAATAATGAAATAAACAGAGAATATTCCCTGACTGTTCGGGGTTGTAAGGAGGTTAAATCCTGCGAAATTAAAGCCGTTTACAAACATCTCGATATTAGCCGCGTCGCCGCCTGACGGGAACAGCTGAGAAATCAGCTCTCTCGAGTCAGCAAGCGCACTGACGAGGGAAATTTCGCGATATGCTACAGCCGAGCCCGCAATCGCACCATTCGATACGGAGAATCCCGGAATAGTGTTGATAAAGCTCATCGCGTTATCAACGAGGTCGGAGCCGATATGCAGCGTGTTTGTAAGCGGATATGCAACAGCGTAGAAGATGCCGAGCATAATGAAAAGAGGAACGAGGCTTGTAAGACAGCCGCCCGTGGGGCTTACTCCTTCCTTATCATAGAGCTTTTGCATCTCTTCGTTAGCTTTCTGCCTGTTATTTGCGTATTTTTCTCTTATTTCCTGCTGTTTTTTCTGTAATCTTGCTGTGTTAGCCATACTTTTCTGTTGCTTGACAGAAAAAGGAAATAATATAAAACGTACTATAAGCGTAAAGAAAATGATTGAAACTCCGAAGTTCTGAAATAAATAAAACAGACCCCAGAGCAAGTATCCTAAGATACTACCGAAAAAACCGAAAAACTGAATCATTTAAGAGTTACCTCTCTTTTTTCTTTTCTCGGGGACAGGGTCGACCCCGCCCTTCGAAAAGGGGTTACATCTTAGAAATCGCCATGCCGCCAGCGCCGTGCCCTTTAACGCTCCGTGCGTTTCTATCGCCTCAACGGCGTAGTGGGAGCAGGTCGGATAATATTTACATTTCGGCGGTGTATACGCGGAGATATTTTTCTGATAAAAGCGGATAGATTTAATCAGGAGTTTTTTCATTTTTGCTCTCTCCTATTATTCCCGCTTTTTTAAAATGCGAAAGCATCGCTTCCTTTACGACGTAGCTTTTGACGAAGGGCGTTTTTCCCCTTGCGACGAAGACTATGTCGTGCCCGTTTCGAACCTCGGGCAAGAGCTCTCTGAAAGCCGCTCTTATAACTCTGCGTGACCGCGAACGCCTGACAGCATTGCCTATTTTTTTGCCGGTGGTTATTCCATATCGAAGGTTATCGGATTTATTTTTCAAAACATAGGTTACAAGCACAGGACTGACAAAGCTCCTCCCTCTACGGTAGAGTCTCTGAAAATCCCTATTATCTTTCAAAGTGATTTTCTCACTCATTCAAACCACCTGCAAGTTAATAATACTAAACCCTGAAAATAGGGTTTAGTATAAAATAAAGACCACCAAAAAAAGTGGTCTTATTTTAATATGACAACTTTTTTCTTCCTTTAGCTCTTCTTCTTGCTAAAACTTTTCTGCCGTTTGCAGTTGACATTCTCTTCATAAAACCGTGCTCTTTCTTTCTGTGGAGCTTTTTGGGCTGATATGTTCTCTTCATAACTTATGACCCTCCTTTCGGATACATAACCTTGCAATATACTTGCAGTTTACCATTATAGTATAAAAGTCAAAAATCGTCAACAATTTTTTAAAAATTTATTTTCTTAATAGTAATAAAAATCAAGCATATACAAGATATTGTGGGTGGTGTCTCTTTGTTACCTATAACTTAGATGTTTATATATAAATATATACAATTTATATTACAATTTTTTAACTGCAATTGCATTTTCAACATTTTGTTGCTATAATATAATCAGATTATAGTGGAGTAATTTTGTTACCGTTCAATATAACAAACGGCAGCAAGAGGAAAGGAAAGTTTAATGTTACAATTCAACGAAGCTTGGAACGTAATCTGCGATTATTGCAGGCGCAGTATTACAGACGTGGCTTATAACACATGGATAAGCAAAATTGAGCCATTGAACCTAAATTTTGACAGCAACGAGGCGACTCTCCTCGTTCCGAATGATTTTCACCGCCAGACTCTCGAGCGTTGCTACAAAACCCTTTTAACCGACGCGTTCGAGGCTGTTTTCGACACACATATCGACGTAAAATTCACCGTTCCCGAGGAAGAGGAAAAGAACGATATTCTCGTTGACGACATCAACGACAAGGGCTACGAGTACACCTTCGATACCTTCATCGTCGGAAATTCGAATAAGTTCGCTCACGCGGCGTGCCTTGCGGTCGCTCAGAATCCGTCAAAGGCATATAATCCGCTCGTTCTCTACGGCAACTCGGGACTCGGTAAAACTCACCTTCTTTACGCTATCTGGAACGAAATCAAGAAAAACGATTCAAATAAAAATATCTGCTATGTAAAGGGCGACGACTTTACAAATGACCTAATCGAGTCATTACACCGCAACGCTATGTCTGAGTTCAGACAGAAATACCGCTACGCTGATGTCCTCCTTGTGGACGATATTCAGTTCATCGGCGGTAAGGAAAGCACTCAGCTTGAGTTCTTCCACACCTTCGAAACCCTTTACCTTGCAAATAAGCAGATTATCCTCACCTCGGACCGTCCGCCGAAGGAAATCAAAACTCTCGACGACCGACTCAGAGGCCGCTTTGAAGGCGGACTTATCGCCGATATTCTCCCGCCGGATATTGAGACAAGAATCGCAATCATCGAGCGCAAGGCTGAACTTATGAATATCACTATTCCGAAGGACGTGTGCGAGTACATAGCTAACAACGTCAAGTCGAACATTCGCCAGCTTGAGGGAACTGTCAAAAAGATAAAAGCAAAAAATAATCTCGACGGCGAACGCCCGTCTATTAAATCCGTGCAGAATATCATCGCTGACATTCTAAACAACGACACTCCTCCCGAGGTTACGGTTGAAAAAATTGTCGACGAGGTCGCGCGCACCTTCAACGTCAGTGCAGAAGATCTTCGCCGCAGCAACAACCGCAGCGCATACATAAGTTCTCCGCGCCAGGTAGCTATCTACGTTGTAAACGAGCTTACGACCCTCACTCAGGAGAACATCGGCAAGGAATTCGGCGGCAGAGACCACTCGACCATCAAATACGCAATCGACACTACAAAAAAGAAGATGGCAAAGGACTCAAAGCTGCGTTCAATTGTTGACGATATCATCAAAAATTGCAGTAACGAGTAAAAATATTTTTCCGCAATTTTTTCAACATTTAACAACGAATTTTCCACCGACTGTGGACAAATCTTTTACAAAAGAAAAATTTTCCACATTTTAAACATTTTCAAAATGAAAAATTTTCCTTAATTTTTCCGACAGAAAAGCCAAAAATCTAATTTTTCAACATTTCCACACACTCTACTACTACTACTAAGCTATATATATCTTATCTTTTATATTATTAAGCGAAAAAGGAGAGAAGTTTATGAAATTCAACGTTTTGAGAACCGACCTTGTTGAAGCTGTTTCGAATGTATCAAGAGCAGTTTCGAGCAAGGCTTCGATACCCGCTCTCGAGGGCGTGCTTATCAAGGCATATGGACAGACTATTTCCGTTTCGGGTTATAACCTCGAAATCGGAATTACTACTAACATAGACGCAACCATCCAGCAGGAGGGAGAGATTGTCGTTCCGGCGTCGACCTTCAACGCTTTTATCCGCAAACTCCCCGAGGAGGTTGTATGTATAGAAACTGACGAAAGAATGAAGACATATATAACAAGCGGCTCGGCTTCCTACAAGCTTGTGGGAATTTCTTCCGTTGAATATCCCGACCTTCCTGTTTTTGAAGAGACGGAAAGGTTCGAAATCGCGGGCGATACACTCAGCGATATGATTCACCAGACGGTTTATGCAGTTTCCGACAACAACGCAAGACCGATTTACACAGGCTCGCTTTTTGAACTCAAAGATAAGATTTTAAAAATAGTTGCTGTCGACGGCTATAGAATGGCAATCCGTCAGGAGCCTATCGAGGACGAGCTCGAGAGCAAGTTTGTTGTTCCGGGAAAAACTCAGAACGAGGTAATAAAACTTATAAAATCCGAGGAAAATGTAAAAATCGGCGTAGGACAGAGGCATATAGTGTTCAAAATCGGCGAGTATTCCGTAATCTCGCGCCTTGTCGAGGGTACCTTCCTCGATTACAACAGCACTATCCCGAAGGATAAGAAAACAGAGGTTGTCGTTAACACGCGCAGACTTATCGCGACGGTTGACAGAATGATGCCCGTAAACGGCGACAAAATTCAGAGTCCCGTAAGAATGAACTTTTCTAATGACCAGATTCACTTCTCCTGCACTTCCGCTCTCAACAGCGCCGACGATATAATAGAAGCGCCGATAATGGGCGAGGAGGTTGAAATCGGCTTTAACAACCGTTATCTCTTTGACGCAATCAGAAATATCGACAGCGACGAGCTGAAAATGACTCTCAACGGCAGTCATTCGCCGATGATTATAACTCCCGTAAAGGGCGACAGCTTTATAAATCTTGTCGTACCGATGAGGCTTGCAAATGTCTGAGCAGATTATAAAGGTTGAGGGAGAGTTTATAAGACTTCAGGACCTTCTGAAACTCAGCGGACTTTGCGAAACCGGCGGACACGCCAAAATTGTCGTGCAAAACGGCGAAGTTAAGGTTAACGGAGAAGTATGCACGATGCGCGGGAAAAAACTGCGCACCGACGACATAGCTGAATTCGAAGGAGAAAAAGTTAAGGTAATATTAACGTAGCGTTAGTAAAAAAAGAAAAGTATATGAAAATCAGCGAATAGGAACTAACGGTTAATGTATGTAAAAGGATTACAATTTCAGAATTTCAGAAATCTTTCTGACGATTGCATAAAGCCTTGTGAGGGGATTAACGTGATTTACGGCAACAACGCTCAGGGCAAGACGAATATCCTCGAAGCGTTGTGGCTGTTCTGCGGAGGTCATAGTTTCCGCGCGTCACGCGAAAATGAGTTAGTAAAATACGGAGAGAAATTTTATAAATTAAAAGTAAAATTTTTCTCTCAGGACAGGGAACAGGACGCAGAGATTATCTTTAACGGCGGCAAAAGAGAGGTCGTCATAAACGGAGTAAAAAAGGCTTCGTCCACGGCGCTTATCGGGCGATACACCGCGGTGATTTTCTCGCCGGAGGATATGACTCTTGTGAAGAGAGGTCCGTCGGCGCGAAGAAGATTTATCGACAGCGCAATCTGCCGTGAAAAATTTCAGAACGCGGTTCTGCTCGCAAAATATAATCAGACTCTCAACCAGCGAAACGCACTGCTAAAGGATATTTTCCGTCATCCGGAGCTGAAAAAAACGCTCGATATATGGGACGACACGTTGTGCGACCTCGGCGCCGCGATAATTTTGCAGAGACTCTCGTATATTGAAAAACTCAGCAAAAAGGCGAGAGAATATCACTTCGGAATTTCCGACAATACGGAAGAACTCAGCCTTTCCTATATCTCTACCTGCGCTGCAGAAAACGGCGACAGTAAAAGTGAAATTTTCGAAAAGCTTAAAAAGAGCCTTCACGAGTCAAAGAGCGAGGATTTCCGTTCGGGCTACACAAACGTCGGCCCGCACCGAGACGATTTTGACATAATAATCAATGACCGCAAGGCGAAGATATTCGCGTCTCAGGGTCAGCAACGCAGCGCGGTGCTTTCGCTGAAATTAGCAGAGGCACAGGTGCTCAGCGAGCTGACGGGGGAGAATCCCGTGATTCTGCTCGACGACGTTCTCTCCGAGCTCGACAGGAAAAGACAGGACTTCCTCCTCAATAAAATTAACGGCTATCAGGTTTTTATAACCTGCTGTGATTTTGAGGTCAACAACCTGCTCGGCGAGGGAAAAAAATTCCTCATACAAAACGGCGAGGTAAAACAGTAATGTACCTTCATCTCGGAGAAAAAACAGTAATAAAAACAAGCTCAATCGTGGGAATCTTCGACCTCGACAACACGACCGTGTCGAAGAACACGCGCGCTTTCCTTACGGACGCCGAAAAAAAGGGAAGAGTAATAAACGTTTCCTACGAACTGCCGAAGTCCTTTATCGTGTGCGAAGAGGACGGCGATACAACTGTATATATAAGTCAGCTGTCGAGTCAGACGCTGTTCAGACGAAATAAAATTTAGGAATGAGTATATGAATAGTAAAAAATGCCCCTACTGCGGAAGAAGAATTTCATACTTTACGATCTTTCACGAGAAAAAACACGGCCTCTACACCTGCACAAGATGCAGAAAAGAGAGCAAAATCAAAACAGATTTCCGCCTTATCGTTGCGTTTATCGCGATGTGTCTCGCGGTAGTTATCTTTATGCTTTTGTGGTTCAACTCAAAAAATTACAACAACTTCGCGGGCGTTGTAATCATTGCGATTGCGCTGATTATTTTCTACTTTTTAACTCCGCTTTTCGTCCGTTTTGTACCGCTTAAAAAGTACAGGAAAAATACCGAGGAGCAGACCATAGACAGCGTGGACAACGAGAACTTCCACTTCAACCGCGCCGCATTTGAAAAGGTAAAGCAGAACCGCGCCGCGAAAAGACCCGAAAGCGATGAAAGCCGAGCGGACAAGGTTGTCGAGCAAATAGAGAGCGAGCCGTATGTTCCGATTATCAGGGACGTGAGCTCCTCGCACGCGTCCTCAGACGCTCCGCTCAGGAGAGTTCAGAAAACTCCGCCTAAAACAGAAACCGAGCCCGCCGCTCAGGAAGAAGACGTTCGCACCTATGTGCCGAAAACTTCCCGTCCCGACGGCTCGAAATACACCGCCAACCGCAAATTCTGATTATGTTCAGGCTGCCCGTATGTCCTCACTGCCGCACGGTCTACCACTACGGCGACGTGAGGAAAAGTAAAAGAGAAAAGGTTATACAGTGCTATCACTGCAAGAAAAGCTTTACGCAGAGCAAAAAGGGATTTATCGTCCTTTTTGCTATAGCCGCGGCCGCGGCTGTGATTGTAAATATTATGATTCTGTCGAGAAACGATGATATTATCGGCACAATTATCCCAATCACGATTGTGAGCGTAATAGCGGTTATTTCAGCGATGATATTCGCACCGTATTTTATAACATATAAAAAAGATAAAAATAAATCGAATGATAAATGACAAAGATGAAGTTGAAAAACTTCAACGGAGGTAACTATTGTGGAAAACGAAGAAATAAAAGTGTCTAAGGTCGAAGGCGAATACGGAGCCGATGAAATTCAGGTCCTCGAGGGACTCGAAGCTGTCCGTAAACGCCCCGGAATGTATATCGGCTCGACAGGTCCGCGCGGACTTCACCATCTCGTTTACGAGATTGTCGACAACTCTATCGACGAGGCTCTCGCCGGATATTGTACGAAAATCGACGTTGTTATCGAGCCGGGAGATATTATCTGCGTTCGCGATAACGGCCGCGGTATCCCCGTAGGAATCAACGCGAAAACAGGTCTGCCCGCGGTTACGGTTGTATTTACAGTGCTCCACGCCGGCGGTAAGTTCGGCGGCGGCGGATACAAGGTTTCTGGCGGTCTGCACGGCGTAGGTGCGTCGGTTGTTAACGCTCTGTCCGAGTGGGTCGAGGTCAAGGTCTGCGACGGCGAGGACATCTACTTCCAGCGTTATGAGCGCGGCAAGATTATGTGCGACCTCGAGAAAATCGGTAAATCCGACGTAAAGGGTACCGAGGTACGCTTTAAGGCTGACCCCGAAATTTTCCAGGAAACCACTGTTTACGAGTACGACGTGCTCGCAAAACGACTCAGAGAGCAGGCTTTCCTCAACGCAGGTATTCATATCGAGCTTCGCGACGAGCGCGACAGCGAAAATATCATACAGAAAAACTTTCACTACGAGGGCGGTATCTCGAGCTTCGTAGAGTATCTTAATAAGAAAAAGCACGTCGACCCGATTCACCCCGAGGTTATCTACTTCGCCTCACGAAACGAAGAGGACACAATCTCGGTCGAGGTCGCTATGCAGTACGGCGACAGCTACAACGAGTTTATGCTGTCTTTCGCAAACAACATCAATACTATCGACGGCGGTACTCACGAGGAAGGCTTCAAGCGCGCTCTGACCCGTGTTATGAACGACTACGCGCGTAAGTTCAACAAGCTTAAGGAGAACGACAAGAACCTCTCGGGCGAGGACGTTCGCGAGGGCTTAACCGCAATTATCAGCGTAAAATTAAAAGAGGCTCAGTTTGAAGGTCAGACCAAGGGCAAGCTCGGCAATACCGAGGTAAGGACTATGGTCGATAAGCTGTTAAGCGAAAAGCTTTCTATCTTCCTTGAGGAAAATCCGCAGGTTGCGAAGGCTATCTTTGAGAAGGCTTTGGCCTCGGCTCGCGCGCGCGAGGCGGCGAGAAAGGCGAGGGAGAGCGTAAGAAGAAAATCCGCGCTCGAATCCGCTCAGCTACCCGGAAAACTCGCCGACTGTCAGTCCAAAGACAGCAGCGAAACAGAAATCTTCATCGTCGAGGGAGATTCCGCGGGCGGCTCCGCAAAGGGCGGCCGCGACAGACGTATTCAGGCTATCCTTCCGCTGTGGGGTAAGATGCTCAACGTCGAGAAGGCGCGCCTCGACCGCGTTTACGGAAACGACAAGCTGACTCCCGTTATAACCGCGCTCGGCACGGGTATCGGCGAAGAATTCGATATAGAAAAACTGCGCTACGGCAAGGTTATCATTATGGCGGATGCCGACGTTGACGGTCAGCATATCCGCACACTTCTTCTGACCTTCTTCTTCCGCTTTATGCGCCCGCTTATCGAGGAAGGACATATATATATAGCCCAGCCGCCGCTCTACAGAATCTCGAAGGGCAAGGAGCACCGCTACGCTTACTCCGACATCGAGCGCGACAGAATTCTCTCGGAAATCGAGGGCAAGACCGAAATCCAGCGCTACAAGGGTCTCGGTGAGATGGACGCCGAGCAGCTTTGGGAGACCACTATGAACCCCGACAGCCGACTTATGCTCAAGGTTAATCTCCGCGACGCCGAGGCTGCCGACGAGACGTTCAGCATACTTATGGGCGACAAGGTTGAACCGCGCCGCGAATTTATTGAAACTAACGCAAGGTTTGTTCAGAACCTCGACGTATAAGACGTGTAATAGGAGAACGTTATGCATTCAAAATCTTACTTAACTGTCCGCTATGCCGAGACCGATAAAATGGGTATCGTGCACCACTCGAACTACCCTGTATGGTACGAGGTTGGACGGACTGACTATATTAAATTATTCGGCGTAAGCTACAGCGATATGGAGAAAGCGGGCGTGATGATGCCGCTTATAAACCTGACCTGTAACTTCAGAAAGCCCGCGATATACGAGGACAATATCCTCGTGCGCACATGGGCGATTGGGCTGAGGGCCGCGTCCATCGAGTTTACTTACTCGGTAAAGAGAATAAATGAGGACGGAACAGAGACGGAGCTCGGCTACGGTACGACCGAGCACGGCTTTATCGACAGCAAAACCTTCCGTCCGTGTAATGTGAAGAAGCGTATGCCTGAGCTTTATGCAAAAGTCAAGGCTGCCGTAAGAGGTGAATAAATTGAGCAACGAGAACGAGATAAACAATCTTAGCGGAAAAATCATAGACGTCGACGTCGAAAAGGAGATGAAGCAGAGCTTCCTCGACTACTCGATGTCGGTTATCGTCAGCCGTGCTCTCCCCGACGTTAGAGACGGACTTAAGCCTGTACACAGAAGAATTTTATACACAATGTACGACCACGGCCTTGAACCGAATAAACCGTACCACAAGTGCGCCGACACGGTAGGTAACGTGCTCGGTTCGTACCACCCGCACGGCGACGCGTCGGTGTATGACGCGCTCGTGCGACTTGCGCAGGACTTCTCTATGCGCTATATGCTCGTTGACGGCCACGGAAACTTCGGCTCCGTCGACGGCGACCCGCCTGCGGCTTACCGATATACCGAGGCTCGAATGAGCAAGATTTCTATGGAAATGCTCACCGATATCGAGAAAAAGGTCGTTGACTTCGTGCCGAACTACGACGACCGCCTCGAGGAGCCTACCGTGCTCCCGAGCCGATTCCCGAACCTGCTCGTAAACGGCTCGAGCGGTATCGCTGTCGGTATGGCGACTAATATTCCGCCGCATAACTTAGGCGAGGTTATCGACGCGATTGAACTTCTCATCGAAAATCCCGACGCCGAGGTTGCCGACATTATGGAGTGTATTCCCGGTCCGGACTTCCCGACGGGCGGTATTATAATGGGCAGGAGCGGAATCCGCGCTGCCTACAGCACAGGCCGCGGCAAGATTATCGTCCGCGCAAAGACCGAGATTGTAGAGGCGAAGAACAACCGCTTTAAGATTATCGTGACGGAGCTTCCGTACAGCGTAAACAAGGCTCGTCTTATCGAGCATATCGCCGACCTCGTAAAGGATAAGAAAATCGAGGGTATCACAAATATCGAGGACCATTCCGACCGTAACGGTATGCACATCGAAATCGACGTTCGCCGCGACGCGTCTCCGCAGATTGTACTGAACCAGCTTTTCTCCTACACACAGTTGCAGTCGACGTTCGGCACGATTATGCTCGCTATCGTAAACGGCGAGCCGAAAATCCTCACGCTCAAAGAGTGCCTACAGCTTTACATAGACTTCCAGGTTGAAATCGTAACAAGAAGAACAGAATACGACCTCAAAAAGGCTCAGGAAAGATGCCACATCTTAGAGGGTCTGAAAATCGCGATTGACAACATCGACGAGGTTATCCACATTATCCGCAACAGCAAGGACACCGCGACTGCGAAGGTGAACCTTATGGAACGCTTCGAACTCGACGAGGTTCAGGCGCAGGCTATCGTCCAGATGCGACTCGGTCAGCTTACGAATATGGAGCGCGGAAAAATCGAGGATGAAATCGCCGCACTTCTTGCGAAAATTAAGGAATACACCGAGCTTTTAGGCAGCCATCAGCTGCTCTTAGAGACGGTTAAAAACGAGGCTATCGCCCTTCGAAATAAATATGCCGACCCGCGCCGCACGGAGATTTGCCACATCAGCGGCGAGGTTGATATCGAGGACCTTATCCCCGTGGAGGACTGCGTTGTGACTATGACGCGCTACGGCTACATCAAGCGTATCGAACAGTCCGAGTACTCTATCCAGCGCCGCGGAGGACGCGGAGTTAAGGGTATGACCACGCGAGAGGAAGACGTTGCGACCGAAATGTTCATCTGCAACACCCACGACTATATCCTCTTCTTTACGGACAAGGGCCGCGTTTACCGCGTTAAGTGCTATACTATCCCCGAGGGCACGCGCCAGAGCAAGGGTATGAACATCGCGAATATCCTGCCTATCGGCACGGACGAAAAGGTTACCTCGATGATTCCTGTCGGCGAGTTTGAGGAGGACAAGTACCTCATTATGGTAACTCATCAGGGTATTATCAAGCGAATCGCCCTCAACGCCTACAACACGGCGCGCAAGGGCGGACTTATTGCGCTCGAGCTCAACGAGGGCGACGAGCTCGCGTGGGTTAGAATGACGGGCGGCAGCGATCAGGTGATGATTGCTACGCGCGACGGTATGTCAATCCGCTTTAATGAAACCGACGTAAGACCTATGGGTCGACAGGCTCGCGGCGTTAAGGCTATGAAGCTTAAGGACGGCGATATTATTGTCGGAATGTCCGTTATCGACGAGGAGAGCCTTGTGCTCACAGTTTCCGAGACGGGCTTCGGCCGACTCTCAAGTCCCGACAATTACCGCGTACAGTCCAGAGGCGGTAAGGGTCTCACCAACTACCACACCGAAAAATACGGCAAGGTTGCGGGAATCAGCGTGATTAAGCCCGACGAGGATATTATCCTCATCAGCGAGGAGGGCGTTGTTATCCGAATTAACGCCGACGACGTGCGAATCTGTGCGAGACCTTCAAAGGGCGTAACGCTTATGCGCATTAACGAGGGCAACAAGGTCGTGTCCTTTGCGCATCTTCCTCACGAGGACGAGGAAACCGAACAGCCCGTTGACAACAGCGAGCCCGAGGCAGAAGCGGACGACGCGTCTGAAACCGAAGAGTAAAAAACGTGATAAATAGGGGAGGGTCTCTGTACCCTCCCAATCGTTTGTCAGAATTTAGTGAAAAGGAAGTATAAAATGAACAAAACCGAAGTGATTTTAGCCTCCGCTTCACCGCGCAGGCAGGAGCTTTTGAAATATATTTTTGACGAGTTTAAAATCATTCCGTCCGACGCGGACGAAACCGTCGGCGATGAAATCCCTGTCGATTTCCGTCCCGAGCTGATTGCGAGCCGCAAGGCAGTGAGCGTTGCCGCGGATTATCCGAACAGCCTTGTTATCGGGTGCGACACCGCGGTAATTGTGGACAATATTATGCTCGGTAAGCCTGCGGACAAAGCGGACGCGGTGCATATGCTAAAGCTTTTAAGCGGCAGAAAGCATAAGGTCATAACAGGCTGTTGCCTGTGTCTTGAGGGCAAGGAAAAAAAGTTTTCCGTGATAACAGAGGTCGAGTTTTACCCTCTTTGCGACAGCGAAATCGAAAAATATATCGCGACCGACGACTGGCGTGATAAGGCGGGCGCATACGGAATACAAGGAGCGGCGAACCTTTTTGTACGCGGTATATCGGGCGACTACAACAACGTTGTCGGGCTTCCGTGCGCCGAGCTTAACAGGCAGATTAAGGAGTTTTTGGGAGAGTAATATGAAGAAAATTTTATGTATTTTACTCTTTTGCGTGTTAGCGTTTTCGCTCTGTTCGTGCGCACAAAAGAAGGCTGAAACAGTCTCCACCGTCAGCGGCGCGACCGAGGACGAGGCGAACTACCCCGCACCTGTAAAGGACAACTTCGTCGAAAGCGACGGCGCAACGGGAATGAGCTATAAGATGACCCTCGACCAATACACATCGGCGTTCAACAGTATGTACACAAGCCTCGGCGGCAACCTCAGCGACTACGAGTACAGCAAGTGGAAAAAGACTGAAGCCGAGGATCAGAGCGGCGAAGAGCACGAGTTTTACTACCTCGACAGCGGAGATATAACCCTCACCGCGAGCGTAGAGAAGGAGTCGCTCTACCTCTCGAACGTGGGGTGCGGCGTGAAGGAAGAATTTTTTTACGCGAGCGAAAACAATGAACAGAAGGTTATGACCGTCTGCGGAATTATCGCGGCGGTAGCTGGCGGCTACGAAATCGACGACGTTCCTTTCTTCGGCAACCTCTACGTCGACACGCTCGGCAGCGAGGAGCACTGTTTCTGGTACTCGAACAGTATCTATCTTTTCGACAGCGGCGAGAGTAAAAACGGCGATAAGACTATGCTTTTTCGTACAATGCCCGCGTCCGCGTCGATTGAGGCGGAGTGGGATTTACAGGACTACAAGAGTTACTGGCTCGGATAACAATAAAGTCGGGTGTTAAAGGCTAACACCCGACTTTTTATCGTATCAGCTTTTGTCGCCCGGCTTACTGAACAGGGCGGCAATCAGCGAGAACACTATTGCCGCGGTTATGCCCGCCGCGGAGGCGGTCAGCGCGCCCGTTAGGATTCCGAGAGCGCCGTCCTGCTTTATCGCCTCTTCCATTCCGCTCGCCATAAGGTAGCCGAACCCCGAAATCGGCACGGTTGCGCCCGCGCCCGCAATTTCTGCGAAGGGCTTGTACACCCCGATTGCGGTCAGCGCAACGCCTGCTACCACAAACCCCGTGAGAATCCTCGCGGGAGTCAGGGCGGTTTTGTCTATAAGTATCTGTCCGACCACGCAGATTGCGCCGCCGGCAAGAAAAGCGTATACATAATGCATAAATTCCACAGCCTTTCGCCCGACGAAAACCTTCGTGGGCAAATATTGTTATTTTCGCTTTTTATTATTAACAAAGAGAGAATGAATATGCATAATTTGGGAGTTATTGTTGCCCGATTTTTTGCCGCACGGCGCAGAATGTGACAAATATATGAAAAATTGTGAAAACGCTCTGAATTTTTCAAAATTACTCTCCACAAAAGAAAACTTTTGTTGTATAATTAAACTATGATATTATGCGCTAATTTACTTGCGCAAAAAGAAATTGAAGGAGTGATGAACGTGGTTGAGGTTAAGAACCTTACCAAACGCTTTGGAGACACCACCGTTGTCGACAACATCAGCTTCACCGTCGAGACAGGGGAAGTCCTCGGCTTTCTCGGTCCGAACGGCGCAGGCAAGTCGACTACTATGAATATGATTACGGGTTATATCTCCTCTTCGAGCGGCACGGTCACCGTCGACGGCAGCGAAATCCTCGACGACCCGAAAAAGGTGAAGAGCAGCATCGGCTACTTACCCGAGATGCCGCCGCTTTATATGGATATGACCGTGAGAAAATATCTCGAGTTTATGTTTGACTTAAAGAAAGTAAAACTCCCGAAAAAGGAGCACATCGGCGAGGTTATGCGACTCGTTAAGATTTCGGACGTTTCCGAGCGAATTATCAAGCACCTCTCGAAGGGCTACCGCCAGCGCGTGGGCTTTGCTCAGGCACTGCTCGGCAATCCGCCCGTGCTTATCCTTGACGAGCCGACGGTTGGACTCGACCCGCAGCAGATTATCGAGGTTCGAAATCTCATCAAGAGTCTCGGCAAAAAGCACACGGTTATCTTCTCGTCCCACGTTCTCTCCGAAATTTCCGCGACCTGCGACAGAATCGTCGTTATTTCAAAAGGCAAAATCGTCGCCGACGCGCGCACCGAGGAGCTCGGCACGGCGGTTTCGGGCGAGCAGAAACTCAGCCTTGACATTGAGGGTTCGCAGGGTACCGTGCTTAACGCGCTCAAGGTTATTCCCGGCGTTTTAAAAATTCGTAAGACAAGAGACGTTTCGGAAGGCGTCGGCAGATATATCGTCGAGTATCAGACAGGCGTTGACGTCCGCCGCGACGTATTCCGCGCGATTGCGTCCGCGGGCTGTGTTATCCTCAATATGGAGAGCGGAAACGAAACACTCGAGGACAGCTTCCTCCGTCTCACCGCCGAGGATCAGACGGAAAAGATTACAGGAGGTGCGAGGTAATGAAAGCAATTCTTAAAAGAGAGCTCGGCTCCTACTTCAACTCCGCCGTCGCGTATATCGTTATGGCTATTTTCTTCGGCTTTGCGGGCTTGTTTTTCGTCTTTACCTGCTTTTTGGGAAACACCGCGTCTTTGAGCCCGACGTTTAACAATATGTTCATTATTATCGTTTTCCTCACTCCGCTTATCGCGATGAAATCTTTCAGCGAGGAAAAACGCCAGCGCACAGATCAGGCGCTTTTGACCTCTCCCGCGAGTCTTTTCGAGATTGTTATGGGCAAGTTTTTAGGCGCGTTTATCCTTTACGCGATTTGCTGTCTTATCTTCTTCGTGTACGGTCTTGTAATTATGCTGTTCACGACTCCCGACTGGGCGGTTATCCTGTGCACGACTATCGGGCTTCTGCTTATGGGCGGCGCGCTGATTGCGATTGATATTTTCGTAAGTGCGCTCACCGAAAGTCAGGTTATCGCCGCAATCGTCGGTATGGCTGTCGGACTCATCACCTATATGATGGGCACGATTGTGTCTATTATAGACGTCGAGTGGATTGCAAGCGCGCTGACCGCTATTTCATTTACAAACTATTATTCAAGTTTCACATACGGCATTCTCGACCCCAAGGGTATAGTGTTCTTCTTAAGCGTTATCGCGCTGTTTGTATTCTTCACTATCCGCGTGTTCGAGAAAAAACGCTGGAGCTAAGGAGGGAGTTAATATGTTTAAGAAAAAAGAAACCTCTGTAACTACAGCACAGAAAAAGACTAAAAAAGGCGGACTTAAGGCGTTCTTAAAGTCCAGAAAAGCTAAACGCGGCGGCGTTGCGGCGGCGATTTTGGCGGTGTTTATCTGCGTAATCGTGCTCGTAAACGTTGCGACGGGACTTTTGGTCGAGCGTTTCCCGAACCTGCAGTTCGATATGACCGCGTCGCAGAGCTACGGCCTTCAGGACGACACGGTCGAGTACCTCTCTCAGCTTGACAAGGACATCACAATCTACGTCCTCACAAGAGAGAAAACATTCAAGGGCGGACTCAACGCGTATCAGGGCGGCGAGTACTTTACTCAGGCATATACCCTGCTCAAGAAAATGGCGGCGGACAGCAAGCTTACTCTGAAGTTCGTAGACCTTGCGAAAAACCCGACCTTCACCGCGAAATACAGCAACATTGACTGGAACAGCGAGACAGCGTCTCACCTTATTTTGCTTGATTCGGGCGACGACTACACCGTGCTGTCGCTCGAGGATTGCTTCACCACCGACAGCGAGGCGCTCAGCTACGGCTACTATGTATACACAGCCACAAAAATCGAGCAGGCTATCGTAACGGGAGTGCT
This sequence comes from Ruminococcus sp., assembly GCA_022510945.1. GTDB lineage: Bacteria > Bacillota > Clostridia > Oscillospirales > Acutalibacteraceae > Ruminococcoides. The sequence continues at coordinate 37,780 of JAFLSK010000003.1, forward strand.
CGACCTCACCACCGCGCAGAAGGTCGGTATAGACTTCATCACCGGCTCGGGCGAGAGCGAGGACACCTATTCTGCTCTCAAAAATCTCTTAAAGCAGAACGCCTACTCTGTCGAGGACGTAAACCTCACCACCTCAACTCTGCGCGAGGAAAGCACGGTTGCGGTGCTCTACTCTCCGTCCGTTGACCTCTCCGAGGAATCGGCGAGGAAGCTCTCCGATTGGCTCGACAACGACGGCGACAACGGAAGGACGCTCATCTACATTCCGATTGACCTCAAGGTCGAGACTCCGAACATCGACGCTATCCTCAAGGAGTACGGTATGAAGGTCAGCGACGGTATCAGCTTCTGCACCAGCAGCGACTACTACATCAACGATCCGTATATGTTCCTTGCGGACTATGCGGAGGATACAACCTACACTTCTACCCTCAAAAACGCTAAGGTCAGCCCGCTCGTGTACTACACACGCGACGTCGAAATCTCCGACAGCAGCAAGGCGACGGCTCTGCTCACCGACAGCACCTCCGTGGGCGTTATTCCGTTCGACACGGATACCTCCGAGTTCGAGTCGGAAAGCGACCTTGCAAAGTTTTACAAGGCTGACGGTATCACTCCGGCGGCTATCGGCACAAAGACAAATTCCGACAGCATAAGCTCGAACGTCGCTGTGTTCGGCTCGCCGTATATGTTCAGCGAGCGATTCCTCAGCACAAGCTCGTTTAACAACGCGAACTATATTGTAAACTTCTGCAACACCGTCACCAACCGCGGCGATATGGGAATCACCATCAACTCCGCGAGCGTAGACAACGGTGAGCTCGGCGTTACAAACGCATCCACGATTATAGGCTACGGTATTGTGTTTATTGCAGTAGTTCCGATAATTGTGATGATAGTTGGAATTATCGTATTTATCCGCAGGAGGCACAGATAATGAGCGACAATATTAAGGAGCCGGAGATTATCGTCGAGGAAAACGGCGACAACCTGCTCGAAAATTTTGAAAATCAACCGCAGAAAAAACCGACGAAAACAAAGAAAAATTCCCACATAAAGGCGCTTATTGCCGCTATAGCAGGCGCTGTAGTGCTCGTGGGCGTGATATGCCTGATTATATTCGCGCCGAACGGCGACAGCCCGACCGAAAAAACCTATGAGGAAGCGGCCGCGCCTGTCGTGGACGAGAACAAAATGTGGCAGGTTACTCCGAAGGATAACTCCGCAAAGGACGAGGATAGCTACGACGGCGGAAATCTCCTCGACCTTGTGCCCGCTGACATTTCTAAAATAAATGTGGAAAACGAAGGCGGAACCTTCGAGATTACTTCTTACACCCCGACCGAAAAATCCGACGAGACCGACCCCGAAACGGGCGAGAGCGTGGAGACGACCTTAACGACCGTATACACCCTCGTCGGCTACGAGGACTTCGAGATGCAGGCGGGTGTGCCCGACGAAATCGCGAGCGCGTGCTCGACTCTTTCGTATTCCGCTGTTGCTACCACGGACGGCAGCAAGTCGCTGAAGGACTGGGGTATGGACGAGCCGAGGAGCACCGTCACAGTGACCTTCGTCGACGGAACAAAGGCTGTGATAAAGGTCGGCGCGGACGCACCGCAGGGACTCGGCACCTACGTTATGTTCGGCACGGGCAACGCGGTCTACCTCTGTGACACCGACACGGTAAGCCCGTTGCTGTTTAAGGTCAGCGACCTTATGAACCTCAGCATAACCGACTCCGTGAGCGAGACCGGCGACACCGACGCGTCGCAGATTACCCTCAAAGGCACTGCATACGAGAGCGAAATCGTCCTCAAGCCGAACACAGACACAGACCATATCCAGAACAGCTTTATAATCACCTCACCCGAAACTAATTACGCCGATGACAATGCGGCAAGTCTCATCACGGGCGCAATCAAAGGGCTCTACGCCGACAGCGTGGAGATGGTGAACCCGAGCGGCGCTCAGCTTAAAAAGTTAGGACTCAGCACGCCGTACGCGCAGGTTATAGCGAAGTATTCCGGCGCGACCGAGAACCTTATCGCAAGCTCGCCCGACGATGAAGGTAACGTGTATCTGATGAAAAACGGCGGCAAGGTTGTCTACAAAATGGCAGCGGCAAACGTAGGCTGGGTTACGGCGAAGTACGAAAGCCTTATCTCGCCGTATGTGCTCTATAACCGCTACGATTCGCTGAGCGGAATAACCGTGACCGCGGGCGACAAGACATACGACTTCAAGGTGACGACTACCGTGACGAAGGCGGACGATGACGAAACGGAGAGCACGAACACCGTCGCGACCTATATGGGCAACGAACTCAATCAGGGCAACTTCGAGACCTTCTACCGCAATATGTCAATGCTTACTAAGCTTGATTCAACCGCAAAGTCGCCGAGCGGAAGCCCTGCTCTGACTGTGAAGTATTCCTACGAGGAAGGCAGAAAAGCGGATACCATAGCTTTCTATAAGGACAGCACGTCGAAGTACGTCGTTACAGTAAACGGCGCGGCTAAAGGCACGGTAAACGCCTCCTATGTTGAAAAGCTTATCATTCAGGCGCCCGACGCCGCGGTTGATAAGGAAGTTAAAAGCTTTTGGTAAAAATTAATTTGTTAAACGCGATATAAAGGAAAACCGTCCTACGGGGCGGTTTTTCTGCGTTTACAGGGAAGAAATCGCAATAACATATTGTTAAAATACAAATTATAGTATAAAATATAGATTGAATTTCAGATAAGGAAAGATTCGATGTTTAAACTACGGCGATTTCTGCGCGGCTATAAGGTGCAACTCATAGTCGGGCCGCTGTGCAAGCTGTTCGAGGCGATACTCGAGCTGTTTGTGCCACTCGTTATGGCGGCGGTGATTGACAACGGAATACTCAGAAACGACCTCGGCTATGTACTCAGTATGGGCGGTGTGCTTGTGCTGCTCGGCGTCGTGGGGCTTTCTGCTGCGCTCGTGTGCCAGTATATGGCGTCCTACACCTCGCAGGGCGCGGGCACGAAAATCCGAAACGCGCTGTTTGAGCATATCGGTACGTTGTCGCACCGCGAACTCGACGAGCTCGGCACGCCGTCTCTGATAACGCGGATGACGAGTGACATAAACGCCGTTCAGGCGAACATCGCGATGACAATGCGGCTTTTGCTGCGCGCTCCGTTTCTGATAATCGGCGCGCTCGTTATGGCGTGCTTTATAGACCTTAAAATTTCGCTGATTTTCTTCTTCGCGTCTGCGATAATCGGGGCGATTCTCTACCTCGTTATGTCGCGCTCGCTGCCGTTTTATAAAAAGGTACAATCGCTCGTGGATAGAATCTCTCTGCTTTCGCGCGAGAACCTTGAAGGAAACCGCGTAATCCGCGCGTTTTCAAAGCAACGCGCCCAGCAGGAGGCGCTTGATAAAGAGGGCGGGAACCTCGCAAAAATCTCGATACGCGTGGGTCGGCTGGCAGCTCTCTTAAACCCCGCGACCTACGTCGTGACCTACTCGGCGATTGCGCTGATTCTCTACTTCGGCGGCAAGCAGGTCGACGGCGGCGTTCTGCTCTCGGGCGATATAATCGCTCTGACGAGCTATATGATGCAGATTTTGCTCGCGATGATTGTGCTTGCGAACCTCGTCGTGTTGCTCTCGCGCGGAAACGCATCCGCGGCGCGAATCAACGAGGTTTTCGAGGTCGAGCCGTCTGTAACGGAGCGTTCCACATCGCCCGTAAAGCCCAAAGAAAACGCGCCGAAAATTGAGTTTTCGGGGGTTGATTTCACCTACGGCGACGGCGACAATGAACTCGAAAACATCAGCTTTACCATAGAAAAAAATACATTTACGGGCATAATCGGAACAACCGGCTCGGGCAAAAGCACGCTCTTAAGCCTCATTCTCCGCTACTACGACACGAGTTCGGGTAGGGTGATGACGGACGGTGTAGATGTGCGCGATTATCCGTTCTCTCAGCTGCGCGGCAACGCGGGCGTTGTGCCGCAGAAGTCGGTGCTGTTCAGCGGAACGGTGCGCTCAAATATGCTGTGGCAAAAGCCCGACGCGACCGACGACGAGATATGGCGCGCGCTCGAAATTGCTCAGGCGGCGGAATTTGTGCGCGAACTTCCGAACGGGCTCGGGTCGGCTGTCGCTCAGGGCGGAACTAACTTCTCGGGCGGTCAGCGGCAGAGGCTGTGCATAGCGCGCGCGCTTGTCGGAGAGCCCGAGCTGATAATCCTCGACGACAGCTTCTCCGCACTCGACTTCGCGACCGAAAAGGCTCTTCGAACAGAGCTTTTGAAGATGAAAAACACCACGATAATAATTGTAACGCAACGCTGCTCCACGATTATGTCGGCGGACAAAATCCTCGTGCTCGAGGATGGAAAATTAGAGGGAGAAGGCACGCACGGCGAACTGTTCGAAAGCTGCTCCGCCTACCGCGAAATATGCCTATCGCAGCTAAAAAGCTCGGAGGTGCCGCGATGAAAACTACGCTCAAAATCCTCCGCTACACCCGACCGCATTCGCTCTACTTCGTGCTCGCGATTATCTGCGCAGTGATAAGCGTGAGCCTCACGCTCTATATCCCCGTGCTCGTCGGCAACGCTATCGACTTTATGCTCGGCAAGGGTCAGGTGGACTTCGTAAAAATTACGGAAATAACCGTGAAAATCGCCGCTATGGTCGCGCTTGTCGCGCTGTTTCAGTGGCTTATGGGACACTGCACGAACGTAATCTCCGCGCGCACGGTGCGCGATATGCGCAGTGATATTTTCCGAAAGCTGAACCGCGTTCCGCTTTCGTATATCGACGCTCACCCGCACGGCGACCTCATCAGCCGTATCACCAACGATGTCGAGGCGGTCGGCGACGGACTCACTCAGGTTATAACACAGCTTTTCGCGGGTATCGTCACGATAGTCGGAACGCTGATATTTATGCTCTCGATTAATGTAAAAATCGCGCTCGTCGTAGTAATTCTCACGCCGATGTCTATCCTCGTCGCGGCGATTATCGGCAGAATGTGCGCGAAAAGTTTCCGCGACCAACAGGAACTTCAGGGAGAGATAAGCTCCTACGTCGAGGAAATCGTCGGCAACCAGAAAACGGTCAAAGCGTTCGCGTTCGAGAGCCGCTCCGCCGAGGAGTTCGGCGAAAAAAACAAGCGGCTGTTTAAGGTCGGTCTGCGCGCGCAGTTCGCGGGCGCGCTTGCGAACCCGTGTACGCGATTCGTCAACAATATGGTCTACGCCGCGACGGGTATTATCGGCGCGGTGACGGTGCTTAACGCGTTTATGGGCATGCTCACTATCGGCCAGCTGTCGTGCTTTCTGACCTACGCGAACCAGTACACAAAGCCGTTCAACGAGGTTACGGGAGTGCTCACGCAGATTCAGACAGCCCTCGCCGCGGGCGGCAGAATTTTCGCCGTGCTCGAAAGCGACGACGAGCCCGCAGACGACGACAAAAAACAGATAGAAAACGTAAAAGGCGATATTGAATTTAAAAATGTGAGGTTCTCCTATACTCCCGAGAAACCGCTTATCGAGGACTTCTCTCTCAGCGTAAAAAGCGGTCAGCAGGTCGCGATAGTCGGACCCACGGGCTGCGGAAAAACCACGCTGATTAACCTTATTATGCGCTTTTATGAGGTGCAAAGCGGCGAGATTCTTATTGACGGCGTAAACACGCGCGATATCCGCCGGAAGGACCTTCGCCACCTGTTCGGCATGGTGCTTCAGGACAGCTGGCTTATGCACGGCACGATTATGGAAAACCTGCGCTACGGTAATCCCGACGCGACCGACGACGAGGTCATCGCGGCGGCAAAGCTATCCTACGCGCACAGCTTTATCCGTAAGATGCCGCACGGCTACGACACCGTTATCACAGAGGGCGGCTCAAACCTCTCCGCGGGACAAAAACAGCTTTTGTGTATCGCCCGCGCGATGGTGCTAAATCCGCCTATGCTTATCCTCGACGAGGCGACTTCGTCGATAGATACCCTAACCGAAATCCGCGTGCAAAAGGCTTTTCGTAAGCTTATGCAGGAGCGCACGAGCTTTGTCGTTGCGCACCGCCTCTCGACGATAAGGGAGAGCGACATTATCCTCGTGATGAACAAGGGCAATATCGTCGAGCAGGGCAGCCACGAAGAACTGCTCTCGAAAAAGGGCTTCTACTTTGAACTTTACAACAGCCAGTTTTCCTTTGACGGTTGACAACGAAATTTTGCTGTGATAAAATAGCAGTAATTTGATAGAAAAAGGCTGTGATGAGGAGGTTCTCCTCCGCGAAAGCAAAGAGAGAAGGCGGTTGGTGCGAGCCTTCGTGACGCGGCGTTGAATGTAGCCTCTGAGCCTTGGACTGAACATTTCGATTAGTAGGCTCCAACGGGCTCCGACCGTTATATCGGAACGTATCGGACTTTTCTCTGTTGTGATGAGAGGAAAATCCCGTACAAGAGTGCAGATTTATTCTGAATTTAGGTGGTACCACGGACACTGTTCGCCCTGAGCTTTTGCTCGGGGCGTTTTTGATATGTAAAAAATCAACTAATATAAAGGAGAGAACAGAATGAAGAAAGAACTTGCCAAGTCGTACAGTCCGCGCGACTTCGAGGACAGAATCTACGACTTCTGGATGAAGGGCAACTACTTCCACGCCGAGGTAGACCCCGACAAAAAACCGTACACTATCGTTATGCCGCCGCCGAACATCACCGGCCAGCTCCATATGGGTCACGCGCTCGACGAGACCTTACAGGATATTCTTATCCGCTGGAGAAGAATGCTGGGCTACTCCGCTCTGTGGCTGCCGGGCACCGACCACGCGTCTATCGCGACAGAGGCGAAAATCGTCGAGGCTATGCGCAAGGAAGGCGTTTCGAAAGACGACCTCGGCCGCGAAAAATTCCTTGAACGCGCGTGGGAGTGGAAGCGTGTCTACGGCGGACGAATCACCGAACAGCTCAAAAAGCTCGGTTCGTCGTGCGACTGGCAGCGCGAGCGTTTTACAATGGATGAGGGCTGCTCAAAGGCTGTCCGCGAGGTTTTCGTTAAACTTTACGAAAACGGAAAAATCTACCGCGGTAACCGTATGGTAAACTGGTGTCCGCATTGTAATACCTCAATCTCCGACGCTGAGGTTGAGTACAGAGAGCAGGACGGCAACTTCTGGCATTTGCTCTATCAGGTTAAGGAAACGGGCGAGTATCTCGAGCTCGCGACCACACGTCCCGAGACTATGCTCGGCGATACAGCCGTTGCGATAAACGCGCGCGACGAACGCTACAAGCACCTCCACGGCTGCCACGTTATCCTGCCGCTTCTGAATAAAGAAATCCCGATTGTATGCGACGACCACGCCGATATGGAAAAGGGTACGGGTGTTGTAAAAATTACTCCCGCTCACGACCCGAACGACTACGAGGTAGGTCAGCGTTGCAACCTCCCGATTGTCCGTTGCTTTACCTACGACGGCCATATGACGGGTGCAGAGGACGTCAAGCAGTACGAGGAGCTCAAGGAGAAGGGCAACCTCGCCGAGAACGAGCCCGAGGTGCTCGACTGCGGAAAGTACGCGGGACTTACTACCATTGAGGCGAGAAAAGTTATGCTCGAGGACCTCAAGGCATGCGGCGCGCTCAAAGAGGTTGAACCGCTTACTCACGACGTAGGCACCTGCTACCGCTGCCACACGACTATCGAGCCGATGGTTTCCAAGCAGTGGTTCGTCAAGATGGCTCCGCTCGCAGGACCCGCTATCGACTGCGTGCGCGAGGGCAAGACGAGAATTATCCCCGACCGCTTTGAAAAGGTTTACTACCACTGGATGGAGAACATAAAGGATTGGTGTATCTCGCGCCAGCTTTGGTGGGGTCACAGAATCCCCGCGTGGTACTGCGACGACTGCGGCGAAGTTATCGTTTCTAAGGACGTTCCGACCACTTGCCCGAAATGCGGCAAGGACCACCTCACTCAGGATGATGACACGCTCGACACATGGTTCAGCTCGGCTCTGTGGCCGTTCTCGACCCTCGGATGGCCCGAGAAAACGCCCGAGCTGGAGTATTTCTTCCCGACCAACACCCTCGTTACGGGTTACGATATCATCTTCTTCTGGGTTGCGAGAATGATTTTCTCCTCCTGCGAGCAGATGAACAGCCAGCCGTTCGACACCGTGTTTATGCACGGTATCGTGCGCGACGAAAACGGTCTCAAGATGTCGAAATCCCTCGGCAACGGAATCGACCCGCTCGAGATTATCGACAAGTACGGCGCGGACGCGCTGCGCTTCTTCCTCGCTACGGGCAACTCGCCGGGTAACGATATGCGATTCTCCGAAAAGCGCGTTGAGGCGTGCGCTAACTTCGCGAACAAGCTGTGGAACGCGAGCCGTTTTGTGCATATGAATATCGACGATTTCGACGTGAAGAACGAGCTCCCGAAAACGCTCACGACCGAGGACAAGTGGATAGTTTCCTCGCTCAACAGCGTGGCAAAGGAAGTCAACGAGAACCTCGAGAAGTTCGAACTCGGCGTTGCCGTGCAGAAACTCTACGACTTTATCTGGGATTGCTTCTGCGACTGGTATATCGAGCTTGCTAAGGCTCGACTTCAGGGCGAGGGCGAAACTGCGCAGAACGCCCGTCAGGTGCTGTTGTGGACTCTCGAGAAGATTCTGAGACTTCTCCACCCGTTTATGCCGTACATCACCGAGGAAATCTGGCAGACACTGCCCGATAACACGGGTGAGACGGTAATGCTCAGCGAGTACCCGCAGTACGACGAGGCGCTCGACTTCCCGCAGGCAGTAGCCGCTATGGAGAAGGTTATGGACGCAATCCGCGCAATCCGCAACCGCCGCAACGAGATGAACGTTCCGCCGTCAAAGAAGGCGAAGGTTTATATCGCTACTAAACTTTCGGATATTTTCGAGCAGGGCGCGGCGTTCGTGTGCCGCCTTGCTTCCGCAAGCGAGGTCGAGGTCGGCGAAAGTTTCGACATCGAGGGCGCGGTGAACGTTGTAACCGCCGACGCGAAGATTTACATTCCGATGGAGCAGCTCGTCGATAAAACCGCGGAACTCGACCGACTTAACAAGGAACTCGCGCAGGTCGAGAAACGTCTCGCGCAGAGCGAGGGCAAACTCAACAATCAGGGATTTGTCGCAAAGGCTCCCGCCGCCGTAGTCGAAAAGGTTAAGGGACAAGCCGAAAAAGAGCGCGAACAAATCGCAATGATTAAAGCCGCTATCGAAGCGCTTAAATAATAAAAATAGCTAAATTTGCTTCGCAAGCTATAAAATAAAAACCTCGGTTATGTTACAAACCGAGGTTTTTGTTATATTTTCTACTCAAGTTCATTTCGTCTCGCTTTAATCCACGCTCTGCGTGAGTCAATACCGCTTTTGACTATCTTCCATATTCCCCAAAGAATCGGGATTTCCACCGCTAACATAAGCAAAATATAAGCGATTGAGTCGGTATATGATTCAAATCCGCTGGTCAAAGCCGTTGTTGCATAGGATAATGCGGTTACGATTACGGGCAAAAGCCTGAAGAAAAGCTTTTGCTTTTCTGTGCGGTTACAGGATTTTTCCTCACGGTCAAGGAAGGCTTCGAGCGTAAGCTCGCCTTTTCCCCTTCTGAGGTTTCTTTTTTTCGCTCTAAAAAATCTTTTCTCCATTGCGGCTGAAAATTCAGGGGTAACATCTTTTTCAACCAAATCGGAAAATTTGACCTTCTGCCGCTTAATTCGTTTGTGGGACAGCGGATAATACGTCGCAAGATAAAGCCCCGAAACCAACGCCACAATCCATGTCGGAGCGTCAAACAAAGTAAAATTGTTGAAGTTAAAAAGAGCAAAAGTGCCCATAGAGGTTACGACTGCTTCAACGCAGATTATTGCGTTAAGAACATCGACGGAAATTCGCTTCGTTTTGAACATAATATGACGTGTGACAATGTTGGTTATGAAGAAAAGAACGCCTAATATAATAGCACACGAAATGTTCTGAGTGCTGATAAGGTGCCAAAAGTCAACATCGTCGGTATTTGTCGTGTCAAGTAACAGCCAAAAAATATCAATGGCTGAAAACGCAACGAGAAACCACGCAATTATTTTTATCCAGTCAAAAATAAGAAGAATGCGGTTTTTGAGCCCGAAATCGGAGCAGAAGGTTTTGCAGAACCTCTCCACATTATTGCCGACTATGCTTCTGACGGGCTTTCCGGCGTTCTGTGAGGTCAGGAAAATATCAAGCAACTCGCCGAGGCGTTCTTCGACGGTGTACAAGTCTATATTCTGCGTAGTCACATACACCTCTACCTGCTCAAAAGCATATCTGTATTCCGCGTTCAGTTTTTCCTTGTAGAAAACGTAGCTGTCTTTCATATATCTTTTTCTCCTCTCAAAACGGCGTCTGCCGCTGTCGTAATTTTTTCATAATTTACCTTGAAGTTCCCGAGCGATTTTATTCCGTCCTCTGTAATGGAGTAGTACTTTCGAATCGGCCCGTAGGGGGATTTTGCCTTTCGGCAGGAAATGAAGTTCTTTTTTTCCAGGCGCGTAAGCACAGGGTACAATGTGCCCTCTAAAAGTGACTCAAAGCCGCTCTTCTCAAGGCGTGCCAGAATTTCATATCCGTAGGTTTCTCCGTCGGCGATAATGGCTAAGATACAACCCTCCAAAATGCCCTTTAACAGCTGAGCTTCGTCCATTTTCTGTGCCCCCTTTGCTCTACTATGCTATGTCAAGTAGCGAAACATAATATAACACACCTACTTTGTAATGTCAAGTAGGGTTGAAAATTTTTTTAGAGAAGCTGAGAGTAGATTGAAAAGCTGCAACTCTCTTACAATCTTGTTATCTATGCCTACAATCTTAATACCTTTCTTTTATTTGACATTTTTTGCTTTATAATAGAGAGTGGAATGAAGTATATTGTGGGGGTATTATTATGAATAAACACACTGTTTTTATAGCCGGCAAGCGCTTTGTGCTCGTAAGCGACGAGAAAGAGGCTTACGTCCAGTCGCTCGCGTCCGAGGTTAACAACGCGATTGCGAAAATTTCCGAGGAGATTCCTGCTCTCGAGAGCAAAAGCTGCGCGGTGCTCTGCGCGCTTAACTACGCTGACGAGCGCAACAAGGAGTACCAGCGCAACCGCAGCCTTTCGGGCAACGCAAAGACCGTTATCGACCAGGCGGACAAGCAGGGCAAACAGCTTCGCGAGATGAAGGAAAAGCTTAGCCGCGCCGAGGAGACCGTAAAGGCACTCAACAACCACAATGTTGAGTTAGAGCGCAGTCACAAGCAGCTTAGCAATGAAAACGAGTTGCTGCGCAAAAAGATAGAGGAGCTCAATTCCCATATCGAGGAGTTGAAGGCGGCAGCCGCACAAAAAGACGTGCAGGCCACTCCCGTAAAAGTAGCTGAGGAAGAAGAGCCAAAGCAGCAGATTTCGCTGTTTGACAATGAATAAAATCGAGGTGCTCGCGCCGTGCGGCGGGTTTGACTCGGTTGTCGCCGCGGTGCGCAGCGGAGCCGACGCCGTTTACCTCGGCGCTAAGGAGTTCTCCGCGCGTGCGGGCGCGCAGAATTTTGACTTTAACGAGCTTTCTCAGGCGGTAAAGTACTGCCACGTTCGCGGCGTGCTCGTCTACCTTACGATAAATACGATTATTTTCGATTCTGAACTCGACAAGGCGAAGGACGTTATCCTCACGGCGGCGAGGGCGGACGTCGACGCGCTGATTGTGCAGAATATGGGCGTTGCAATGCTCGCGAAAAAAATTGCGCCCGACCTGCCTCTCCATGCGTCCACGCAGATGTCCGTTCATTCACCGAGCGGCGCAAGGCTTTTGTGGGAGCTCGGGTTCAAGCGCGTTGTGCTCTCGCGAGAATTGTCGCGCGAGGAAATCAGGGAAATCGCCGAAAGCTGTCCGATTGAACTCGAGGTATTCGTCCACGGCGCGCTGTGTATGAGCGTGTCGGGGCAGTGCTATTTCAGTGCGATTTTAGGCTCGCGCAGCGGAAACCGCGGACGGTGCGCGCAGACCTGCCGACTGCCTTTTTCCGTCGGAAAAAAGGGCGGCTACGCGCTCAGCCTGAAGGACAACAGCGTAATCAGCCACATTCGCGATATGCAGAGTATCGGCGTGACCTCGGCAAAAATTGAGGGTCGGCTCAAGCGCCCCGAGTACGTCTCGGCGGCGGTGAGGGCGTGTGTTCAGTCGCGCGACGAGGGCTTTGTTGATGCGAAAACGCAGGACGAGTTAGAGGGTGTTTTCTCTCGCACGGGCTTTACCGACGGCTACTACACCGGTCGCCGCGGCTATGAAATGTTTGGCTACCGCAAGCGCGAGGACGTCGTTTCGGCTACGCCAAAGCTGCTTTCTGAAATTCGTAACAGCTACAAGGACGAAATGGCGCGCGTGGAAATAACTGCGAAATTTATCGCAAAGGTCGGAGAAAAGCCGTCGCTGACCGTCACGGACGGAACAAACTCGGCGACAGTTACGGGCGACACGGAGTGCGAAAAAGCGATAAATCGACCTCTTGATACGGAAAAATGTCGTGCTCAGCTGTCTAAAACAGGCGGTACGCCCTATACTATAAATGAGTTGGAAATTTCGCTCGGCGACGAGGTCGCTATGCCGCTCTCAGCGCTTAACGAGTTGCGCCGAAACGCGCTCGAATCTCTGAGCGAAAAGCGTGAAAGCCGCAATAATTATAAAATTAACGATATTAAAACAGAAAAATTTGCTCCTCACCGCACATCCGAGCAGAGGACATACGCGCGATTTACCTCGACTAAAATCGGGTCGTGGTTTAAAACGCTCGACCTATGCTATGTGCCGCTCGACAGCGACGTAGGCGAGGTTCAGCGGCTTTTGAAGGAAGGCTTTAAAATCGGCGTAGAAATTCCGCGCGCACTGTTCTCGCGCGAGGAAAAGGTGATTTCTAAGCTTGAGGAAATGAAAAGCGTTGGCATTACGGACGTTTTGTGCAACAATCTTGCGGCGGTACAAATCGCGAAGGAGCAGGGCTTTAAAATCCACGGCGGATTCGGGCTGAATTTTACAAACACGCTCGACCTTTTGTGGGCTGAGGAGTTCGGCTTTGCGGATTGTGAGCTTAGCTTTGAGCTGTCGTTTGAGCAGATAAACGCACTCGGCGGCGCGCTCCCGCGCGGCGTGATAAGCTACGGCTATCTTCCGCTTATGCTCACCCGAAACTGCCCGAAAAAGAGCGCGAATATGAGTTGCAAGGACTGCAAAGGCAACCCGAAAATGCAGGACAGAATGGATAAATCCTTCATTTTAAGTTGTGACAGATACGCGACAGAGGTGCTCAACACCGTCCCGCTCGACGTGCTCGACGACGTGGAAAATATAAAAGGAATTGATTTCCACATTTTGCGATTCTCTGTGGAAAACTCTGTGGAAAACGTGGAAAAGAGAGCGGATTTTTCCAATTATAGCCTAAAAAACAACAAAAAGACCCACGGATTGTATTTTCGCGGAGTTTTGTGAGGAAAAAATAATCTATTTTCCGCAGTGGAAAATTATATTTTTCTTGTGCAGAACTTATATAATTCGATTAAAAAATTATAAAAAGTACACAAAAAGGTGAACAAATGTATTTTTGCAAGTTTTTTTAATTTTTTGCAAGATACGGAGGCATTTATGACCGTTAAAGTAAAAAAACTGCGTAATAGCGCAAAGATGCCCACGCGCGGCACGACGGGCTCCGCGGGAATGGACCTTTACGCTTGTATCGACGAGAGCGTAACGATTGAGCCCGGCGGACTGAAAATTATTCCCACGGGAATCGCGATTGCCCTGCCCGACAGCAGCGTCGCGGCGTTTCTGTACGCGCGCTCGGGTCTCGGGGTAAAGCACGGAATCTGTCTTTCTAACGGCGTCGGCGTGGTCGACAGCGACTACCGCGGCGAGGTCTGCGTCGGGCTGTGCAACGTGTCGGATACGCCGTACACAATCGAGCCTCAGGAGAGAATTGCGCAGATGGTTATTGCTCCCGTCGTTATGGCAGAGCTTACGGAAACAGACGACCTCGGCGACACGGACCGCGGCGAGGGCGGCTTTGGTTCGACCGGCAAGTCATAAAGGGTACATATGCCGAAAAAAGGCGCGTATATTAAATACAAATTGTGACAAATAATTATTGATTTCAAGCCGTTTATAGGCTATAATCAAGTAAAATGGGAATATATATGAAAGAATAGGAAGGAGAAGGACTATGTTTTCTTTTTCAAAAGAGATAGGAATTGATTTGGGTACAGCTAACACCCTCGTCTGCATCAAGGGCAAGGGTATCGTTATGCGCGAGCCCTCGGTTGTCGCTGTTGACATCCGCACCGACAGCGTTCTCGCAGTCGGCGAGCAGGCGCGCGATATGATAGGCAGAACTCCGGGGTCGATTGTTGCGGTTCGTCCGCTTAAGGACGGCGTTATTGCTGACTTCGACATCACCGCCACTATGCTCAAGCACTTTATCAGAAAGGCAGCAAAGCCCGGTCTGTTCAGCAAGCCGCGCATCGTAATCTGTATGCCCACGGGCGTTACAGAAGTCGAGAGACGCGCTGTTGAAAACGCGGCTGTTCAGGCGAGCGGAAGCAAGAATATCACCCTCATCGAGGAGCCTATGGCCGCGGCTATCGGCGCGGGTATGCCCGTGGACGAGCCTACCGGCTCGATGGTAGTCGACATCGGCGGCGGCACCTCCGAGGTAGCCGTTATCTCGCTGGGCGACATCGTTACGGCGTGCTCCGTGCGCGTTGCAGGCGACAAGTTCGACGAGGCTATCGTTACTTATATCAAAAAGACGTACAATCTCCTTATCGGTGACCGCACCGCCGAGGAAATTAAGCTGACTATCGGCTCGGCGTACCCGTACGACGACGAGCGCGATATGCTCGTAAAGGGCCGTTCGCTCGAGAGCGGACTGCCGAAGGACATTACGATTACTGCCGCGGAAATCCGCGACGCTCTCGCTGACCCGCTGATGGTTATTATCGAGGCAATCAAGAACACCCTCGAGAAAACTCCGCCCGAGCTCTCCGCCGACATTATCGACCACGGAATTATGCTCACCGGCGGCGGCGCAATGCTCAGAGGTCTCGACCGTCTCGTTATGCAGGAGACGGGTATGCCCGTTCACGTTGCACAGAGCCCGCTCGACTGCGTGGTTGAGGGCGCGGGTAAGCGTTTAGACGGCGCTAAAATGGAGTACAAGCATAACAGAGAATAAAATCTGAAAATAAAACAAGGGGTCGGGAGACGGAAAGGTTAGCGATAACCGACCGTGCCCGACTTTATATTTTATAATCCTATTTTTAAGGAACATCATTATGAAAGAATTTTTTTCCGACAAAAGCGTAAAAATTCTCGCAGCGACGCTTGCGGTGATTATAGTAGTCGCGATACTCGGCGCGACAGGTAACCCGTGGGTGTCGTCGGCGTTCAATTTTCTGACGAAAGGTCTGTCGCAGGTAACCGCGGCGGCGAGCGACGCCGCGAGCAATAAGACATACGACGAGCTGAAGGAAGAGAACGAAAGGCTTAAGAAAGAGGCAGCCGACCTGCGCGCTCAGCTTGTGGACTACTACGATTTAAAGGACGAGAACGCGCGCTTGTGGAAATACTATCAGATAAAAAAGGCGCACACTGACTACGAGCTTATGCCCGCGTCGGTTATCCGCCGCGACACGAGCGAGGAATTCTACTCGTTTACGATTGACGTGGGCACCGCTTCGGGTATCGAGGAGCAGGACCCCGTAATCACCGCAAACGGACTCATCGGTTTCGTAAGCTCAGTAAACGCCGCGAGCGCGAAGGTCACGACGATTCTCTCTCCCGACCTTAAAGCGGGCGCGCTGAGCAAAAGGACGAAGGATACGGGCGTTGTTTCTGGCAACGTCCTCTACACGGATAAAAATATGACCGCGCTGACGAAAATCGACGCCAACGCAACGCTTAAAAAGGGCGATATTATCGTGACGTCGGGCATCGGAGGAGTGTATCCGGCCGACCTCATTATCGGCGAGGTGGAATCAATCGAGTACGACGAGTATGATGCGACGAAGTATGCGGTTGTCAGGTCGTACGAGGACATTAAGAGCGTGACCGACGTCGTTGTTCTGACCGATTTCAAGAACAAGGGCGAAGTAAGAATCAGCAAGAAAAGCACGGGGGCGGATTGATGAACACACGTTACACCGCCGTTCGTTACACGGCGTACGCGCTCGAGCTTTTGCTTTTGTTCGTGCTACAGAGCACGCCGCGACTTTTGCCCGAGATTCTCGGCGGAAAACCGCTGTTGCTTTTGCCCGCGGCACTTACAATCGCGTTTTTGGAGGACAGTATTCCGGCGATGTTCTTCGGGCTTGCGGGCGGCGTTCTGCTCGACTTCGGATACAGCGACAATGTCGGGTATTACGCGTTTTTGCTGACGATAATCTGCTTTGTGCTCAGCCTGATTTTCCGCGACTATATGGTTGTAAGCTTTCTCAACGCGACTGCGTTCACCGCGGCGATTACGAGCGTGCTGATGTGCGTGTACTTCCTGTTTTTCTTTATCTTCGCGGGCAGGGAAAACTCGCTTATCTACTTTGTTCAGCACTATATTTCGAGGATAATTTTCACGATACTGTGCGGTATGCCGCTGTATCTCCTAAATAAATTTATTTACAGAAATCTCAGGGACGTCTGAGGCTTTTAAATGACGGCGAAAAGAGGTGATTTTTACGCTTATAAACGACGAAAAAGAGAGGGAACTCTCGGAAAAACGGTTCTTAAACAAGAGAATAACAATCTGCTCAATTATTTTGCTATTAATACTTTTCGGCTTTGTGTCGAAGCTGTTTTTCTGGCAGGTGGTCGAAGGCGAGTCCTACCGAAAGGTTGCCGACAATTCCACCGCCTACACCGTCACAACCGACTCAACGCGCGGCGAGATACTCGACCGAAACGGCGTCGGTCTCGCGGTTAACCGAACGGGCTACCAAATCGCGCTTGACAAGCTGTTCATCGACCCCGAAAAGCTCAACGAAACGATACTTTCGCTTGTTGACCTTATGGACAGAAACGGCGAGAAGTGGATAGATATTCTCCCGATAAGCGTAAATTCCACCGACGGCTACAGCTTTAAAAAGGACTCGCAAGACGAAATAAAGACCCTCAAGTCCGAGGATTTTCTCAACCTCAAAAACAACGAAAACGCGGAGTACTGCATTTCCCTACTCTGCGAGCGTTACAAAATCGAGGGTATGGACGACAGGAAAACCCTTCGCGACCTGCTCTCGGTGCGTTACAATATGGAGCGCACGCTCTACTCGAACACGAATCCGTATATTTTCGCGCAGGGCATAAGCTCCGATATGGTCGCGATTGTCAGCGAAAATATGCAGAGCGTGACGGGCGTGGAAATACAGACCTACCTCACGCGCTACAATCCCTCAGGCACGCTTGCGCCGCATATCGTCGGCGCGCTCGGCAAAATCAATCAGGAGGAGTACGAGCAAAAGCAGAAAGAGGGCAAGGACTACGGATTTAACGATTATATAGGTAAGTTCGGGCTCGAGCTTGCGTACGAAGACCAGCTTAAGGGCGTCGGCGGCGAAAAAATCGTGCAGAAAAACGCCGAGGGCAACATCACGAAGGTTGTCCGCTCCGAGGACGCAAAGCCCGGAAACACGCTCTACCTCACTCTCGACAGCAAGCTTCAGGCGGTCGCGAACAACGCTCTTGCGACTCAAATTAAGGCGGCTAAGGCGGCGGGTCAGGTTGAGGCAAGCTACAAAGGCAAGGGTTACGGCGAGGATTGCGAGACGGGTGCTGTGGTTATGCTCAATGTGCGCGACTTCTCCGTGCTGGCGGCGGCGAGCTACCCGACCTACGACCTCAACCGCTACTCAAACTACGGAAATTACTACGTCAAGCTAAGCACCGACAAAAGAGCGCCTATGTACAACCGCGCATTTATCGGTTCGTTCGCGCCCGGCTCGGTGTTTAAGCCCGCGGTCGCGGCGGCTGCTCTCGAAGAGGGCATTATCAACACGGACACGCACATAACGTGTACAAAATATTATGACTACTACCCGACAAATCCCGTGGCGTGTATGGGACATCACGGCTCGATAAACCTCACCACCGCGCTCGAGAAGAGCTGCAACTACTACTTCGCCGAGACGGGCAGACTGCTCGGTATCAACACGATGTACCTCTACGCCGAGAAGTTCGGGCTCGGCGCAAAAACAGGGCTCGAGGTCAGCGAGAGCACAGGCTTTCTCGCGGGCAGAGACAGTAAGGCGTGGATGGACGGCAACACCGTACAGGCGGCTATCGGCCAGTCGGACAACGCCTTCACACCCGTTCAGCTTGCGACCTATGTGGCGACTATCGCGAACAACGGCACACGGCTGAAAACGCACATTGTCGGCGAAATCCGCGACTACGAGCGCAAGGAAACGGTCTATAAATACAACAAGAAAAAGCCCGAGGTCGAGAGCACAGCGGGAGTTTCGAAAGCAAACCTCAAAAAGGTTCAGGACGCTATGAGAGGCGTTGTCGCCTCACCTCAGGGTACGGCGTATTCGGTATTCGGTAATTATGAAATCCCGATTGCATCAAAGACAGGTACGGCGGAAAACGCAGGCTCCGATCACACCGTCTTTATCTGCTACGCTCCATTCGATAAGCCCGAGGTGGCTGTCGCCGTTGTTTTGGAGCACGGCGCACACGGCAAATACAGTATGTCGGTTGCGAAAGCTCTGCTCGACGAGTACTTCGGAGTAAACAAAAAATCGGCCGAATAGCAAAAAATCAAGAAATAAGCCGCCGTTTGGGGAAAGTGCCTAAACGGCGGCAGATTTTTTTGGTGAAAAAACCCGCATTTTTTCGTTGCTCTTTTGGTGGTTTTGTGGTAAGATATATGCGAGGTAGTATTATGAACAATATAATTGTCGTAGCCTCCGGAAAGGGCGGTACGGGAAAATCGACCGTTGCCGTGGGACTTTCGGTGGCTTTGGTACAACTTAATAAGCGGGTTCTGCTCATCGACTGCGACTGCGGTATGCGCGGACTCGACCTTATGCTGGACGTCGAGTCGGAGATTCTCTTCGACTGCTCTGACGCTGTGTGCGGAAACTGCACGCCCGAGGAGGCTGTCTATCGAAGCAAAAATCTCGGGAATCTCTACCTTATGGCGGCTCCGTTCGACACGGACAACGAAATCAGCCCGTCGGTATTTTCGCAGCTTGTGGACGAATTGCGCGGCGGCTACGATTATGTTATAATAGATTCGCCCGCGGGTCTCGGCTCGGGATTTGTATGCGCGGCGACTCCGGCGGATACGGCGCTTGTCGTTACTAACGCTGAGCCCGTCAGCCTGCGCGGCGCGGTGAAGGTACGCCGCAAGCTTCTGGAGCTCGGTATGGAGAGCATACGCCTTGTGATTAACCGCTTTGAGCGGGCGCATTTTTCGCAGCTTGAGTGCTACGAGGACCTCGACGAGGTTGTCGACATCTCGGGGACTCAGCTTATCGCGCTTATTCCGCGTGACACGCGGCTCTCCGCGATGATGCAGAACGGACTCACGGGGCTCGGATGGTGTCCCGCGTCAAACGTGTTCAACTGTCTTGCGCGCAGGATTGAGGGCGAGAACGTACCGCTTGCATTTAAAGGATAAATTTTTATAATAGATATATATAGATATATAGGGAAAACGGATTTACGGAGGTTTTGAAATGAATATAGCACTTATTGCTCACGACGAGAAAAAGGAGCTGATGATTCAGTTCTGTATCGCTTACTGCGGCATTCTCAGCCGTAACAACCTGTGTGCTACAGGCACAACGGGCAAGATTATTGCGGAGGCAACGGGTCTCGAAATCACAGGGTTCCTCGCAGGTTCTCAGGGCGGCGACCAGCAGATTGCGGCTCGTATCGCGTGCAACGAGATTGATATGCTCCTATTCTTCCGCGATCCGCTCAATCCTAAGCCGAACGAGCCCAACGATATTAACCTTCTGCGCCTTTGCGATATGCACAACATTCCTGTCGCTACGAACATCGCGACCGCCGAGGTGCTTATCCACGGTCTCGAGCGCGGCGACCTCGACTGGAGAAATATTATAAAGTGATATTTTCCGCGCAAAGAAAACGCGCGGACAGAAAGCGCACCCAATTTAATCTCCTATCGGGCGGCAAGAGCTGCCCGTTAGTTGCGTTATATGGGTGTTGAGGTCGGATAGGATAGAAATGTTTTGTACATCATATGATGTTTTGGAGGTAATTTTATGGGAATTATTACGAAGAAAATCAAGGGCACAGAGGACGTTCTGCCGAAGCAGAGCTACCGCTGGCAATTTATAGAAAATATTATGCGCGAGGAGGCCGCAAAATTCGGCTTTAAGGAAATCCGCACGCCTGTTTTTGAGCATACCGAGCTGTTCGCGCGCGGCGTGGGCTCGACTACCGACGTTGTGCAGAAGGAGATGTACACCTTCGACACGAAGGGCGGCGAGAGCGTTACCCTCCGTCCCGAAGGCACCGCAGGCGCGGCGCGCGCTGTGCTTGAGCACGCGCTTACAAACGAGGGTCTGCCGATTAAGGCGTATTACCTCACCTCCTGCTACCGCTACGAAAAGCCGCAGGCAGGACGACTTCGCGAGTTCCACCAGTTCGGTATCGAGGAGTATGGTACCTCGTCTCCGATTGCGGACGCGGAGGTTATCTCGCTCGCGGACTCGATTTTCAAGCGTTTGCAGATTGAGAATCTCCACCTCGAAATCAACTCTATCGGCTGTCCCGAGTGCCGCCCGAATTTCCACAAGGCGCTTAAGGACTACTTCGCTGAATATAAGGGCGAGCTGTGCGAAACTTGCCTTACCCGTCTCGACAAAAATCCGATGCGTATTCTCGACTGTAAAAGCCCCGTGTGCTCGAAAATCGCCGAAAACGCGCCGAAAATCACGGACTTTCTCTGCGAGGAGTGCGAGACAAGCTTTGAGCAGGTTCAGAATTACCTGAAAATCGCAGGAATAGATTACAAGGTCAACCCCACGATTGTGCGCGGGCTCGACTACTATACAAAGACGGTGTTCGAGTTCGTTTCGGACGCAATCGGAAGTCAGGGTACTGTGTGCGGCGGCGGCCGCTACGACGGACTTATCGAGGAGTTAGGCGGTCAGCACCTGCCCTCGCTCGGCTACGCTATGGGTCTCGAGAGACTTCTGATGGTTATGGAAAATCAGGGTATTGAGATTCCCGCTCCCGAGACGTGTGCGCTCTATGTCGCGGGTCTCGGCGAAAAGGCTCAGGAAAAGGCGTTCGAGCTTATCGCGCAGGTTCGCTTGTGCGGACTTTCGGCGGAGACCGACGTTGTCGGCAGAGGGCTGAGAGCGCAGATGAAGTACGCCGATAAAATCGGTGCGCAGTTCAGCCTTGTGCTCGGTGACAACGAGCTTGAGGAGAACAAGGCGAAGGTCAAGAATATGACCACGGGAGAACAGACGGAAATCTCCCTCGACGATACATTTGCGGAGAAGTTCTCGGCAATCCAGATGACGGCTAAATTTGACAGGAATTAATCCAAATTATAGGTAGGAGTAATCAGAATATGGCAGAATTTATGACAGGTCTCAAAAGAACGGATATGTGCGGCGACCTCCGCATAAGCGACGTCGGCAGAGAGGTCACCCTCTTCGGCTGGGTGCAGCGCCAGCGCGACCTCGGCCAGCTTATCTTTATTGATTTGCGCGACCGCACGGGCGTTGTTCAGCTTGCGTTCGCGGACACTACGGACAAGGAAATTTTTGAAAAGGCGGCGGCGTGCCGCAGCGAGTTTGTGCTCGGCGTAAAGGGCACGGTTGCGGAGCGTTCCGCAAAGACGGACAAAATCGCCACCGGCGACATCGAAATTCAGGTGACGGAGCTTCGCGTGCTCTCGAAGGCTCAGACTCCGCCGTTCGAAATCGTTGACGACAGTAAGACAGGCGAGGAGCTGCGCTTAAAGCACCGTTACCTCGACCTCAGAAGAAAGCCTTTACAGGACAACCTCATTATGCGCAGCAAAATCGCGAAGGTTGCTCGCGATTATTTCTATGAAAACAACTTTATCGAGATTGAAACCCCGATGATGATAAAGTCCACCCCCGAGGGTGCGCGCGACTACCTCGTGCCGTCGCGTATCCATCAGGGCAAGTTCTACGCGCTCCCGCAGTCGCCGCAGATTTACAAGCAGCTTCTGATGTTATCGGGCTTTGACCGCTATATTCAGCTTGCGCGCTGCTTCCGCGACGAGGATTTGCGCGCTGACCGTCAGCCGGAGTTTACGCAGATTGATATGGAGCTCTCGTTCGCGGATATGGACGAGATTATGGAGATTAACGAGGGTCTGTTCGAGCGCATTTTTGAGGAAGTGCTCGGCAAAAAGCTTTCGACTCCGTTCGAGAGAATGACGTACAAGGACGCTATGGAGAACTACGGCTCCGACAAGCCCGACGTGCGCTTCGGTATGAAGATTCAGAACATCTCCGACCTCGTAAAGGACAGCGACTTCGGCGTGTTCAGCGGCGCGGTTCAGAGCGGCGGTTCGGTTCGCTGTATCGTTGCGAAGAACGCCGCGAGCGTTTACACCCGCAAGGAAATCGACAAGCTTACCGAGTATGTGCGCGGAATCGGCGCGAAGGGTCTCGCGTTTGTCCGCTGGGTTGACGACGAGCTCGCGTGCTCGTTCAAGAAGTTTATGAAGGAAAACGAGCTTGAAAATATTCTCTCCGCTATCGGCGCAGAGAAGGGCGACGTTGTGCTGATTGTTGCCGATAAGGACAGCGTTACTCTGCCTGTTCTCGGCGCGCTCCGTCTTACGGTTGCGAAGCGTCTCGAGATTATTCCCGACGAGTTTAAGTTCGTGTGGATTGTCGACTTCCCGTTCTTTGAGTTCGACGAGGAGAGCGGCGAGTGGATTGCAATGCACCACCCGTTCACGATGCCGCGTGAGGACTGCTTACAGTATCTCGACAGCGACAAGGGCAAGGTTATTGCGAAGGCGTACGACCTCACCCTCAACGGTACGGAGCTGAGCTCGGGCTCAATCCGTATCACCGACTACGAGCTCCAGCAGAGAATGTTCCGCGCGCTCAAGATGAGCGACGAGGAGATTGAGGCGAAGTTCGGCTTCCTTGTTGAGGCGTACAAGTACGGCGCTCCGCCGCACGGCGGCGCGGGAATCGGACTCGACCGCGTTGTTATGCTCCTTTGCGGCGCGGACAGCCTGCGCGACGTTACCGCCTTCCCGAAGGTGCAGAACGCGTCCGAGCTGATGAGCCAGTGCCCGTCCGAGGTTGACGACGAAAGCCTCGAAGTTCTCGGTCTTGAAATCAAGAAAAACGACTGATTTAGAAAATTAATATAAAAAAATCACCGCAGCGAATGCGGTGATTTTTGCTTTATATAAGATGTTTTTTGTAAAATTTAAAACTGAATTTCTCTTGAAACAAAGAGATAGTATCTGTACAGTTGCGCTACGCAGCAACGCGCGATGAGTCAAGAAAAGCGTGCTTTTTAGCACGCTTTTCTTGGGGATGAAATTGTGTGAGTTCGTCGCTTATTGCAGTGACGATAAAGCACATATCTTAGTGTGCAACTATATTCTACCCGATAATATCGCAAAAATCAATAATTCTAATCGTACTGTAATCGCTATATGGTAAAACTGTAAGGGTTAATTCTATAAAGAATTTATGAGTAAAAATTCGGTAACAATTTGTAACGAACAAATGTGCTAATATTAAAATTTGTTTACAATAGTTACCGGTATACAACATATTGTGTTTACGTTTTAGTTAACCACAAGTTAGCGAATTTCTGTATATTCTGCCCACAGCGAAACGTATGCGTAAATCGGAGTTACCTCGGGAAGAATTTCAATTCCGAGCTGTTCGAAAGCGCGGGTGCTTTCGTATCGGCTACCCGCGGGCATACCGACGAGGCAGAGCGGGATTTGCTTTTCTCTACAGGTCTTGCAAAACCGCACAAAATCCTCGCTTTCCGTCGGGAGCGTGCCCGAGTGGTATCCGCTGAGAAGTACAGCCTTAACGCCGTTTGTGTCAGGAAACATCATTCCCGCGTAGGCGTTCAGCCGGAGCACGGGCGAGGTTTTGCTGAATGTGATTTTTCCGAGCGATTTCTGATGGTTAACGGACGGAGCCGTGCGTACAAATTTATCGCCGTCAAAATATCCGAACCTACCCTTATAGGAGCGGACGTCGTCGCTGTACGGGTCGTGCGCGAGCAGTTGGTCGGCGCGGTGAATTTCGGGGAGCGAGTCCGTGTTGCGATAGCTCACATATACGCCGCCGATACCCTCGCGGATAAATTTTACCGCGTGCTCAAAATTTACAGAGCCGTTTGCGCGGCTGTCTGTGAGGACATAGTTGCTCGACACAAGGACAATGGGCGTTTCTGTCCCGCCGAAAGCGAGCGCAAGCGCCGCGGCGCTGTACTGCAACGTGTCCGTGCCGTGGGCGACGATGATCCCGTCAAAACCTTCGCCGAGCCTTTCGCCGACGCAGTGTATCAGTTTAGTCAGCAGCTCGCCGTCAAGCTGCTCGGAAAGAATAAAATACGGAGAAAAGGTCTTGACCTCGATATCGGGGTCAAGAACCTTTAGTAACTCGTAATTCTGATTTTCAGACGTGCCGATATAGCCGTCATTTTGTCGACAGGCAATCGTGCCGCCCGTAAAAATTACCGCGAGCCTCATTTTACGGTAACTTCAATTTTGATGGTGTGGGTGGAGCCTTCGTACTTGCCCGAGGCACTGATAGTAGCGACGCCCTTCTTTACTCCGGTTATGATACCGTTGCTGTTTACCTTGGCTATGCTCGGAGCAGAGGATGTCCAGGTGACGGATTTAAGCTCGGGAACGAAGGCGGCGTAGGTGTCTATTTTTTCGCGAATATCGCCGTAAACCTGACCCTTCGAAATCGTAACCTTCAGCGGTTGACCGCTTACATAGTAGCCGTAAACGTCGTAGTCAACGTTGCTCTTTGCGGATTTGTAGCTGCCGTTGTAAGCAACGATGTAGTACTTATAGCTTTCGATATAGTCCTTGCTGATTGCGCGGTCCTTGTAGATGATGTGCGAGTCGCTCGCCTTAACCTCGGCAATCTTTTTGTAGGAGTTTTTCGATTTGAGTGAGCGGTAAATTTTGTAGAGCTTTGCGCCCTTACCCTTGTCCCACTCGAGGGTAATGCCGTCCATATCCAAAAGTTCCTCAGCGTTCAGCTGCGGACGGTCAAGGAACATAATCTTCTTCGCCTTTGTATACGCGCTCCATTTTTTGTTTTTGTATACTCTGACCTTAAAGCTGTAGACCTTGCCCGGAGCGAGGTTGTCGTCAGTAAAGCTTGTTTTCTTGCCCTTGTACGCGGTTTTGTACGACTTCGCGGTGCTGAGCTTATACTTTACAAGATATTTTGACGCGCCCTTTACCTTATTCCAGCTTACCTTTACTCCCTTTGCGGTGTTAGCTACAGTGAGCTTTTTCGGTGCGGCGGGCTTCTTTTTAGTCGCGGCACTCGTCGGAAAGGAGAGAGCCGTGACAGTCGAAATAAGCAACGCGAGAATAATCGCGGTTGTTCGTCTTAAACTTTTCATATTGTCCTCCTTATCTTTGCTTGTTATATATTTTAACATACTTATCGCAAGAAATCTACAGGAAATTATTTATTGTAATAAAAAGATTGGTTATGACAAAAAAAGCGGACGCCTTACGACGTCCGCCTGTGTAATATCCGATTATTTTACGTTTACTACTACATATAATGACTTTGTGCTGATGTCAAAGTTCTTAGCAGTTGAGCCCTCTGTAACAGCCTTGTCAAGGAGAGAGTTAGCCTTGTCGTTAACTCTGTTCTTGTAGCTGTCGAGGAGAGAATCAGCAGGTGTAACCTTAACCTTAGCTGTGCCGGCCTTAACTGCCTTGATTACAGCGTCGGAAGAAACTGTTACAACATCCTTGCCCTCAACAACCTCTACCTTGTAGAGACCCTGGAGGCTGAAGTACTCAACGAGAGCCTTGCCCTCTGTGTACTGCTCGCCAACCTTGAGGTCGATAACAACTGTCGGGTTGTTATTCTCGTCGAAGTAGTATCTGTTTACACCGGCTGTCTTAGGAGCGTAAGGAGCGATAACTTCCTTGCTTGCAACAGATGTGTTGGAGCCGTTTACAGCATAAACCTGATAAGCGTAAGCTGTCGGGTTAACGCTGAGAGCCTTGTCTGTGTAAGAAGTTGAAGTTACGGAAGCAACCTTCTTGTAGGAAGCGTCGCCGGCCTTCATACGATATACGTTGTAGCTCTTAGCGCCCTTTACAGCGTTCCACTTAACCTCGATTGCCTTTGTGTCCTTTGTCTCGTTAGCCTGAACACCTGTAACCTTTGCGAGGTATACGATGGACTTAGCTGTGCTTGCGAGTGACTTTGTGCCTGTCTTACCGTTTACGCAGTAAATCTTGTAAGAATACTTTGTACCGGATACAACGTTTGTATCTGTGTAGGAAGAACCTGTTACAGTCTTAACTCTTGCGTAAGCACCGGTTGTCTTTCTGTAAACCTGATACTTTGTAGCGCCTGCTCTTGTTGTCCAGTTGAGGCTAACGGAGGTAGCATTGTTAACAACGTTCTTGATGATTGTGTTGTTGATTCTTGTAGCTGTAACCTTCTTAGAAGCCGTAGAAACCTTCTTACCCTTAACGGCCTTTACCTTGTATGTATACTTCTTGCCGGCTTTTACATTGTAATCCTTGTAGGAAGCCTTCTTTGTGGTAGCAACAACCTTGCTGCCACGGTATACCTTATACTTAGTAGCGCCCTTAACCTTCTTCCAAGTAACCTTGAGAACGTGGGTCTGGTTCTTAACCTTAACGCCTGTGGGCTTCTTAACCTTAGCTGCAGCAGCGGAAGCTGAGAAGCCGCCAACAGCGAGTGTAGAAGCAACCATAACAGTAGCTAAAGCTGTGCTGATTAACTTTTTGGTGATTTTCATTTGTGTTTGTCCTCCTTGAGAAATTAGATAATTACACGAGAGTAATTATATCACTATTATTGCGAAACTACCATTGGCAGATTGCACAAATTACGAAAAATTTTTTTGCTGATAATGTCGAAAAATACCTTTATCAGTCTTCTGTGACTTTTTTTCTTAGTTTACCGTGAACTATAAGAAGTATGAGGGAAACG
The DNA here is from genome assembly GCA_022510945.1 of Ruminococcus sp. GTDB lineage: Bacteria > Bacillota > Clostridia > Oscillospirales > Acutalibacteraceae > Ruminococcoides. Next base: position 65,053 of record JAFLSK010000003.1, read on the forward strand.
ATGAACATGGCTGCCGCGCATATCGCCATCTCGACGAACAACGAGTTAAAAACAGCCGTGTACATATCGTTAAGCGAGCGACTGAGGATAGCAATTTTGCCGAGTATGCCGCTTGCAAAGACAGCAGCGGGAATCAGCAGGGTGAATAAGCCCGCGCCGCAGATGCTGTAGTAGAAATAGCGAAACGCCTTGTGCTTCCACTCGCTTGTAAAGAAGATGAACGCCGCTATCGCGAGGGCAAGAATACCCGACGCTATAGAGTAGAGAGTGAACTTGGTTTTGTACTCAAGCATCTTCTTCTGAATGGAGTTGAAATATGTGATTTTAATGTTTTGTGCGTAGATTTTGGCTGCTTCCTTTACGAAGTAGTCAAGGCTTTCCTTCGGCGCGTCCGTTATGTTGTTTTCGGACTGGTATTTTGCGAGAGCCTCGTCGAGACTTTCCTCAAAATTAGTCGTATCCACGGTCATCTTGTTGCCTGCGTAGAAGTCCTCGACATATTTCTGAATATCCTCGCGCACGAGCACCTCGTCAACAAAGTTCTCGAAAAAGCTCTTGTCGAGACCGCTTGCGTCGCCGATATTCAGAAGGTCGTCGGTTATTTCGTCGCACAGGTCGGTGTAGTATGCGGAGCCGTTAAGACAATCAAGAAGAAAGCCCGGAGTAAAAACAGAGAAACGGATAAGCGAGCATATCCCGCAAGCTACCAGACATACGCTGAGTATGAACGAAAGGATAATGTAGAGAATGCTTCCGACGGTTTTGTTTTTGATAAAATTCATAACTTCACCGCCTTACTCGTACAGACCCACGATTTCGGGGCCCTTTACCTTTTCGGCATACACAAAGAAACGCAGGTTTGTAAGTCCGAGCCCGTCGAACGGGTAGCAGGTGTAGAGAATGAGGTTCTCGTAATCCGCCTCTAAGTCGTATGCACTCGTGTTTTTGGAGTCGTGGATAGCTGTGTCCGTGATTTTGTACTCGTAGTTACCGTAGCTTGTTCTGATTTTGATTATGTCGCCTTTTTTGACGTTTTTAAGGCCGTTAAAGTAGGTGTTATTGTGACCTGCTACGAGGATAGTTTTGCCGTAGCCGGGGATAAAGCTTCCGCCGTAGATTCCGACGCCGTTTCGAAGCGGGACGGTGCCGTCGCCGTAGAACAGCTTTGCGTCAACATCCGCGCCCTCTATGCTGAGCTTTCCGAACTGCTTGTTAAGTCCCGGAAAATCAACGTCCTCGGCGTTTACCGTGTCGCCGCTGTTTTTTGTGGGAACAAAGATGTTTTCGTATGCGCTCGAGTAGTCTATCTGCGTGTCCGATATAAACATACCTAAAAGCGAGGACAGCTTGTCATACTTCGGGAGCACGACCGCCGTCAGCGCAAGACACATAACAAGACAGAAGATAATCGGCGTGAAGATAATACCAAGTTTGTTATTATTGCTCTTTTTCATATTGTAAAGCTTTTTTTCTTACAATTACGCCTGCTGTGCAGAACACGAGCAGGGTTGTGAGGGCAGCTATCATAACAGGCATAAAGTCGAACTCAGCCTCTGCGCCCGTAGCCTTGATTACGTTGCCGTCGTCGTCGATGATGACCTCGCCTGCGCTGTTGATGATTTTGAGGTTCTGGGTGTCAGCGCCTGCGGGAACCTTTACGTCCAGCACAGCAGCGGCCTGACTTGCATAGCCCATAATGGTGCTGAGCTGAGCGGAAGTGAGTTCCTTCATACTTTTCTTGCCGGTGCTCTCAAGGAACGCGCGGCCTGCGTTAATGAGGCCGTTTATACGGCTTGCCTGATCTGCTGTCATATCCATCGTGTTGAAACGTGCTTCTGCCTGATTAATATAGGAAGACGGAACATATACACTGTTGCCTTTCATATTTGCGGGAGTACGCATATTGCTCAGTACGCTCTGCTCGCTTGCGTTAAGTCCGGCGGCGAAAACAGAGGGACAGGACATTACTGCAATCAGAACTACTGCAATTAATGCAAATATTTTCTTCATAAATTTCCTCCTTGTTTATTCGGTGAAAGATATACCTTAATATATACTGCGAGCGGATATCTTACCGTCCCCTATTTTAGCATAGAAAAAAGTAAAAGTAAAGCGATTATTCGTCAAAAGAAAAATTTGCATAAAAAATGCAAAATATGGAAATTTTTATAACTCTTTTTGTATCAATTTAGAGAAAAACTTTACTAATTATGTGTATAGTGTTGCATTTAGGGCAATATTGTAGTAGAATTATTATGAAAATTTGTGTTATTCACTTAAATGGGGTGTAATTATGGATAACTATGAAGTTCGCGAAGGGTATGAAGAGCGCGAAATCTCGCTCAAAGACCTGTTCAACACATTCCGACGGGGCTTTTGGTATATGGTTATAACAGCGATTATCGCTGCGGTTATCGCGTACGGATACTCGAGCATATTTGTCTCCAAAACATACACCACAGAGGTAAAACTATACGTCGACGTTACTAACAGCGATAACGGCGTGAGCGCTGAGCTCAGCGCGAGAAATCTCGCGTCTCAGCTTGTAAGTACTTACATCGAAATGCTCGATACGAACAGCTTTTACGACGCGCTTTCCGATGAGCTCGATAATAAGTACTCCTCGTCAGAGCTTAGCAAAATGGTTAAATTTAACTATGACCAGGACGTAAAAACAGAGCTGTTCACCGCCAAGGTGACCGCTTCATCAGCTACGGAGGCGAAGGTAATCGCTGACTGTGCCGCTGAGATTGCTCCGAGCGTCATTTCCGATATTCGCAAGGACAGCGCCAAGCTGAAAATCGTTGACAATCCGCAGGTACCCGCAAATCCGTCCTCGCCGAACGTTATGAAAACTACACTTATGGCTTTCGCAGCGGGTTTTGCTATCGCGCTTATCTGGATATTTGTCAAAGAGGCGCTCGACAACAGAATCAAGTACACCTCCGAGCTCAGAGAGCTCAACAATATTCTCGTGCTTTCGGCTATACCGGATTTCGGAAAATTGAATTTCATTTTGGGTGAAGACAGTAACGCCGAGCCTGCTGCCGACAGTACCGATAAGGAGGCAAAATAATGGCTAAGAAAAGAAGCGAGCACAGAGAACACGTCCTCAGGTTTCAGGTAACCGAGGCATATAAAAAGGCAAGAACAAACTTAGTTTATTCGATAATCAAACAGGGCTGCAAGAAGATTGTTATCACAAGCCCGCTCAAGGGCGAGGGCAAGACAACGACCGCTGTCAATGTGGCGATTGCTCTTTCGCAGCAGAAGGACACGAAAGTACTCGTAATCGACTGCGACCTGCGCCGCCCGATGATTCACACTTTCTTCAAGCTCAGCGGTGACGAGAAGGGTCTCGTAAACTACCTCAATGACGAGTGCACGCTCGAGGAAGCAATTTCAAAGACAAAGACCGACAGTCTCGACCTCATCACCTTCGGCGTAATTCCGCCGAACCCGTCGGAGCTTTTGTTGAGCGACAGTATGGCGCAGATGGTAGAAGAGCTTGAGAAAAATTACGACTATATTATTTTTGACACACCGCCGGTGAATATGGTTGTCGACGCAATTCCGCTGCTCGGAATAAGCGACGGCACGGTGCTTGTTGTAAAGCACAACTCCTCTACCTACCCTGAATTTAAGATTGCTGTTGATACGCTTAAAAGGAATCAGGCGAACATCGTCGGAATTATCCTCAACGGCGCTCCCGCCACCGGCGTTTCTAAAGGGGAGTATTTCTCAAAAAACAGTAAAGTAGGTACTTACGAACAGACGTATTCAAAGCAGTAAGATTTTTTAGAAACACTACATTAACTTCAGGAGAAAACATATGTATCAAAAAGGTTTACAAGGGTGGATTAAACACTTGGATTTCCTTTTGTTTGATCTAATCTGTCTCAATATTTCCTTTATTGTTGCCTTTCTGTTACAGCAGAAGACGATAACATACCCTATAATTAACAACGATAGATTGAGAATTCTTTTTGTTTTCAATCTTATAGCGATTATCGCCGCGCTTATGATGCACGCTTACAAGAACGTCCTCAAACGCGGCTACTACCGCGAGATGGTTGCGGTGTTGCAGTACACGATTATCGTGTTCCTGCTGATGATTTTCTATCTCTTTGCGTGGCGGGGAAACAATTCCGAAAACATAAGAGGAATTATTTACATAGCCGCTGTGGTTTTTACGGCGCTTGATTATGTGTGCAGGATTGTGCTAAAGCGCTTTGTGCGTTTTCGTATCAGAAAAAAGAAAGGTCCGCGCATGCTTATCGTCACCACGTCAGGCATAGCCGAGAAGGTTGTCAAGGCATTTCGCGAGAACCAGATGGTGCTCTATACACTTACCGGTCTCGTCATTATCGACAAGGACCTTACCGGAAAGAAAATCAAGGGTGTGCCTGTTGTTGCAAATGTCAAAAACGCCGCGGATTATGTATGCCGCGAGTGGGTTGACGAGGTTTTTGTCGACGTTCACGACAGCTCAATTTACCCGTATAAGCTGGTTGAGCAGTTCGAGACAATGGGACTTGCGATACATCAGCGGCTCGCAAACTCAGTGACGATGGCAGAGAACAGACAGTTTGTCGAGAAGTTAGGTAGATATACCGTGCTTACCTCGACCATTAACTACGCGTCCGCAACTCAGCTTTTTATCAAAAGGCTTATGGATATAGCGGGCGGTATTGTGGGCTGTCTCGGCACGCTGATGGTCACCGTGTTCGTCGCGCCGATGATTTATATAAGCGACCCGGGCCCGATTTTCTTCACTCAGGAAAGAGTGGGTAAAAACGGAAAAAAATTTAAAATTTATAAATTCCGTACAATGTACAAGGACGCGGAGGAGCGCAAGAAAACTCTTATGAACGAAAACCGCGTCAAAGACGGTATGATGTTCAAAATGGATTTCGACCCGAGGATAATCGGCTCGAAAAAGCTCGAAGGCGGCAAGGTCAAGAAAGGACTCGGCGGCTGGCTGAGGACGCTTTCCATCGACGAACTTCCGCAGTTTTTAAATGTTCTTAAGGGCGATATGAGCCTCGTCGGCACGCGTCCGCCCACACTCGACGAGTGGGAGAAGTACGAGCTGCACCACCGCGCGCGGCTTGCTATTAAGCCGGGAATCACCGGAATGTGGCAGGTAAACGGACGTAGCAAGATTACCGACTTTGAGAAGGTAATCAAGCTCGACACGACGTACATACGCGACTGGAGCCTGTTGCTCGACGTTAAAATTTTATGTAAAACATTAACAACCGTAATTAAACGTGACGGATCAATGTAATAGTGTGGATATGGGCTTTTTTGAGCCCATATCCATAACTTGCGTTAAAAGGAGAGTATATATGACTGAAAAAAAGCTTAAAATTGCCGTAGCAGGCACAGGTTATGTAGGTCTTTCGATTGCTGTTTTGCTTTCGCAGCACCACGAGGTCAAGGCGGTAGATATTATTCCCGAAAAGGTCGACCTCATCAATAACAGAAAATCTCCGATACAGGACGAATATATTGAAAAATACTTAGCGGAAAAGGAACTCGACCTTATCGCTACCCTCGACGGCGAAAGCGCATACAAAGACGCCGACTTCGTCGTTATAGCGGCTCCGACCAACTACGACAGCAAGAAGAATTTCTTCGACACCTCCGCGGTTGAGGCTGTTATCGACCTCGTTATGAAGGTCAATCCGAACGCGGTTATGGTTATAAAGTCGACTATCCCCGTGGGCTACACTGAGGCTGTGCGCAAGAAGTCGGGCAGCAACAATATTATTTTCAGCCCCGAATTTCTGCGCGAGAGCAAGGCGCTCTACGACAATCTCTACCCGAGCCGTATTATCGTCGGTACGGATATGAACGATGAGCGACTCGTCGGGATTGCGAACGACTTCGCGGGACTTCTCGCACAGGGCGCGATAAAGGAAAATATCGACACACTCGTTATGGGCTACACCGAGGCTGAGGCGGTAAAGCTGTTCGCCAACACCTACCTCGCTCTGCGCGTTTCCTATTTTAACGAGCTCGACACCTACGCCGAGATGAAAGGCCTCGACACGCAGAAGATTATCGACGGCGTGTGCCTTGACCCGCGCATAGGCTCTCACTACAACAACCCGTCCTTCGGCTACGGCGGATACTGCCTGCCAAAGGACACAAAGCAGCTTCTGGCAAATTATCAGGACGTTCCCGAGAACCTCATCAAGGCTATCGTGGAATCGAACCGCACCCGCAAGGACTTCATCGCCGACCGTGTGCTCGAAAAGGCGGGCTACTACGGCTACGACGACAACAATATTTACGATAAAGAAAAGGAAAAGACAGTCACTATCGGCGTTTACCGCCTGAATATGAAGAGCAACAGCGATAACTTCCGCCAAAGCTCCATTCAGGGCGTTATGAAGCGCGTTAAGGCAAAGGGCGCTAACGTGGTGATTTTTGAGCCGACTCTTGAGGACGGCACTACCTTCTTCGGCAGCAAGGTCTTAAACGACCTCGAAAAGTTCAAGTCCGAGTGCGACACTATCATAGCCAACCGCTACGACAGCAGCCTCGACGACGTAATGGACAAGGTTTACACACGCGATATTTTTATGAGAGATTAAAAGTCCGAAGGCTCGTCGGTGTTTCGAGGTTCTAAAGGTATTGAGGAGAGAATGTATGGAAGAGATAAAATACAGCATTTTGATGTCGGTATATTGCAAGGAAAAGCCGGAATGGTTAAAAATCAGCATCGAAAGTATGTTGGCGCAGACTAAAAAGGCAGATGAATTCTTGATTGTAAAAGACGGACCTCTGACGCCTGAGCTCGACCGAGTTATAGAAGAATATGCGCAAAAATATCCTTCGCTTTTCACGCTGATTCAGCTCGAGACGAATCGCGGCCTCGGTCCGGCGCTTGCTTACGGATTAACAAAATGCAGAAACGGATGGATTGTACGAATGGATTCGGACGACTACTCAGTTCCTTCAAGATGTGAGAAATTACTGAAGGCGTTGGAGCAACATCCCGATTGCTCAATTATCGGAACCTATGAGGTTGAGTTTGAGGGCGAAACAGACAACAGGATTGCCGTGCATCGCGTTCCCGAGCACTCAGACGAGATTTATGAATTTATGAAGAGAAGATGCGCTCTGCTGCATCCGACGGTTTTGTATAAAAAAGAAACTATTCTGAAATGCGGAAATTATCACAAGGTTACTCTGTATGAGGACTACGATTTATTTATGCGCTGCGTGTTGGAGCATAAGGTTAAATGCTATAACATACCTGAGGAGCTGTATTATATTCGCATAAACAGCGACTTCTTTAAACGACGCGGAGGTCTCAGATATATGAAAACAGCCGTTTCGTTTAAATGGAAGCAGTTCAGAAAGGGATATATGAATTTTGTGGATTTTATTGTCTCAGCGGGAAGTCAAGCCGTGGTTTGCGTCCTGCCCAATAAAATCAGAAGATATATATATATGAAGTTTTTGAGGAAATAACGATGCTTCGTGATATAAGAAGATAATAAAGAGGTGAGCTGCTTGATTCGTGTATTACATATAGTGCCTAATATGCAGGCGGGCGGATTGGAAACTCTGATAATGAATTTATATCGTAATATTGACAGGACCAAGGTTCAGTTCGATTTTCTTGTGCATTATCAGGGACGATTTTTTTATGACGACGAAATAGAAAAACTCGGAGGCAAAATTTATCGCCTTAGCGTGCGAGACGACAACAATTTTCCGAAATATATAAGAGATTTGAATAATTTTTTCCGCGAGCACACGGAGTATAAGGTTGTTCACGGCCATATGGAGAGTCTCGGAAGGTTTTATTTTAAGGCGGCAAAAAAATACGGAGTTCCGGTGCGTATCGCACACAGCCACAATTCAGCGACCGAACCGACGTTGAAGGGAAAAATAAAAGGAATCCTGCTAAAGGGTTATGTAAAGTATGCCAACGTTTTCTTCGCCTGTTCAGATTTAGCGGGAAAATTTATGTTCGGCGACAGGGATTTTGTGGTTTTTAAAAATGCTATAGAACCCAAAAAATTTGAATATTCCGACGCAGTAAGAGCGGAGAAACGAAACGAGCTTGAGCTTGACGGAAAATATGTAATCGGACACATCGGGCGTTTCTGCACGCAGAAAAACCACAAGTTTTTGATTGATGTGTTCGCTGAGGTAGTGAAAGAAAATCCGGATGCCGTCTTGCTGCTTATAGGCTCCGGAGAGTTAGAGGAAGAAGTGAAAGCCTATGCAGCGCAGCTGAGGATATCGGAGCAGGTCCGCTTTTTGGGCAACAGAACCGATGTGAACGCGCTGTATCAGGCGATGGACGTTTTTGTTTTCCCTTCTATATTCGAGGGCTTGGGTATAGTGGCAATTGAGGCGCAGGCGGCAGGACTGATGACGATTTGTTCGGATGTAGTGCCGACGGAAGCAAATATCAGCGATTATTTTGTGTCGCTTAGTCTTAATCAGTGGGCGCAGGAGTGGGCAAAAGAGATTAATAAGCACCGCTTGGGTTATGAACGGAACCACATCGGGCAGATTGTCGCGGACGCCGGATATGATATCCATACAAGTGCAAAGTGGCTTCAGGAGTTTTATACTAAACAACATCAAGAAAACGTTTGAGGAGATTTCCGCTAATGGTAAGAGTTCTGATTATTGGATTCACGGAAAACTTAGGAGGCGTCGAGAGCCTGATTTATACATATTACCAACATATTGACCGCAGTGTTATGCAATTTGATTTTTTGGTAAATGTAGCGCAGGTGCCGTTTCAGAAAGAAATTGAGCAATTAGGCGGCAGGGTCTACTCGATTCCGCAAAAAACCAAGGACTATTTTGGGTATAACCGCGAATTAAAAAGATTCTTCGAGGAACACGCAAAGGAATACGAGGTGTTCTGGTTTAATTCAAATTCTCTTGCGAATTTGGATTATCTGGTATATGCGCAGAAATACGGAATACCGAAAAGAATCGTGCACAGTCATAATACGCTTGAAACACGAGGCACTGTATATAAGCTGTTCCACAATCGCAACAGAAAAAAAGCAAAAAAACTTGCGACAGACTACTGGGCTTGTTCCGAGGATGCCGGAAGATTTTTCTATGACGAGAATACACTAAAGTCCTCTCATTTTCACATAATTAATAACGCAATCAATCTCAACAGATTTAAGAGCGATAGTGATAAAAGACTTCAATGGCGCAAACAGCTCGGCATATCGGACGACGCCCTTGTGCTCGGAAATGTCGGCAGATTAAGCTATCAGAAGAACCATAAATTCTTGATAGAGGCGTTTGCGCAGGTTGTGAAGAAAAAGCCCGACAGCGTTCTTTTGCTCATCGGCACAGGAGAACTTCAGGAGGAAATCAGCGAACAGATAAAGAGCCTCGGGGTTGCCGATAACGTGCAGCTGTTGGGACAGCAATCGGATGTTGCGGGGATTATGCAGGCTATGGACGCGTTTGTTATGCCTTCCCATTACGAAGGCCTTCCTATTTCGGGAATAGAGGCGCAGGCGGCAGGTCTGCCGTGTCTGTTTTCGGACGCTATTACCCGAAAACTTAAAATGTCTGAGAACAGCGAGTTTCTGCCTATTGATAATCCAAGCGTGTGGAGCGAGGCTATGCTTCGTCAGACAGATAAAGAGAGAACGGATAATTCGGAGCATATCAGGGCTGCGGGCTACGATATTGAGCTTGAGGCGCAGACTCTGATGAAACTGTTATTAGAGGATTGACAACGATGAAAGAAATCAGTGTGGTTTGCATTTACTACAATCATAACTACGGAAGCATATTGCAGTCTTATGCGCTCAATCATTACTTAGAGAAGAATGGTTTTAAGGTCAATGTAATTCCTTTTAAGGATGTTCCCGGAAAAAAGGAAAAGATTGATGTTTTCTTAAGGCTCCGCCTGAGCAAAACCTTTGATTTGTCAATTGTCAAGAGGAAAGTGGCGGAGTATAAAAACAAGAAAATTTACTCAGGCGACGACGAGGAATATAAAAACGGCGCCGAACTCAGAAATCGTACATATGAGCGGTTTATAAAAACACATTTTGACGTGCCGGAAAACGACATCGTAAGAGAACAATTACCCGATTATGTAAGCAACAGCCGCGCGGTGATAGTCGGAAGCGATCAGCTGTGGACGCCTCACGATATACTGATTGGGTATCATACGCTCGAGTTCGTGCCCGCGGGAATAAAGAGGGTTTCGTATGCGACCAGCTTTGGAGTAAGCGAGCTGCCGAACAGGTATCTGAAAAAACGCGCAAAAAAATTCCTTAAAGATTTAGATTATATCTCTGTCAGAGAGGATAAAGGCAAGAAAATTATTGATGAACTCGAAGTCGGGAAAAAAGTATCGGTAGTTTCCGACCCAACTATGCTGCTTTCAAGAAGCGAGTGGGACGAAATACTCCCCGAAGAAAGAATAGTAAAGGATAAATATATTTTCTGCTATTTCTTGGGCAATAATACGGAGCACAGAGAGCTCGCTAAAGAATTCAAGAAAAAAACCGGCTGGCAGATTATTGCTTTGCAGCATATGGACGAATATATTCAAAGCGACAGGGATTTTGCCGATAAAGCGCTGTATGATATTGATCCGTTCCAATTTGCCGCATTGATTCGTGACGCAGAATTGGTGCTCACTGATTCGTTCCACGGGTCGGTATTTTCGATATTGTACCACAAAAAGTTTTTTGTTATGAACCGCCATAAGGACGCGGAAGTAAGGTCTACAAATTCCCGTATCGAAACGTTATGTTCGACGTTCGACCTGAACGACAGGCGCATATGTGATTTTGACAACGCGGCGCCCGAAACCCTGCTTTGCAGAGAAATAGATTATACAACCGTCGACCGTAAGTTAGAAAACAAAAGGCGAGAGTCAGAAACATTTCTATTGAACGCACTCGAGGATTGAGCGTCCTCGGAAAGGGGCAGAAATGATTAAAATTGCGGATAAAAAAGAATGTTGCGGATGTGAGGGATGTGTCCAGTCCTGTCCGCAGCACTGTATAACAATGAAGAGCGATGACGAAGGATTTCTTTACCCTGAAATTAATTATGACGCGTGTACTAACTGTAGCCGCTGCGAAAAGGTTTGTCCCGTTGCAAATTACACGGAGCCGAAAAGCCACCAAAAAGCATTTGTTGTTCAGCACAAGGATACAGAGGTAGTAAAGCAGAGCGCCTCGGGCGGAGCTTTTACTGTTTTTGCTGATTATGTACTTTCGCAGGGCGGCGTGGTTTTCGGCGCGGCGTATACGGCGGAGTTAGAGGTTCAACACACGCTGATAGACAGGGCGGAGGATTTGTACAAGCTGCGATGCTCTAAATATGTGCAGAGCAGGATTGGCGATTCGTATAAAAAGGCAAAAGAATTTTTAAAGGAAGGGCGTATGGTCTGCTTTGCGGGTACGCCTTGCCAGATTTACGGCTTGCATATGTTTTTGAACCGCAAGGAATACCCCAATTTAATCACGGTGGATTTTGCCTGCCACGGAGTTCCGTCTCCGAAGGTCTGGAGAAGATACCTTGATTGGCTTAAGGAAAAGGGAGAGTCCGACTTAATCTCCTATCGTTTCAGAGACAAGCGCAAGGGATATCAGTACACCACGTTCGTTGCAAAATACAGCGACGGAGCGGAGTATGTAATATCTGACGCGGATAACGACAGGGACTTTATGAAGGATTCGTTTTTCAGAGACGTTGTGTCCCGTCCGTCGTGTTACGACTGCGTGTTTAAGTCCGTTAACCACATAAGCGACATCACGTTATTTGACTGCTGGCATAACGAGGAGTTGACCACAGGCAAGGACTTTGTTGACGGGGCGACGACTGTGATTTTACACACGGACAAAGCGCTCGGACTGCAAAATGAAATAGAGGAAAGAGCGAAGATATGCGAGGTTAATCTGGAGAAAGCAGTTGAATTAGACGGAGTGTGCCTTGTTTACTCAAAACTACCTTTCCCGAAAAGGAAAGAGTATTTTCAGGACCTTGATAATTTGACCGTAGAACAAATGCAGAAAAAATATTTCGCAAATACAGGCAGTAACCCCGTAAAAGAAATGATAAAAACCGCGCTCAGAAAGATAGGGCTGTTTGACCTGATGAGAAATCGTATCGCAAAGCATAGAATGAAGGGTTTGTAAATATAAGGAAGGGTATGCTATGAACGAATTGGTTACAGCGGTAATTACAACATACAACCGGGAAACTCAGATACTGCAAAGAGCGGTAGAGAGCGTTCTTGCGCAGACGTGGAGACCTCTGGAACTTATAGTGGTCAACGACAGCCCGGAAAATGTCGAGCTTGCAGACAGTATAGAAAAAATGCTCGCAAAAATCCAAAAAGAACATCAGGATGTGCCCGTTATGTATGCTCCGCTTGAGCATAACAGCGGGGCGTGTGCCGCAAGGAACAAGGGGCTGGAGCTTGCAAAAGGCGAGTTTATCAGCTTTTTGGACGACGATGATGTCTGGATGGAGAAAAAGATTGAATTGCAGAGGCAGGGCTTTATATCAAACGAAACGGGAATGGTGTACAGCCCGTTTATTGATATCAGCTACAAAAACCCGAGCAAAAAACAGGTTATTGTACGAGGAAACAAGTCCGGAAAGCTGCTTGAGGATTTGCTTGTCCGCAATGTTATAGGCGGCACATCTATGCCTATGATGAGAACAGACGCTCTGCGCTCAATAGGAGGATTTGACGAGGAATTACAGTCGAGTCAGGATTACGACGTGTGGCTGCGGATTGCGCAACAGTATGAAATACAGTTTGTGGAGGAGCCGCTGACTGTGCGTTATTTGCTCGAGGAGTCAATAACAACTAACCTGAAAAGAAAAGAGCAGGGCTGGCTCAGATTTACCGAGAAAAACCTGAAATACTATAAAGAGCGCAGGAAAGCGTTCGAGGTGAGAATGCACCTGTTTCTCAAGGATATTATTTCGCTCGGCGATTATAGCTTTGCAAAAGAAATTATGAAAAAATATAAAGGGCTCTACGGAATCAGAACAAATATCAATTATTTTGTCGAGAGAGGAAAGGCGTGCGTAAAGAAGCTTATCGGCAGATAGAGCTTAAGTAGGTGAGAAGAAAATGATTCAAAACGGAAGAATTACCATAAATGAAAGAGAAGCAAAAACCTATATCACGATGTTGCTTATTTTTTATCCGGTGTATATGTCTTCTCTGGCAGGCTTTTTTATGCCGAATGTTATGTATATGCTCTTGCAGATGGCGGGAGTAGGACTGTTCTTCTTGTTTTACGGCAAGACGCTGAGAATCTCTAAAAGCAAAGTGTGGGCATACGGATACGCGGCGATTATGTGTCTGTTTATTCTGTATGGCTACGCTATTTACCCGTATACGGGCTTGATTGTATATTGCGCTATAATACTGCTGTTTTTGGCAGGAATGAACAGCGACACCTGGCAGCGACCTGTTATGAACATAATAATCGTCGCGTCAATTGTCTATGCTGTCAGCACGATAGTGCTCATTTTCCCCGGAACGGCATTTTATTCGGAGCATATTGCGTCGCTGTATCCGAACAACTACGGCGGTCTGGTCGGGTGTTATAAGCGCGGAGAATATGCGGGAATTACAGGCCATTATTCGACAAACGCCGCTATGATGGTCAACGGATTGATTCCCATAGTATCAATTTTATTTGTTAAGATAAAAACAAAAGAGTCGGAAAAACTGAAGGCAACGATAGTTATTGCGGTCTTACTGTTCTGTGTGCTGATACTCACCGGTAAGCGAGCCCACTTCCTGTTTGTGCTGTGCGCCGTATTGGTTGGATGGTTTTTCTATCAGAGCAATGAAAAAAACAGGTTTTTAAAGATACTGTTGATTATCGGTGGATTGCTGTTTTTAGGCTTGATAGCTTACGCCGCCATCCCCGCGGTGAACAATCTTATCTCCCGTTTTTCCAATATGTCTGATGATACCAGCGTTCTTACGCGCTACGGACTGTGGGAAGCGGCGCTGAAGGGATTTAGCGAGCGGCCGATTTTCGGTAACGGATGGACCCATTTTGCCAACAGTATCGGACCGTCAATCGGATATACCGCGGGACCTGTGCACAATATCTATGTACAGCTTTTGTGTGAAACCGGCGTTGTAGGAACGGCTGTTTTTGTCAGCTTCTTTGTATTTATGCTTATATTGACTGTTCGTCAGGTGCGTTTTATTGCGCACCACAAGCGCGAAGTGCCGAGAAACACCCAGATTCTTCTGCTCTTTTCGCTGCTATATCAGACATATTTTTTAATATACGGTATGACCGGAAATCCTCTTTACGATATTTATGAATATGCTGTCTATTTTACTGCGTGCTCAATTCCGATGTTTTATTCAGGGCGGCGGAGTTTGATGTTACAGAAGACAGTATCGAGGTGATAAAATGAAGATAGGAATACTAACATACTGCAACGCGTACAATTACGGCGCGTACCTTCAGGCGTATAATCTGTGCACAAAGCTTAAAACCTACGACGGTATCGAGGCTGAGTTGATTGATTTGCGTATGCCTCAGGAGGAGGAAAATTACGCGGTAAAAATCCATAAAAATCTTTTTGTTACTTATGATAAGTGGGCGAAGGACGTGTCGTTTAAACGCGCGGCTAAGGATTTGCCCCTTAGCCCCTACTCGATAAGAACAGCCGACATAGGCGAATTTAAACGTCAGGTAGAGGGCAAATATGATTTGCTGATTGCCGGAAGCGACCAAATCTGGCAGGTAAAAGGTTTTCGCGGAAGCTATAACGCGTACTTCCTGCCGGGTGATTACGGCTGTCCGAAGGTTGCGTACGCCGCGTCGGGAAGACAGCCTTTTGACAGTGTTGACGAAGCTACAAAGAAAAAAATCTGTGAGGCAATCAACGATTTTTCCTACGTCGGAGTCAGAGATATCGCCACATATAACAATGTAAAGTCGGTGTTAGAGGACAAAGAAAAGCTCGCCTATAATTTAGACCCTTCGTTTTTGCTGCAGTATGTAGGAGACGCAGAAAGAGGCCGCGAGATTTTAAAGAGGCACAGAGTGCCGCTTGACAAGCCCGTTATCGGCATTATGACCGAAAACACCGAAACAGGAAAGAAGCTGAAGAGCCGGCTTGGCTCACGATACACCTATATCGGACTTTTCCACAGACAAAAGGGCTGTTCGAATTTATTGAAAATCACTCCGTTTGAATGGGCGGATGTTATAGCCTGCTGCTGTTTTATGATTAGCAGCTATTTTCACGGAACTTGCTACTCTTTGATAAACCATATTCCGTTCCACACGGTGGAAATGAGATACTCAAAGGAAGAGAGCAAGCTGTACGGACTGCTGAGCGATTTCAAAATCACAGAAAGATTCAGCGGAAGTCTGGACGAGGCAATGAGCTCTCAGGATTTTTGGAATCAGATAGAGACCCGTGATATGGACTATACGGGAATTTCGAAAATCATAGAGGAGTACAACGAGCAATTTGACTCCTTTGTAAGTATGATAAAAGGACTGCAAAAATAATGAGCAGAGAGAAAAGCTTTGTAAAGAACATGGGAATACTGTCCATAGGTACTTTTTTACCTAAACTGTTTTCCTTTGTTTCCTTGCCGATTCTTACGGCGTGTTTAACGAAAGAAGAATACGGAACCTACGACTTAATAAGTACCTTAGTGATGTTGTTGCTTCCTGCGGTAACGTTACAAATTCAGTCCGCGGCGTTCAGATTTTTGATTGAATGCAGAAAGGACGAAGTTAAAACAAAAAGCATTATAACAAATATGCTGTGCTTTACTATGGTTATTTCCGTAATCTGTATGGCGGTTATGTGCTTTTGTCTAAGATTTCTGTCACCGATTCTTCAGATTGAAATTGTTATTTATTTCATTCTGGATATTTTCCTTGCGACGGTACAGCAGATTTCAAGAGGCGTCGGAGAGAACTTAACCTATTCTATCAGTGCGGTTATCAGCTCAGTCGTAAATCTTATCGTCATCATTACCTGCGTGTACTATGTGAACGGTGGATTAGAGGGCGTTATGCTGGCGTTGTCAGCGTCGGTTGCAGCTGCGGTAATATATATTGCCATAAAGTTAAAGCTTTGGAAAAAGATAGACTTTTCATTGCTTTCGAAAAAACAGCTTTTAGAGCTGCTGAATTATTCGTGGCCTATGGTGCCGAACAATTTATCGTCGTGGGTGCTGGCTGTTTCCGACCGTTTGGTTATCACGGCGTTTTGCGGTATTGAGGCAAACGCGGTATATGCTGTTGCGAATAAGATACCGAACCTCTTGAAGATTATGCAGTCGACGTTTACTTACGCTTGGCAGGAAAACGCGTCGATAGCGGTAAACGATAAGGACTCCTCAAAGTATTACTCCCATATGTTCGACACGATGTTCTGTTTTTTATCGGGCGCGGTAGCAGGACTGTTCGCCTTTATGCCGATTATTTTTTCGATTTTGATAAAGGGCGATTACGGCGAGGCTTATGCACAAATTCCCATCCTTCTGATTGCGTTTATGTTTAACTGTATGGCAGTTTTTATGGGAGGAATTTATGTTGCGCATAAGAAAACAAAAAGCGTTGGTATCACGACCGTTGTGGCGGCAATCATAAATCTGGCAATCGACTTGATTTTTGTTAATTTAATCGGTATTTACGCCGGTTCGATTTCAACGCTGGTAAGCTACGCGGTGCTTCTTGTTTATAGAATGTTGGATGTTCAGAAAATCGAAAAGATTGCATATCCGTATCGGAAAATGATAGCGATACTCGGCTGTCTTGTAGCGATGAGCGTACTTCTTGTGCAGAGAAATCTTGTCTGCGATATCATAAACGTTATATTCGGATTTGCTGTTGTTTTGATATTCAACAGAGAGATGATAAAGAGCTTGTTTATGTTCGGACTGAAAAAAATCAAGAGGCAATAGAAGGGTAATGTTGATATATGTTAATCGATAAGGAAAAATTACAATCGACAAATCAAAAACCGTCAGCTGATAATAAAAGCAACGGGGCTGTGCGCGTTTATGAAGAGAAAGAGAATTGCTGCGGTTGTTCAGCCTGTTACGCAATATGTTCGGTCGGCGCTATCTCAATGCTGCCCGACGAGGAAGGCTTCCTGTACCCTACCGTAGACGAGGAGAAGTGTGTTCGATGCTACCGTTGTCTTTCCGTGTGCGCTTTTAAAGAAAACCAACGTGCCAAGGGCTATCTCGCAGGCGCACAGAACGATTAAACTGTTTTTGAAGAAAGGGGTGCGGCGTGATGAATTGGAGGGAACCGCAGGTATATGCAGTAAAGCATAGCAATTCGCAGATACGGGCAGCGTCAAGGTCCGGCGGAATTTTTACGGCTATATCGGACGTCGTGTTGGAAAATGACGGCGTAATATATGGGTGCGTTTTAACGGAAGACTTTGAAGCAATCCATATAAGAGCGACCGCAACTGAGGACAGAAACAGAATGCGCGGCTCAAAATATATTCAGAGCAATATGGGAGACGTTTTTCAAAGTGTAAAAACGGATCTCGATGACGGGAAACAGGTTCTGTTCAGCGGAACTTCCTGTCAGGTTGCGGGGTTGAAAGGCTTTTTGCGCAAGGAATACGACAATTTAATCTGCGTCGATATTGTTTGTCACGGAGTTCCGAGTCCTCGGGTGTGGAAAGAATATCTCAAATGGCAGGAAGAGAGAAACGGGAAAAAAATAAAGAGCGTAGACTTTCGCAATAAAAAAGACCACGGATGGGCGGCTCATGTGGAATCGCTTTATTTTGATGACGAAACAAGAGTCGACAGCAAGGTTTTTAAGACGCTGTTCTACAGACACGCAATCCTTCGGCCGTGTTGTTACAAATGTCCGTATAAGCAGATTATGCATCCTGGCGATATTTCTATCGCTGACTATTGGGGAATCGACAAGGCTGCTCCCGGATTTAATGATAATAAGGGAGTATCGCTTGTTCTGATTAACAATGACACGGGAAGAAAGTTCTTTGACGCAGCTTGTGAAAATATCGAGTACAGAGAGTGTGACATCAAGGACAGTATGCAAATGTCGTTTATCAAACCTTATGCGCGACCTGATAATCGCGATAATTTTTGGAGCGACTTCAATAAGGCTCCCTTCACACATATTGCAAAAAAGTACGGAGACTTCGGACTTAAGAACGACATCCTTAATGTACTGCGCAATATCAAGAAAAAATTAGTTCGATAGATAAGCGAAAAAAGAAGAAAATATCAGGCACAAATTTCGGTGCAGATTTCTCGTGTTTTTACTTGAATTTGCAGAAGGAAAGGATAGAGCAAGATTATGAAATATGATTACTTAGTTGTCGGCTCGGGACTGTTTGGCGCGGTTTTTGCTCAGCAAGCGAAGGAGCGCGGCAAGTCCGTCCTCGTTATTGACAAACGCCCGAACATCGCGGGCAACGTCTACACCGAGAAAATCGAGGGCATAAATGTGCACAAGTACGGCGCGCATATCTTCCACACCAACAACAAGCGCGTCTGGGATTATGTCACGAAATTCGCGGAGTTTAACCGCTTTACAAATTCGCCTGTCGCAAATTTTAAAGGCGAGCTGTATTCGATGCCGTTTAATATGTACACCTTCAACAAGATGTGGGGCGTTGTTACGCCTGATGAGGCTAAGGCGAAAATCGACGAGCAGCGTGCAGAAATCAAGGGCGAGCCGAAGAATCTCGAGGAGCAGGCTATCTCGCTTGTCGGCCGCGATATATACGAAAAGCTCATAAAGGGCTACACCGAAAAGCAGTGGGGCCGCGACTGCAAAGACCTGCCTGCGTTTATCATCAAGCGCCTTCCCGTGCGCTTGACTTACGACAATAACTACTTCAACGCGCTCTATCAGGGAATCCCGATGGGCGGCTACACTAAAATGGTCGGGAATATGCTCGACGGAATCGAGGTGCGCCTCGGGGTCGATTACCTCGAAAACAAGGATGAGTTCGATAAACTTGCCGACAAGGTGCTCTACACGGGCGCTATAGATGCGTACTTCGGCTACAGCCTCGGAAACCTCGAGTACCGCTCCGTGCGATTTGAGAACGAGGTTTTAGATACGCCGAATTTCCAGGGCAACGCGGCAGTAAACTACACCGACCGCGAGACTCCGTGGACGAGAATTATCGAGCACAAGTGGTTCGAGTTCGGCAAGGACGAGGAAGGTAACGACCTCGAAAAAACCGTAATCAGCCGCGAGTATTCCTCCGAGTGGAAGCCCGGCGACGAGCCGTACTACCCCGTAAACGACGAGAAAAACGGCGCGCTCTACGAGCAGTACAAAAAACTTTCCGAAAACGAGAAAAACGTCATCTTCGGCGGCCGTCTCGGCGAGTATAAGTACTACGATATGGACGCGGTAATCGCCTCTGCGCTCGATATGTGCGAGAAAGAGTTAGGTTAATTTATTTGGGTCGGGTTCTTCCCGACCTTTTTTCTTTAACTCTGCATAAATTTCTGTAAACCGCCTACACTATTAATATACTGAAAAAACGGTGATATTTATGGTATGGTTAATAGTCGGCGCGGTGACGCTTTTTGTATTTTTGTGGCTCTACTCGTGCGTAATAGCCGGCGCAAGGGCAGACCGCGAATTGAGAAGGCTCTCGGCGCAACGATTCAATTTAAAAATTCAGGAATGAGCAAACCGCTGTGCGCCGAGTGTGTGCAGCGGTAAATTTTTGTGTGAACAAACGAGCCGATTTATACATTGCGTCACGTTGACTTTTTTATTATATTTTGGTAAAATATATGATGTATAATTATGAGAATGGGTAAATAGGATAGTTTACCTATCACTATATAGAAAGGAAGGGATAGTATGACGGCTGTAATGGACATTGCGGTTGTGGCTCTGCGTATGCTTTTGCCGTTTTATACAATCGTGATTGTGTATCAGATTTACGCGTCGATGCGCCGCCGCCGTCGCCACGAGAGACCGCTCGTGCTGCTTCAAAATCTCGACACCGGTGTAAAAATCCCCGTCCTTTTCTGGGAGAACTCTATCGGCAGAAACAGACGCTCCGATATAGCGGTCGACGACCCCGCGGTGTCGCGCAATCACTGCGTGCTTTTGCGCCGCAAGGAGGGTTGGTTCATCTCCGACACGGGCTCAAAAACAGGTACATATATCAACGGAAAGCGCGTCCGCTCGTCGCGCGCGCGCGTTATGATAGACGACGTTATCACCCTCGGCAACAGCGAATACGCGTTTCGCCGCGGCGAGGAGTTCCACGAGGAGCTCCAGTCAAGCTGGTTTTTCTCGAAGGTGGTCGATAAGCCGTCCACAAAACCCTACAAAATTATGCTGCTCGTCTCTTTGTTCCATATTTTTATGGCGGTTGAGGCGACGTTCTGCGACGGCACGGAGAACTTCGACCCCGCGATGCTTTGCGGCGTTTTGCTCGGCGTGGAGTGGCTGTTCTTCTTTATCTCGTCCGTTTTGCTCAGGCGCGTGGCGTTCGAGCTCGAGAGCCTGTGCCTGTTCTTGACGGGTATCGGCGTTATGCTGCTCGCGCGGCAGAATATACGCTCGGCGTACGTCCAGCTGATAGCCGCGGTTATCGGTATGGTTGTGTTTTGTGCGCTCGTTAAATTTATCGAAAATCCCGACCGAATCGGTCAGTGGAAGCTGATAATTATGATTGCCGCCGTGGGTTTTCTGGCGGTGAACTTAGTGTTCGGTCGCGTTACAAACGGTGCGAACAACTGGATTCAGCTCGGCTCAATTACAGTCCAGCCGTCCGAGTTCGTAAAAATTGCCTTCATCTTCGTCGGCGCGTCAACTCTCGACCGACTGATGACGAAGCAAAACCTTTTAGAATACATTATCTTCTCCGCGATTTGTGTGGGTGCGCTCGCGATTATGGGCGACTTCGGCACGGCGCTGATATTCTTCGCGGCGTTTCTTCTCATTTCATTCACGCGCTCGGGCGACATAAAAACCGTTATCCTCGCCCTCGTCGGCGCGAGCTTTGCGGGAGTTATGGTGCTCAACCTCAAGCCCTATGTGCTCAGGCGTTTTGAGACGTGGCGGCACGTTTGGGAGCACACTCAGGATTCGGGAGGATACCAGCAGGTGCGCGCTATGACCTACATCGCCTCGGGCGGTCTGTTCGGCGTAGGCGTGGGCAACGGCTGCCTTAAGTATGTGGCGGCTTCCGAGTCCGACCTCGTTTTCGCGCTTATGAGCGAGGAAATGGGCTTTATCGTCGCGGTGACGATTGCCGTGGCGGTTGCGACTCTGTTTATCTATGCGCGCTCGGTTGCGACTCGCGCACGCAGCACGTTTTATTCAATATCCGCGCTCTGCGCGGCTGGTATGCTCGTTGTGCAGATGGCGCTCAACGTATTCGGCGCAACGGATATTCTTCCGCTCACGGGCGTTACCTTCCCGTTCATCAGCGCAGGCGGCTCGAGTATAATCGCGTGCTGGGGCTTGCTCGCTTTCATCAAAGCGGCTGACGAGAGGACATACTCAAAGAGAGTGAAAAACTGATATTAACTTAGATTTATGATAAAGGAGGTTGTTGTATGAAAAGAATACTGCGCCGTTCGTGGTTTATTTTCGTGATTGTTATCGCGTTCCTCGGCGGTATGGGATTTCTCGTGTTTGAAACTATTTTCAACGCGTCCGACTGGGTAGATCAGCCATACAACGGCCACATTTCGGGCGAGGGAGGACTCTCGCAGGCGGGTAAGATTACCGACCGCAACGGCGAGGTTCTGGCACAGACAGTCGACAAGCAGCGCGTCTACCATTCCGACGCCGACGTGCGCAAGGCGATGCTCCACGTTGTCGGCGACAATTCGCTCAACATCTCCACAGCGATTCAGAGCCAGTACCGCTCGCACCTCACAGGCTACAGCTTTATATGGGGGCTTAATGTACCGAAGTCGCTGCGCTCCGGAAACGATATGAAGCTCACGGTGGACACCGAAACGAGCAGAGTCGCGTACAACGGGCTCAAAAACTACGACAGCGGCGCGTGCGTTGTCTATAACTACAAAACGGGCGAAATCCTCTGTGACGTGAGCGTAAAGGCTTACGACCCGAACAGCCCGCCTGAAATCACGGAAGAAAACGAGAGCCGGTACGAGGGAGTTTACCTCGACAACGTGCTCTCTTCGACATACACTCCGGGCTCGATTTTTAAAATCGTAACCGCCGCGGCGGCAATCGAAAACATCCCCGACATATGGGAGAGAACGTGGTATTGCAGCGGCAAGGAGGAAATCGGCGGTGGAGATATAACCTGCGTAAACGCTCACGGCACGGTAAATCTCCAGCAGGCGTTCGGCAAATCCTGCAACATTGTTTTTGCCGAGCTTGCGGTGGAGTTAGGCGCGGATAAAATGAACGAAACCGCGAAGAAAATGGGAATAAACTCCCGCTTCACCGTCAGCGGCGTGGAAACGAAAAAGGGTCACTACAACGTCAAAAAAGCGAACAAACACCAGCTCGCGTGGTCGGGCGTGGGACAGTTCGACAACGCTGTTAACCCTATGCAAATGGCTATCCTCTGCGGCGCGATTGCAAACGGCGGCACTCCCGTTAACCCGTACATAATAAGCGGAGCTTCGGGCTCGGTGCTCGCTGATTTAGGACTTTCGAAAACGGGCACGAAGGGCAAGGCGCTTATGAACAGCGCTACCGCCCAAAGCCTCGAGGAGCTTATGCGCTACGCGGTCGTCAACGACTACGGCGACTCGATGTTCGGCGGACTTACCGTCTGTGCAAAGACAGGTACGGGCGAAACGCTCACCGGCACGGGAAGTGACAAAAACGACGGCTGGATGATAGGCTACTGCACCGACGAGGACGCACCGCTCGCGTTCGCGTGCGTTGTCCGCGGAACGAGCCAATACGGCTACGGCACCGCGGGTCAGGTCGTCAAAAACGCGGTTATTCAGGCGGCGAAGAGCCTTCGTGAACAATAATAAAGAAATACTACCTACTGAAAGGACAAATAAATATGAATCCATTAAAATTACTGTTCGGCAACTACAGCAAACGAGAGGTAAAGAGAATCCAGCCCCTCGTAGACAAGGTACTTGCCCTTGACGAAAAATACGCGGCTATGAGCGAGTCTGAGCTCAAGGCTCAGACAGCTATCCTCAAGGAGCGTCTCAAAAACGGCGAGACCACCGACGATATCCTTCCCGACGCGTTTGCGGTTTGCCGCGAGGCATCAATGCGAGTGCTCGGTATGAAGCACTTCCCCGTGCAGATTATCGGTGGTATCATTCTTCATCAGGGTCGAATCGCCGAGATGAAAACAGGTGAAGGTAAAACCCTCGTTGCTACCCTGCCCGCTTACCTCAACGGTCTTACAGGCGAGGGCGTTCACATCGTAACGGTCAACGACTACCTCGCACGCCGCGACTCCGAGTGGATGGGCAAGCTTTACCGCTACCTCGGACTCACCGTCGGTCTTATCGTCCACGACCTCGACAACGACGAGCGCAAGGAGGCGTACAACGCCGACATCACCTACGGCACAAACAACGAGCTCGGCTTCGACTACCTGCGCGACAATATGGTAGTATATAAGGAAAACAAGGTTCAGCGCGGCCACGCCTTCGCAATCGTCGACGAGGTCGACTCAATCCTCATCGACGAGGCGCGTACACCGCTTATCATCAGCGGTAAGGGCGACAAGTCCACCGAGCTTTATACGCAGGCAGACCGCTTTGCCCGCACTCTCAAGGTACAGAGATTCACTGAGCTCGACAGCAAGGAGGATATGGAGTCCTACTACGAGGAGAACGGTATCGACTACGTTGTAGACGAAAAGGCGAAGTCCGCGACCCTAACACAGAGCGGTGTTAAGAAGGCGGAGGCTTTCTTCAACATCGACAACCTCACCGACCCCGAGAACCTCACGATTCAGCACCACGTTAATCAGGCTATCCGCGCTAACGGCATTATGAAGCGCGACGTTGACTATGTTATCAAGGACGGCGAAATCATCATCGTTGACGAGTTTACGGGTCGTCTTATGTACGGCCGCCGCTATAACGAGGGTCTGCATCAGGCGATTGAAGCTAAGGAGGGCGTAAAGGTTCAGAATGAGAGCAAAACTCTCGCCACAATCACCTTCCAGAACTACTTCCGCCTCTACAGAAAGCTCTCGGGTATGACAGGTACAGCGTCAACCGAGTCCACAGAGTTCCAGGAGATTTACAAGTTAGACGTTGTTGAGGTTCCGACTAATAAGCCGCTCGCGCGTGTTGACCTGCCCGACTCGGTTTATCAGACGGAGCAGGCGAAGTTCAACGCCGTAATCGAGCAGATTATCGCCGCTCACGAGAAGGGTCAGCCCGTTCTCGTCGGCACAATTTCAATCGAAAAATCCGAACTCCTCTCCAAAATGCTCAAGCGCCGCGGCGTTGCGCACAATGTCCTCAACGCTAAGCAGCACGACAAGGAGGCGGAGATTATCGCTCAGGCAGGTAAGCTCGGAGCGGTGACTATTGCGACAAATATGGCGGGTCGTGGTACGGATATTATCCTCGGCGGTAACGCCGAGTACCTCGCAAAGGCGTCAATGCGCAAGCAGGGCATAGACGACGAGCTCATCGCCGAGGCTACGGGCTTTGCGGAGACTGACGACGAGGAAATCCTCGAGGCGCGCAAAATCTTCGCCGACCTCAACGCTAAATACAGCGAGGAAATCAAGGAAGAGGCAGAAAAAGTCCGCGAGGCGGGCGGTCTCTTCATCATAGGCACAGAGCGCCACGAATCGCGCCGTATAGACAACCAGCTGCGCGGTCGTGCGGGTCGTCAGGGCGACCCGGGTACGAGCCGTTTCTTCCTCTCGACCGAGGACGATTTAATGCGCCTGTTCGGCGGCGACAGAATGAAGGCTATGCTCTCGCGTATGAACGTTGACGAGGATATGCCTATTGAAAATAAAATGCTCACGAACATCATCGAGGGCTCGCAGGAGAAGGTCGAGCTTCGAAACTTCGGAATCCGTAAGGACGTGCTCCAGTACGACGACGTTCTTAACCGCCAGCGCGAGATTATCTATACTCAGCGCGACCAGGTGCTCAACGGCGAGAACCTGCGCGACACTATCCTCAAGATGATTGACGACAACGTCGACGAGGCGGTGCACCGCTTCCTGCCCGACGGCGCTCACGACGATTGGAATATCACGGGTCTTATCGACACCTACATCGACTGGGCGATTACAGACCGCTCGAAATATAACTTTACCACGGACGAAATCGAGATAATCGAGGCTGACGAAATCAAGCAGATGATTATCGACGACGCTAAGGAAATCTATGAGAGCAACGAAAAGCTCCTCCCCGAGGAAACTATCCGCGAGATGGAGCGCGTGTACCTGTTACGCAGCGTAGACACCTACTGGATGGATCATATCGACAATATGGATCAGCTCAAGTCGGGTATCCACCTTCGCTCCTACGGTCAGCACGACCCCGTTGTCGAGTATCGTCTCGAGGGCTTTGATATGTTCGACGAGATGATTGCCTCAATCCGCGAGGATACAATCAAGCTTATGCTCACTCAGCCCAAGCGCGTATACGAGGCGAACCGCCGCCGCGAGGCTATTATCGCCGCTAAGAGGCTCGCCGCTCAGAAGGCGGCCGATGCAAGAGCAAGCGCAGGCGCTGATGAAAGCGAGGAGAATGATGTCGTAGCAAACGCACTCAAGCGCGAGCAGGTGGCTCAGCCCACTCAAACCTCGGGCGACGGCACAGACACCGCGAACAAGACAATCCGCAAAGGCAAAAAGGTCGGCAGAAACGACCCCTGCCCCTGCGGCAGCGGCAAGAAGTATAAGAAGTGCTGCGGCAGAGATGAATAAAAGATAAAATCAAAGCGATGGACAGAGAACCTGTCCGTCGCTTTTCATTAAAAATTTTTTGAAATCCTGTCACAAAACGCACTTTTCCGAGGTTATAGTATATAAAGGACATACCCTAACTATTTATTTTGTCAGGAGGTTTTTATAATGAAAAAATGTGTTGCTCTGGTTTTAACCGTATTTCTTATGCTTATGAGCGCAATTCCCGCGAGTGCATCATCACCATTAAGTGTTTATGAACTTGCGACAAGTAACTTTAGAAATTACTATGAATATAAGACAGAAGGAAAGAAGATAAAAACCATTTCCGTCAGTTATATTACATCCACCGACATAAAGGATGGTTTAAACATCATTTCAAAGTCCTTTTATTTAATCAAATTTACGTCTGAGGACGCAATAGGAAAGACGTATTATAACACCTTCGGCGAGAACGGTATGTACTACGAAAGATCCGACGTAACCAACCTGCTGTATCCGTCCGGACTCGTCGTATGTGAGGCGAATAATATGTACACAGGCTATCACTTTGAGTATGATTGGTTTAATCCACCTACTCAAACATTTCGTGACGCAAGCGAATGGACGGACGATGACTTTATGTCGGTCGAGAAAGCGTGCAATCTCGACCC
Organism: Ruminococcus sp.; assembly: GCA_022510945.1. Lineage (GTDB taxonomy): Bacteria > Bacillota > Clostridia > Oscillospirales > Acutalibacteraceae > Ruminococcoides. The sequence continues at coordinate 91,581 of JAFLSK010000003.1, forward strand.
GAGTTTAGCAGAGGCTCTTGTAAATAAGAGCGAAAACATCGGTATCGTACCTGTTGAAGAACGACCAACCGAGAGTTCCGCAGAAACAACCCCGACGGAAAGTCCCACCGAGATAAATACGCTTTCTGCTAAGACAACCGTTACCGTTAAGAACGCTCCTAAGACCCTCTATGTAAAGGGTACGGCGCAAATTAACGCAGATGTTAAGAACGGAAAAGGCGCCACTACCTACAAGTCAAGCAACACTAAGGTTGCGAAGGTGAGCACAAGCGGAAATATTACTGCGCTTAAGAAGGGCACGGCTACAATCACCGTATCCAACAACGGCGTATCCAAGAAGTTTACAATTAAGGTTAAGAACCCTAAGCTTAACAAGTCTAAGAAAACCTTAAAAACTGGCAAAAAATTTACCCTCAAAATTGCGGGCAAGGTAGGCAAAGCTAAGTTTACCTCAAACAACAAAAAGGTTGCCACTGTAAACAAGAACGGTAAAATCACCGCCAAGAAAAAGGGTAAGGCTACCATAACCGTAAAGACAAACGGAATGAAGCTTAAGTGCAAAATCACAGTAAAATAAAAGCCTTAATGAACACTAAGGCAGGTATAACCGAAGGGTTATACCTGCCTGTTATTTTTGTTGTAAAGTTTAGTTTCTTCTTGCAGATGACAATTCTTTGTGATAATATAAAGTTGAAATCTTTTGATTGAGGAGGACCCCGTATGAAAATTCAAACAAAAGTAAAAAAATCAATCAGTCTGATGTTGTCATTACTAATGCTCATCAGTATGTTTACGGCACTACCGATGACCGCGAGCGCAGCAACCACTGATGCAAGCTCAACGTCCAGAAAAAGCGGTGCCTTTGAGTATCAAATTCTTGAGGACGGCACAGCCGAAATCACAGGCTACACCGGCAATGACACAGAGCTCGAAATCCCCGACACTATTCGAAACTATACTGTTACAAGTATAGGTTTGTGGGCGTTTGAATACTGCGAAACTCTCGAAAGCGTAACAATCCCCGACAGCGTTACACGCATCCTCGACGATGCTTTTGAGGACTGTTGCAACCTTAAAAAAGTAGTATTGGGAAATAGCGTTGAATACATAGGTGACTATGCTTTTGCCTGGTGCGAAAGTCTCGAGGAAATCACGTTGCCCGAAAGCGTTGAAACTATAGGATATGATGCATTCTACTGTTGTTTCAGCCTCGAAAGTATAAACATACCGAAAAATGTTTCGTACATAGACAACAGTGCGTTTGGTTTATGTTCGAGTCTTACAGAAATCGACGTCGACGAGGAGAACGAAAGCTATTTGTCCTCGGACGGTGTTCTGTATAACAAGGAGCAGACCGAGCTTATTCAGTACCCTGCGGGTAAGGAGGACGAGTCATATGTCATCCCCGAAGGCGTTACTTTAATCGGCAGGAATGCATTCAGAGAGAACATATATCTGACAAGCGTAACTATCCCCGACAGCGTTGAATTTATCGAATGGTTTGCGTTTAGTGGCTGCTGTAATCTTGAAAGCATAACAATCCCGGACAGCGTAACGGAACTTGGATGCGGTGTGTTTGAGGGCTGCTACTCTCTTACTGACGTAACAATAGGAAACAGCGTTGAAAACATAAGCGAAGAGGCGTTTTACGCGTGCACAAGCCTTACAAGCGTAACTATTCCCGACAGCGTTAAAAGTATAGAGCCTAACGCGTTTTTCGATTGCACCAACCTTACAGACGTAACTATCCCTGACGGCGTCAGAAGTATAGGCTACTACGCATTTTCAGGTTGTGAGAGTCTGACGAGCGTAACTATTCCCGACAGTGTTGAATCTATCGGTGACGAGGCGTTTTTTGATTGTCGGAATCTTTCAAGCGTAACGCTCGGCAAGAGTATCGTAAACATAGGCGATTATGCGCTCGGTTATTATGTTGTCTATGTTGAATATGACGATTATTTTGAGGATTATGAAAATTATTACGAAAAGATAAAGGACTTTGCTATCGAAGGCTACAGCTATACGGGTGATGAAGAGATATCCGAGGCTGAGCGATATGCAACCGAGAACGGCTTTAATTTCGTAAGCTTAGGCGAATTAGAACCTATCACCGTTGACGAAAATGATTTCTACTACGATATTCTTGAAGACGACACCGCGGAAATCACCGGCTATACCGGATATCTTTCCAACCTGAAAATTCCGGACACTATTGACGGATATCCTGTCGCAAGCATCGGCTATTACGCTTTCTCATTTTCTCAATATCTCAAATCCGTGACAATCCCCGAGGGTGTTACCTATATATGCGAGGGTGCATTCCAGGAATGCTATCGACTCAAAGCTGTGACCCTTCCGGACAGCCTTGATTATATAGATGATTTTGCATTCGCATTTTGTTACAATCTTACGGGCGTAACGATTCCCGACAACGTCAGAAGTATAGGCGATGGCGCATTCAACTCTTGCAATTTTATGACGAATCTCACTATCGGCAAGAACGTTGTAAATATCGGCAGTTTTGCATTTAGCTCATGCGAGAATCTGACAAGCTTAACAATTCCCGACAGTGTCAGAACTATAGGCGAAGGCGCGTTCTACTGCTGTTCGGAACTCAAAAGCGTAACTATCGGTAAGGGTATTAAGACGATAGGCGAATATGCGCTCGGATATTACTTTTACTATGATGAATATGACGGTTTTGATTTTGCAAAGGTGGATGACTTTACTATCGTAGGCTACGGCGGTACGGCAGCTGAAAAATATGCGAACAATAATGGATTTACTTTCATTGATTTAGAAAACCGGCCAACAGAAGGCACAACTGAAACAGAGCCTTCGAAAGGAGACCAGACTGCAACGAACCCAACCGATAGTGCGGTCACAAAAGAGCCGTCCGAAAGCTCAGGTTCTGCGTCCGGCTCCGGGGCAGCTTTCGCCAAGACAACCGTCACTGTTAAAAATGCTCCCAAGACCCTCTATGTAAAGGGTACGGCGAAGATTAACGCGGACGTTAAGGACGGAAAAG
>JAFLSK010000030.1 GCA_022510945.1 Ruminococcus sp.
CCGTGCGGAAGGCGAAAGCCTTCCGCACTTTCCTTTTGTCTAAATACGCATTGTGTACCCAGAATTGCGCATTGAATTAAGTTGCGAATAGAATCAAATTACGACAAGTTTCACAGCCTGTTCCTGTTATTATAGGGACAGGCTAATTTATATTATAAGGAAGTTAAAAATGCTTAACACAGATTACAAAAATGGGGTACTGACTGTGTATCTCAACGGCGAAATTGATCACAACCGCGCCGCAAATCTACGCACATCTATAGATGGTCAGCTCAACGCGCTCAGACCGCGCACGCTGGAGCTCGATTTTTCGAAAGTCAATTTTATGGACAGCTCCGGTATCGGGCTTATTATGGGTCGCTACCGTAGCATCGGTCTAATAGGCGGCGAACTGAAAATCAGCAACATACCGCAAAATCTCTCGCGAATAATAGAGCTAAGCGGAATAGGGACTCTGGGGGTGTTGAAATGAATGTAATAAATGAGATGCACCTGAAATTTCTCAGCAAAAGCACCAACGAGGGCTTTGCGAGGAGCGTGGTTTCCGCGTTTATACTCGAGCTCGACCCGACTATAAACGAACTTGCGGACATTAAAACCGCTGTCAGCGAGGCTGTCACGAATTCGATAGTCCACGGATATCGCCGCTCGTGCGGAATGATTTACATAGACGCGAAGATTACCGACAGCAAGAATGTCATAATAAAAATCCGCGACAAAGGCGTCGGAATTCCCGACGTTGAGCAGGCGATGCAGCCGCTTTTCACAACCGCTCAGGAGGAGGAGCGCGCCGGTCTCGGCTTTGCGGTTATGCAGAGCTTTATGGACAGCGTAAAGGTTACCTCCAAGCCCGAAAAAGGCACAACCGTCACCCTCACCAAGCAGATAGTCGCGCTGCGATGATTGATTACGATAAGGTTGTCGAGGACAACTTAGCCCTTGTACATTCCTGCTGCAAGCGATTCCGCGGCAGGGGGATAGAGTACGACGATTTATACGCCGCGGGTTGTCTCGGACTTGTTAAGGCGGTTAAGAAATTCAATCCCGACCTCGGATTACAGCTTTCGACCTACGCCGTTCCCGTAATTTTAGGCGAGGTAAAGCGGCTTTTTCGCGACGGCGGAACGGTCAAGGTCAGCAGGAGTCTCAAGGAACTCAGTCTCAAAATCAGCAGGATTACAAAGGAGTTTGACCACGAACCGACCGTCGGTGAGCTTGCGAATCGTCTCGACACAACTCCCGAAAAGATAACTGAGGCGTTAAACGCTGCCAAAATCCCGATTTCGCTCACCGCAGACAACGACGATGAGAGCCGCACGATTGATTTACCGAGCGAGGATATGACCGAAAAACTTACCGAAAAACTTGCCCTGCGCGACGTGATAGAACGTCTCGATACGAGTGACCGCAAAATAATTGAAATGCGCTATTATAAATATCTGACGCAAACCCAGACCGCCGAAATCCTCAATATGACGCAGGTTCAGGTCAGCCGCAGAGAGAAGAAAATCCTGTTGTTTATGCGTGAGAAGCTGACAGTCTGAGTCTGTATTAAATCGCAATCTGCCTTTTATATAAAAATCTCCAAAGAAAAATCACCGTCGTAAAGACGGTGATTTTTCATATCGCATATTTAATTATCCGAATTTTCATCATACATATTTTTAAGCTCCTCAAGGTCGTAAGGAGTTTTCTGGTAAACATAGTAGTTCAGCCAGTTCGAGAAAAGCAGCGAGGCATAGCTGCGCCACACCATCAGCGGCTGCTTCGTCGAGTCGTCATCGGGGAAGTAGTTATCGGGGATTTTAATATCCAAACCCTTGTTTATATCACGGAAGTATTCACTTGCGAGAGTTTCGCGGTCATATTCCGCGTGACCGAGCACATAGAACTCTCTTCCGCTGCGCTTGCAGACGATTGATACGCCGGCTTCATCTCCCGCCGCAAGGATTTCAAGCTCAGGCTGCTTTTGGATATCCTCGCTGTGGACTCCCGTATAGCGTGAGTGCGGTATCATAAACGTGTCGTCAAATCCTCTGAGAAGCGGGTGGAGAGGATTGAGGATTTTGTGCTCGAATACGCCCGAAAGCTTTCCGCCGAATTCAAATTTTTGTATTCCGTAGCGGTGATAAAGTCCCGCCTGAGCGCCCCAACAGATGTGGAACGTCGAGTAAACGTTGCGCTTGGCCCAATCCATAATCAGGCACAGTTCGTCCCAGTAGTCGACCTCCTCGAAATCCAGCAGTTCCACAGGTGCACCCGTGATAATCATTCCGTCAAAACGCTGGTTTTTAATTTCATCAAACGTCTTGTAGAAGGTCGTGAGATGGCGTTTCGAGGTGTTTTTCGACTTGTGCGTCGCCATCTGTAAAAGCTCGATATCCACCTGTAGCGGAGTGTTTCCGAGGAGCCTTAAAAGCTGAGTTTCGGTTATAATCTTCGTTGGCATTAGATTCAGAATAACGATTTTAAGCGGGCGTATATCCTGCGCCATAGCCCTGTCCTCGGGCATTACGAATATATTCTCGTTCTCGAGTATTTTTATAGCGGGCAAATTGCTTTGCACCTTAATTGGCATAAAATCATCTCCGAAGATAGCCACGGGCTATCATTTTCATTGCTTAATACTGCTTGCCCCAGTATACCATATGCTTAGCGGGCTTGCCGCAGCACACGCATGTGTCAGAAAGGTGCTCCTCCTCGAATGGGATGCAACGGCTCTTTACGCCGCCTGTTTCGTCCTTGAGCCGGTCCTCGCACGCGCTGTCGCCGCACCACATAGCCTTGATAAAGCCGCCTGTCTCCTTGCCGAGGTTTACAAACTCATCGTGGGTGAGTGCAACGTTGGTCTTTTCCTGCATATTTTTTAACGCTCTTTCGTACATAGCGTTGTGAATATCCTCAAGCGCCTTTGCAACGGCTTCCTCGAGGTTTTCGAGCGCAACAAACGTCTTTTCGCGGGTGTCGCGGCGAACGATTACGCACTGGCCGTTCTCAATGTCCTTTGGTCCGATTTCAACGCGTACGGGCACGCCCTTCATCTCGTACTCGGCAAACTTCCAGCCCGGAGCGTGGTCGCTGTCGTCAAGCTTAACGCGGAACTGTGAGCCAAGTCTGTTTTTGAGCTCAGTTGCTTTTTCAAGCACGCCTTCCTTGTGCATAGCAATCGGAACGATTGCAACCTGAATCGGGCTCACCTTCGGAGGAAGGATAAGTCCATCGTCGTCGCCGTGAACCATTATAATCGCGCCAATCATTCTCGTGGAAACGCCCCACGAGGTCTGGTGCGGATAGTGCAGTTTATTGTCGCGGCCCTGGAACTTGATGTCGAAGCTCTTCGCAAAGCCGTCGCCGAAGTAGTGAGATGTACCGCCCTGTAGTGCAACGCCGTTGTGCATCATAGGTTCGATTGTGTATGTAGCCTCAGCGCCCGCAAATTTCTCCTTTTCGGTCTTTTTGCCGACAACAGCAGGGATAGCGAGGGTCTCGCGGTAGAAATCCTCGTACACCTTGAGCATACGCAAGGTCTCTTCCTCGGCCTCCTCGGCTGTTTCGTGCATAGTATGACCCTCCTGCCATAAGAACTCAGAGTTACGAAGGAACGGTCTTGTTGTCTTTTCCCAGCGGACAACCGAGCACCACTGGTTGTATAATTTTGGCAGATCTCTGTAGGTTTCGATAACCTTCTTGTAATGCTCGCAGAAAAGCGTCTCGGAGGTAGGGCGAACGCAGAGACGCTCGGTGAGCTTCTCCTGACCTCCGACGGTTACCCATGCGCACTCGGGAGCAAATCCCTGAACGTGGTCCTTCTCCTTCTGAAGAAGACTCTCGGGTATGAACATAGGCATATACACGTTCTCGACGCCCGTTTCCTTGAAACGTCTGTCCATATCAGCCTGAATATTCTCCCAGATAGCGTAGCCGTACGGACGGAATACCATACAGCCTCTTACGCTGGAGTAATCAACAAGCTCAGCTTTTTTTACAATATCAGTATACCATTTTGCAAAATCCTCGTCGCGGCTTGTGATAGCCTCGACCATTTTCTTATTATTTGCCATAGTCTTCCTCCGTATAATTCATATTATAACATTCCTATTATACATAAGTATGATGTATTTTTCAAGGTTTTATAAAAAAGAAAAAAGCAGAGGTCATAACGACCTCTGCTAAATAGACTCGAATCAGGAATTAGCCTCGATATAGTTAACGAGAGCGCCAACTGTCTTGATGTTCTCGATTTCGTCGTCGGGAACTTCAATCTCAAACTCATCCTCGATAGACATAAGTAAATCTACTACGTCGAGAGAATCTGCGCCTAAATCCTCCTGAAGATCTGTTGCGTCAGTAATCTTATCCTCTTCAACGTCAAACTGCTCAGCTAAGATAGCTTTAACTTTCTCTAATACCATTTTGATTATCCTCCTGTAAATAATTTTCTCAGCTATCGACCTTTTTTATAGACAAAAAGGCGATTTTTTGCTACAATGGATTAGTCAACAGCCTGAAAGCTGTTGTTACTAAACTATATTATTAGTAAATTACCACTTTGTCAATAATTATTTCAAAAATTTTACTTTTTTTAAAAAATATATTTTCATGCACGGAGGTTTTTTAATTGAGTGTAAAGAAGTTTGCCGTAATCGGACATCCTATCGGGCACACAATGTCGCCGTTTATTCACAAAAGACTTTTTGAGCTTTCGGGCGTCGACGCTGAATACGGTGTGATTGACGTCGCTCCCGAAAATATAGAGAATGATTATAACAATATTTTAAAGTCGCTCGACGGCTATAACATAACTATCCCGCACAAGCAGGCGATTATTCCTCTGCTCAATGATATAGACAGTAAGGCTAAGATGTACGGCAGCGTGAACACTGTCGCAAACCGCGACGGCAAGGCAACGGGTTATACCACCGACCCCGATGGATTTCTCAAGGCGCTCGAGTACGCGGGTATTCCGCTCGACGGCAGAGTAGTTGTCCTCGGATGCGGCGGAGTTGCGCGGACGTTTGCGTACGAGGTGCTCCTGAAGGGCACACCTCTCGAGTTCGCTATCCGTGCCGAAGACAGGGAAATGGTAGAAAAGCTGATTTCGGAGATTAACTCGACTCTCGACAGCCCGAAGGTCAGCTACTGCACTATCCCCGAACTCAGCGGCGATATCACAACTCTCATAAATGCTACTCCCATAGGTATGTCACCGAAGTCGGACGCCCAGCCCGTGTCGGACGAGGTGATTGCTAAATCTGCGAATGTTTTTGACGCGGTATATAACCCGCTCGAGACCGTACTAATAAAGAAGGCGAAAGCAAACGGCAGCCGCGCACAGGGCGGTATGTCTATGCTTGTGTGGCAGGCGGTTGTGTCGCACTATCACTGGGACGGCAGCACATATAACGCCGATGACATCGAAAGGCTCTGTCTCGACGCGGCGAGGGAGCTGATGAACAGATGAAAAACATAATTCTCTGCGGATTTATGGGCTGCGGAAAGTCGACCGTCGGAAGGAAACTCTCGCGCCGCGGTAATATGGAATTTGTCGATATGGACAGATACATAGAGGAAAAGGTCGGGATGACCGTTAAGGAGATTTTTGCGAAATACGGCGAGCAGAAGTTCCGCGATATGGAGCGCGAAGCGTGCAGGGAGCTCGCTGAGCGTAACAACCTCGTCATAGCGGCAGGCGGCGGAACGCTTACGTTCCCCGAAAACGTCGAAACGCTGAGGCGTACGGGCAGAATCGTGCTCATCGACGTGAAGTACGAGATTCTGTGCGAACGACTTAAGCACGACAAGAACCGTCCACTCCTTCAGGTCGAGAACAGAAACGAAAAAATCCGCACATTGCTTGATGAACGTATGCCGCTGTACAGCCGCGCCGCAAGCGTAGTGGTCAACGGCAATTTCGGCTCGGATGACGTCGCGTCAAATATACTTGCGATTTTGCACTGATACTAAACACCAATTTAAAATGAGTATCTTTCAAATTGAGTTTAGGATAAAAGGTTGACATCAACGCTTTAAAGTGCTAAAATATATTGTAACATTGTGAAAAGGAATGAATAGATATGATTATTGTACTTAAACCGGAAGTAACTAAAGAACAACAGATTAGATTCTCCGAAATGCTCAAGGAGAACTACGACGTCAAGGTAAACGTCTGGAACGGCGTGCACTCGACGGTTCTCGGTCTGCTCGGAGATACTACGCAGATTGACATAGAGTATATCGACGCTCAGGACATCGTCGAAAGCGTAAAGCGCGTTCAGGAGCCCTACAAAAAGGCGAACAGAAAGTTCCACCCCGAGGACACCGTAATTGAGCTTGGAAACGGACTGAAAATCGGCGACGGCAGTCTTCAGATTATGGCCGGTCCCTGCTCTGTCGAGAGCGAGGAGCAGATTGTCGAAATTGCAAAGTCCGTCAAGAAGAGCGGCGCGACCCTCCTGCGCGGAGGCGCGTTCAAGCCGAGAACATCGCCCTATGCTTTCCAGGGCTTAAAGGCACAGGGCTTAGACCTTATGAAAATCGCGCGCAAGGAAACCGGCCTTCCGATTGTGACTGAGATTATGCGCAGCTCGCATATTGATATGTTCGAGTCCGTTGATATTATTCAGGTCGGCGCGAGAAATATGCAGAACTTCGAGCTTCTTAAGGAACTCGGAAAAATCGACAAGCCTATTCTTCTGAAGCGCGGCCTTTCCGCTACTATCGAGGAGTGGCTGATGTCCGCTGAGTACATTATGGCGGGCGGTAACAGCAAGGTTATCCTCTGCGAGCGTGGCATCCGTACCTACGAAAACTTCACCAGAAACACCCTCGATATTTCTGCTATCCCGATTGTCAAGAAACTCTCACACCTTCCCGTTGTTGTGGACCCGAGCCACGCGTCGGGCAAAAGCTGGCTTGTTGAGCCGCTTGCTATGGCAGCGGTTGCCGCGGGTGCTGACGGTCTCATAATCGAAGTGCACAACGACCCGCCGCACGCTCTCTCGGACGGCGCGCAGTCGCTTACACCCGAGCAGTTCGACAAGATAGCAAAGAAGGTTTTAAATCTTAAAGAGGCTCTTAATTCATAAAATCAAGAATATTAAGGTGATACTATGAACATTGCAGTCATCGGTATGGGAATTATCGGCGGCAGCTTTTGTAAGGCATTAAAAAAATACACCGACCACCACATAATCGGCATTAACCGCACCCAGTCCACGCTCAGAAGGGCGTTTGACGACGGTGTAATTGACGAGATGGGCGACGAGCACAGCCTCTCGAAGGCTGACGTAATTTACCTTGCGGTATATCCGCAGGCGGCGATTGATTATGTGGAGAAGTACGGCCATTTTATAAAGAAGGGCAGTATCGTTACCGATTCGTCGGGTATCAAGGAGGAAATCTGCCCCAAGCTTACGGCTCTTTCCGAAAAGTTCGGTTTTGAGTTTGTGGGCAGCCACCCTATGGCGGGTAAGGAAACTAACGGCTACGAGTCAGCCGAGGCGGAGATGTACGAAGGCGCAAGCTATATAATCGTTCCGTGTAAGGCGAGAGAGGAGTCCGTAAGGATTCTTTCAGACTTAGCCCTCGCGATGAAGTTCGGCTCTATAAAGCTCACTACCCCCGAGGAGCACGACAGAATGATTGCGTTTACGTCCCAGCTTCCGCACGTTCTCGCGTGCGCCTATGTGCTCAGTCCGTGCTGTCCGAATCACAAGGGCTTTTCCGCGGGCTCGTACAAGGACGTTTCCCGAGTTGCGAACATTAACGCAAAGCTGTGGAGCGAGCTGTTTATGGAGAACCGCGGTCCGCTTATCGGAGAGCTCGACACGCTGATTGACAACATCCACGCTATTACGGACGCGGTTAAGGCAAGCGACGTAAAAACGCTGGAGAGCCTTCTTGAAAAGGCTCACAAAACCAAGGAGATGCTTGGAGAATGAAAATAGTTAAGGTAGATACCAACACACCCTATGATATACTTATCGAGCGCGGGTTAGTTCACAATTGCGGCGAACTTATCCGAGGTGTAAGTAACGCGGGCAAAATCACTGTTATTACCGACAGCAATGTCGGTGCGGTTTACGCCGATACGGTTGTAAACTCACTCAAGGCAGAAGGCTTTGACGTTAGCGTATTCACCTTCCCCGCGGGCGAGAAAAGCAAGAACCTCGGCACAATCGCCGATATGTACTCGCATATGGCGGATTTCCGTATGTCGCGCGGCGACCTCGTTGTCGCTCTCGGCGGCGGCGTAACAGGCGATATGGCGGGCTTTGCAGCGGCGAGCTATATGCGCGGCATAAACTTCGTCCAGATTCCGACTTCTCTGCTCGCTCAGGTCGATTCCTCCGTAGGCGGAAAAACGGGAGTTGATATTGCTCAGGGTAAGAATCTCGTCGGCGCGTTCCACCAGCCGTTGCTCGTTATTATCGACCCCGACACCCTCAACACCTTGCCCGAGTACTACATAAACGACGGTATGGCAGAGGTGATTAAGTACGGCTGCATCAAGGACGAAAAGCTGTTTGAGACCTTAGAACAGGAAAACGCCCTTGATATAATCGACGATGTAATCGAGCAGTGCGTGAGTATAAAGCGCGACGTCGTGAACCGCGACGAAAAGGAAAGCGGCGAGCGTATGTTACTTAACTTCGGACACACACTCGGGCACAGCCTCGAGAAAATATACAACTTTGACGGCCTTTCCCACGGTCAGGCCGTAGCTATCGGAATGGTAATGATTACGCGCGCGTCAGAAGCCGCGGGAATTACCGAAAAAGGCGCGACCGAGAGAATAGCCGCGCTGTGCAAAAAATATAACCTTCCCGTATCCGACAAAGCGGGCACGAAGGAAATCGCCGAGGTGTGCGCAAGCGACAAGAAGGCGGGCGGCGGCAGTGTAAACCTCGTCCTGCTCAACAAAATCGGCGACAGCTTTACTAAGAAAACTCCGCTTTGCGAAGTGGAAAACTTTATAAACGTATAAGGAAAAACTATGTCCAACATAACCGTAAAACCGTCACAACTTAACGGCACCGTGACCGCTCCACCGTCGAAGAGCGATGTGCACAGGGCGATAATCTGCGCAGCGCTTTCGGGCGGCGTGTGTAAGATTGCTCCCGTTGCGCTCTCCAACGACATAAAGGCGACTATCGGCTGCATTGAGGCGCTCGGCGCGAGAACGCATATTGAAAACGGAGTTCTTACCGTAGACAGTACCGCTGTTTTTACTAAGAAAACCGCTCTGCTCGATTGCGGCGAGAGCGGCTCGACGTTGCGCTTTTTCGTGCCCGTTGCGGCGGCAGGTGGGGTCGAGACTGAGTTTGTCGGTCACGGAAGTCTTGTTTCGAGACCTATCGGGCTTTTTGCTGACATTCTGCCCAATGCGGGTGTAAAGTGCAAGACGACAGGTGTTCTGCCGCTTAAAATCAGCGGTCAGCTAAAAAGCGGCACTTTTACAGTACCCGGCAACATCAGTTCGCAGTTTATTACAGGACTGCTGTTTGCTCTGCCGCTCGTTGACGGCGACAGCAAAATCGTGCTCACCACTCCGCTCGAGAGCGAGGCGTATGTGGATATGACTATTCGCACGATGTTGCGCTTCGGCGTTAAGGCCGAGCGCACCGACTACGGCTATTTTGTCGCGGGAAATCAACGCTACACGGCGCAGGATTACCGCACCGACGGCGACTGGTCACAGGCGGCGTTCTTTATGGCTGCGGGCGCGCTGTGCGGCGAGGTTACCGTCGACGGTGTGGACGAAAATTCCACGCAGGGCGATAAACAAATCGCCGATTTACTCACGCGTTTCGGCGCGGAGGTTAAATTCGAAAACAACAGCGTGAGCGTTAAAAAAGCTCCGCTAAAAGCTATAGATATTGACGCTCGTCAGATTCCCGACCTCGTGCCGATTCTTTCGGTTGTTGCGAGTTTTGCCGAGGGTACGACGATTATTCACTCTGCCGAACGTCTCCGAATCAAAGAGAGCGACAGGCTGAAAACTACCGCCGCTATGCTGAACTCGCTCGGCGGCAACGTTGAGGAAAAGCCCGACGGGCTCGTGATTCACGGTTGTAAAATGCTTAAGGGCGGCACGGTGGACGGTTCTAACGACCACCGCATAGTAATGTCCGCGTCTGTTGCGGCGCTGTGCGCAGACGGCGAGGTCACGATTACGGATATGGAGAGCATCAACAAGAGCTTTCCGAATTATTTCGAAGAATATGACAGACTTGGAGGGATTTCAGATGTCGAGCTACGGTGAAAAAATTAAACTGACGGTGTTCGGCGAAAGTCACGGCGAAGCTATCGGCGCGGTTATTGACGGAGTTCCCGCAGGTTATAAAATTGATATGGATAAGGTGCTAGTGCAGATGGCACGCCGTGCTCCGGGCAAAGACAAAACCGCTACGCCGCGCGTCGAGAAGGACTTCCCGAACGTGAAGTCGGGTATCTTAAACGGCGTTACGACGGGCGCTCCGATTTGCTGTGTTATTGAGAACACGAACACTAAAAGCGGCGATTACGCAAACCTTATGGACAAGCCGCGACCGGGACACAGCGACTACACGGCATATGTGAAGTATGACGGCAACAATGATATCCGCGGCGGCGGTCACTTCAGCGGACGTCTCACCGCTCCGCTCGTGTTTGTCGGCGCGGTACTGAGGCAGATTCTTGAACAGAAGGGCATAAAAATCGCCGCGCACATCAGCTCAATCGGCTCGGTAGAAGACAAGCCGTTTGACCCTGTAGATATAGATGATAAGCTGATTGACGAGCTTTCCGTTTCTCCCTTTGCTCTTATTGACAGGGAAAAGGAGGAGCCTATGCGCGAGGTTGTCGAAAACGCGCGTACGAACCTCGACAGCGTTGGCGGTACGGTCGAGTGCGCTGTTGTCGGTATGCCCGCAGGCGTGGGCGGCCCGCTGTTCGGCGGCATAGAAGGCACAATAGCAAAGGCGATTTTCGGTATTCCCGCCGTAAAGGGTATCGAGTTCGGTAAAGGCTTCGAATCATCAACTATGCTTGGCTCCGAGAACAACGACGAGTTCGAATATAACGGAGAAAAGGTAGTTACAAAAACAAACAACAGCGGCGGTATCCTCGGCGGAATTTCGAGTGGTATGCCGGTTATATTCAAGGCGGCGATAAAGCCTACTCCCTCAATTTCGAAGGAGCAGGCTACCATTAATCTACAAACTGGCAATAACGACTCTCTTGTTGTAAAGGGTCGCCACGATCCGTGCATAGTACCTCGCGCGGTTTCGGTGGTTGAGGCTGTTGCGGCGATTGCAATTTTTGATTTACTATAAGGAAGAACCAATGAAAGATTTACCTGAAATCAGAAAAGAAATAAACGAAATAGACGAGCAGATAATCCGCCTCTTCAAAGAGCGTATGGACTGTGCGAAGGAAGTGGGGGAGCATAAGCTAAAAAACGGAATTCCTGTGCTTAACGTCGAACGTGAGAACGAGATTCTCGACAAGGTTGCCGAAAAGGGCGGCGAGTACGGTTCCTATGCGCGCCTGCTATATTCGAATATTATGGAACTTTCGCGCGCTTTGCAGCACAATATTGTCGGCGCAGACGAGGCTCTCGCGGAGGTTATCGCAGGGGCTGATGAAACCCTACCGAAGGACGGCGTTAAGGTCGCGTATCAGGGTATAAAAGGCGCGAACGGCCACGAGGCCACGCTGAGACTGTTCCCGAACGGCGATTCGGTCAGCTACAAAACCTTCGAGGATGTTTTTGCGGCTGTTGATCGCGGAGAGGTCGCTTTCGGCGTTCTGCCTGTTGAAAACTCCACCGCGGGCTCTGTTTCAGCGGTTTATGACCTAATTTTAAAGCACCGTTTTTATATTGTCGGCGCGCTTGATTTAAAAATTGACTACTGTCTGTGCGGACTCAAGCAATCGGAAATTTCCGATATTGAGCGCGTGTGGACTCACCCGCAGTCAATTTCTCAGTGCGAGAACTATATCGCAAAGCACAATTTTGAGCCCACTCCGTGCGCGAACACCGCTGTCGCGGCTCGCGATGTAGCGAGTGAAAAACGACTCAACGTTGCCGCAATTTGTTCCTACAAGGCTTGTGAGGAGTACGGGCTGAAAATCCTCGACAACCATATTCAGGATAACGACGCGAATACCACCCGATTTATCGTGATTTCCAAAAAGCTCTATATTCCGCAGAACGCTGATAAAATCAGCCTCTGCTTTAGCTTGCCGCACGTTTCGGGTTCTCTGTACAGTGTGCTGTGCCGCTTTAATTCACTCGGCTTTAACCTCACGAAAATCGAGTCCAGACCGATTGCGAGCAGCGGCTTCGAGTACCTGTTCTACCTCGACTTTGCCGGTAATGTACACAGCAGCGACGCCGTCGGGCTTATCTGCCAGCTTTCTACCGAAATGCCCGGATTCTCGTTCCTCGGCAACTACAATGAAATATAAAAAATGGGCAGCTTTCTGTTTCGGAAAGCTGCCCTGATTCTATGTTTTGTTAAATCAGAACTTAACAAGCTCTGCAATATAATCCTTGAGGTCGCTGATTGCCACGCGCTTCTGCTCCATTGTATCGCGGTCGCGGACCGTTACGCAGTTGTCTTCAATCGAGTCGAAGTCGTAGGTAATGCAAATCGGCGTACCGATTTCGTCCTGACGTCTGTAACGCTTGCCTATTGAGCCCGCGTCGTCGTAGTCAACCATAAAGTCAGAACTGAGTTCCTCGAATACTGCCTCAGCCTGCTCGCCGAGCTTTTTCGAGAGCGGGAGCACAGCAGCCTTGAACGGTGCGAGAGCAGGGTGGAGTCGGAGTACGGTTCTTGTGTCCTTCTCGTTTATAACCTCCTCGTCATACGCCTCGGTCATAATCGCGAGGAACAGACGCTCTACGCCGAGCGAAGGCTCGATAACGTACGGAATGTATTTTTCGTTAGTCTGCGGGTCGAAATACTCGAGACTCTTGCCGCTTGTGTTGATGTGCTGAGTGAGGTCGTAGTCCGTTCTGTCGGCAATACCCCACAGTTCGCCCCAACCGAACGGGAAGAGGTACTCGAAGTCGGTTGTTGCCTTACTGTAGAAGCAGAGCTCCTCTTTGTCGTGGTCACGCAGGCGTAGGTTTTCCTCCTTGATGCCGAGCGAGTACAGCCAGTCGCGGCAGAAACCTCTCCAATATGAGAACCACTCGAGGTCGGTTCCTGGCTTGCAGAAGAACTCGAGCTCCATCTGCTCGAACTCCCTTACGCGGAAGATGAAGTTGCCGGGGGTAATTTCGTTTCTGAAAGATTTACCAATCTGAGCAACGCCGAACGGAACCTTCTTGCGGCTTGTTCTCTGAATATTTGCGAAGTTTACAAAGATACCCTGCGCTGTTTCGGGGCGGAGATACAGCTCGTTTTTACTGTCCTCGGTAACGCCCTGGAAGGTCTTGAACATAAGGTTGAACTGACGGATATCGGTGAAATTGTGCTTGCCGCAGTTCGGGCAGCAAATGTTCTTTTCATTGATATACTCGGTCATCTGCTCGTTCGACCAGCCAGCAACGTTAGTTCCGTCAAAATCCTCGATGAGGTTGTCCGCTCTGTGGCGTGTTTTGCACTCGCGACAGTCCATAAGCGGGTCGGAGAAGCCGCCGAGATGACCCGACGCAACCCACGTCTGCGGATTCATAAGAATAGCGGAGTCAAGGCCAACGTTGTACTTGTTCTCCTGTACGAACTTCTTGAGCCATGCCTTTTTGATGTTTTGCTTGAGCTCTGCACCGAGCGGACCGTAGTCCCATGTGTTAGCGAGTCCGCCGTAAATCTCCGAGCCCGGATATACGAAGCCTCTGCCTTTGCACAAAGCGACAAGGCTCTCCATAGATTTTTTGCTGTTATCCAATGTAAACCCTCGTTTCATTATAGTATTGCATACACATTTTATAGTAATAAAAATACACCCGATTGTCAAGAAAAATTTGACACATATACCCCCTGCTCACCTATAACAGAGCCCAAAATATGTTCGGTATTTCTTTATCTTTTTTATATCCGGAAATGTGACTTTACTAATGGTATTTCTGCATAAAAAAATATGCTGCAATTTGTTGAAAACACTAAAAAAACTATTTTTGTTAAATTATTTATAAAACATCTTGAAAAAAGACCGCTAATAAATTATAATATTACTGAGCTTAAATCCGCAAGTGCGGAAAATTTCATTTAGGAGGAAATAATAATGAAAACATTTAAGAAATCTTTAAGCTTATTCCTTTGTGTTTGCCTTTTTGCATCGATTGCAGTTGTTGCTGCATTCCCTGCATCTGCAAACTATGGCGATGAACTTCACAGACCGTTAGTTACTGACATCGTTAAGGACGTTGACACTAACACATTCTATTTCTATATGCCTGAGGCATGGAGAAATGAGCTCAACGACACATACGACGGCACTTCCCTCGAGTCCTGCAAAGCAGGTATCTATTGGTGGGAAGGCACAGGCAACTGCGAGGCTGCTGAGAACCAGAACGGCACAGGTAAGGGCTGGCCGGGTTATGTAATCCCCGACACAGATCCCGCTGACTCCAACATCTTCGTAGTAGATGTTCCTGTAGACGCTTACACAATCATCTTCAACAACACTGTTGACGGTGGTTCCGATCAGTCGTCTCCTGACTATGTTAAGGCTATCCAGACTGCTAACATCGGTACTGAGTTCTACAGCGCTGACGAGGACGGCTACGGCTTCTATCCCGAAGGCACTGACTCATTCAACGGTATGATCTATGTTTGCAACCCGAAGAACATCTCTGTAAACGAGTACTCCGGTAAAGAGACATACAACGGCGTTTGGTTCTACTACTATGGCAACGGCGAGTATGGTATCAACAAGGAGCGCGTTGAAGGCGAAGTTTACTCAAACGGTCAGTTCCCTCCGTACGGCTTACAGGTTGACGAGACTGCAACAGTTGAGGTTGGCGCAGAGGCTACAATCTCTTGCAACGACAACGCTGCAACTGCTGAAGTTGCTGATCCTTCTGTAGTTGAGTTAGTTAAGAACGAGGAAACAGGCGTATTCACAATTAAGGGCCTTAAGACAGGTACAACAACAGTTAAATTCTCACTCGTAAAGGAAAAGAAGGACGAGAACGGCGAGACAACAACCGTAATCGAGACCGCAGAGTGCACAGTAACAGTTACAGAGCCTGTTGAGGAGCCCACAACACCTCCTGCTACACAGCCTGCTCCGACACAGCCTTCTCAGAACACAACAAAGCCTGCTACAGTTGCTAAGGTAAATAACCCGATTAAGGTTACTGTTGCTGCTGCAAAGAAGCTCACAGTTAAGATTAAGAAGGGCAAGAAGGCTACAACTAAGAAGACTACTTTAAAGGCTATCACAGTTAAGAACAACAAGGCTGGTAAGGTAACTTACACTGTAGCTACTAAGGATAAGAAGAAGGTTCTCTCCCTCAAGAGCGGCAAGATAGTTGTTAAGAAGGGCGCTAAGAAGGGTACTTACACAATCAAGGTTAAGGTTGCTACTAAGGCTACTACAAAGTATAAGGCATTTAGTAAGACAGTAACTATCAAGGTTAAGGTTAAGAAGTAATCTTTTCTCCTTTAAAAATCGCATAAACTGATTTTCAGAGTCCGTCGAAAGACGGACTCTTTTTTGTTATTACAATCGGATATAATTCCCGATAAAAAAATATGGTGAATTATTTATGCAATTTAAACAAAGAATATCTCCAAATTTTTACTTCTAATTTTTCTATATGTATTGATAAAATTTTATTAAAGTTGTATAATACTTTTGTACAATTTTGTATACTAATTATAAGGAGGAATAGTATGCTAAAAACAATGAAAAAAGCGTTAAGCTTAGTGCTCGTGTTGACAATGCTTATGTCAATGGCGTGTATCTCAGGCCTTAGCGCAAGCGCTGCTACGGGTGACCAGCTCATCCTCGGTGACGTTAATAGGGACGGCCAGATTGACGTCCGTGACGCTACTGCTGTTCAGCGCTTTATCGTACACAGCGAGACTTTTGATGATGTTCAGGAGTATCTCGCAGATGTTGACGGAAGAGTTGGAATTGACGTAAGAGATGCAACTCAGATTCAGAGATACATAGTTCATTCTGCTGACCCGTCTTTGAAAAACGCTGACGGCTATGCTGTGGGCGATATCGTAGATCCCGATGTAATAGGCGGAGGTTCTACAAAACCGACTGAAACCAAGCCTTCGACAGGCACGGTAACATTCAAGTTCACTAACAACCAGGGTTGGGACAAAATATATGTTCACTCCTGGAATAGTGACGGCGACTTAACAAAATGGCCCGGAACTCTGATGACAGAGTCTGAGACAAACGGTTATGGCGAGGAAGTATACACAATCACAATTCCCGCAAACGCTAAGGGTTGCGTAA
>JAFLSK010000031.1 GCA_022510945.1 Ruminococcus sp.
AGTAAGCGTAAATATTATCGCCCCAACCCTGATTGTCGGTAAAGGCAATCGTGCCGCCGCCTGTCGTTGAAATTTCTGTGTCCGCAGCAGAAACACACACCGAAAAAACGGAGATGAGCATCAATGCCGCGAGTAACACGCTGGTTAATTTTTTTAAGGTTGTTTTCATAATAACAATCCCCCTTATAGGATTCTAATTCTACCAATACATTCTAACATATTTAGGACAGTAAATTCTATTGACAAAATAGTCAAAATAAGTACTAAATATATGTGCAAAGAGTCAAAGATAATTCGCAATACTCAATGCGCAATTAATTCGGCACAAAGAACAGGACAGACATAAACGAAACGGATGTGCAAAAGCATAACAAGGATATAGAATAATCACAGCGCAAAAAGCCCAGAAAAAATAGGCTCTCCCGAAGGAGAGCCTTTAAGCTTAAGTAATTAAACCAGTTCGATGATTGCCATTTCTGCAGCGTCGCCGCGGCGAGGACCGATTTTTGTGATACGGGTGTAGCCACCGTTTCTGTCCTTATACTTAGGACCAATCTCGTCGAAGAGCTTCTTTGTTACGTCCTCCTTAGTAACGAACTTCATAACAAGACGCTTATTAGCGAGGGTATTGTCCTTAGAAATTGTAATCATTTTCTCTGCCATAGAGCTAACCTCTTTAGCACGAGTAACTGTAGTCTCAATCTTTCCCTTTTCTAAAAGGAAAGTAACCATTGCACGGAGCATTGCAGTTCTCTGGGCAGTAGTTCTTCCAAGCTTTCTTGTACCTGGCATTGATATTCACTCCTTTAAGTTTATTTTCTGATAGGAAGCTCCTATCAAACGTTAAAAGGATTATTCGTCTTCCTTCTTGAGCGCGAAGCCTAAGCTCTCGAGCTTAAACTCAACCTCTTCGAGGGACTTGCGTCCAAGGTTACGAACCTTCATCATATCCTCTGTAGTTTTGTTTGTAAGGTCTTCAACAGTGTTGATACCTGCGCGCTTCAAGCAGTTGAACGAACGCACGGAGAGGTCGAGCTCTTCGATAGTCATCTCGAGCACCTTCTCCTTACCCTTCTCGTCCTTCTCAACCATAATCTCGCTGTTTGTAACGCTGTCAGAGAGATTTACAAAGAGATTGAGGTGCTCGGTAAGAACCTTAGCCGCCAAAGAGACAGCCTCCTGCGCGTTGATAACGCCGTTGGTCCAAACGTCGAGAGTGAGCTTGTCGTAGTCAGTAATCTGACCTACACGGGTGTTGTCTACTGTATAGTTAACCTTTAAAACAGGTGTATAAATTGAATCAATCGGCAGAACACCGATGATGTTGTTGCCTGCGATGAGCTTGTTGCGCTCGCCGGGAACATAGCCTCTGCCTCTGTCGAGATTAATCTCGATGTTGAGCTTTGCGCCCTCAGCAAGAGTAGCGATATGAAGCTCGGGGTTGAGAATTTCAACCTCCGCGTCGTGCTTGATATCGGCTGCTGTAACCTCGCACGGACCCTCGGCAGCGATTTCAACTGTCTTGGGAGCTGTGTCGAGGAGCTTAGGAACAAGGCTCTTGATGTTAAGTACGATTTCCGTAACGTCTTCCTTAACACCGGGTATAGTCGAGAACTCGTGCAGAACGCCGTTGATCTTGATAGATGTTACGGCGCAGCCCTCGAGTGACGAGAGCAGAACTCTTCTGAGGCTGTTGCCTAAGGTGTTGCCGAAGCCACGCTCGAGCGGCTCAACGACAAATCTGCCGTATCTACCGTCGTCGGTGAGTTCTTCTGTTTCAATTCTTGGTTTTTCAATCTCAATCATTAGCTATTCCTCCTTAGGAGGCGGACAAAACCGCCGTACTGTAATCTGCCTTTAATGTTAAAAACGGGTGTGGATTACTTGGAGTACAACTCGACAATGAGATGCTCTTCTACAGGGAAGTCGATATCCTCTCTCTCGGGCTCGGCAATAACCTTGCCGCCGAGGTTGTTCTGAGCTTTCTCAAGCCACTTCGGAGTAGCTGTTGAATTGCCCTCTGCAAGAGCCTTAAAACGTGTTGTCTGAGCAGAAGTCTCCTTAACCTCAATAACGTCGCCAACCTTAACGAGGTAGGAAGGAATGTTTACCTTCTTGCCGTTAACGGTGAAGTGAGCGTGGTTAACGAGCTGACGCGCCTCGCGGCGTGTAGAAGCGAGACCGAGACGGAATACAACGTTATCGAGTCTGTGCTCGATAAGTGTGAGAAGTACGGAGCCTGTCTTGCCCTGAGCCTTTTCAGCCTTCTCGTAGTAGCTTCTGAACTGCTTTTCCATAATACCGTAGATGAACTTAACCTTCTGCTTCTCTGTGAGCTGGAGGCTGTATTCACTTTTCTTTCTTCTTGAGTTACCGTTAGGATTTCTGAACGAAGTCTTGCCGGAGTAACCCATAACTGCAGGAGAAATTCCGAGAGCTCTGCAGCGTTTAGCGATAGGCTGTCTATTCTTAGCCATAGATAATTTCCTCCTTAATTTAAACTATACGCGTCTTCTCTTTGGAGGACGGCATCCGTTGTGAGGAATCGGGGTCACGTCCTTAATCATAGTAACCTCAAGACCTGCGGACTGTAACGCACGGATGGCTGCCTCACGACCCTGACCGGGGCCCTTAACGTAAACTTCTACACTCTTCATACCGAAGTCCATAGCAGTTTTAGCGGCAGTCTCAGCAGCTGACTGAGCAGCGAACGGAGTTGATTTACGCGAACCGCGGAAACCGAGCTCGCCTGCGCTTGCCCAGGATACTGCGTTACCGTTTGTATCAGAAATTGTAACAATAGTATTGTTAAAAGTGGACTGAATGTGTGCGCTGCCTTTTTCGATGTGCTTTTTCTCGCGACGGCGGCGTACAACCTTTTTACCCTTAGGTGCTGCCATATAGCTTAACCTCCTTATTTCTTCTTGTTAGCCATTGTCTTGCGCGGGCCCTTGCGGGTACGAGCGTTAGTCTTTGAACGCTGACCTCTTACGGGGAGACCCTTTCTGTGGCGAACGCCACGGTAGCAGCCAATCTCAATAAGTCTTTTAATGTCAAAAGCGATGTCACGACGGAGGTCACCCTCAACGCGGCAGTTCTTTTCGATATAATCTCTGAGCTTTGAAACATCATCTTCTGTCAAGTCTCTGACACGAGTGTCAGGATTAACACCTGTTGCAGCAATAATGTCTGTTGCAGTTTTACGTCCGATACCGTAGATGTAAGTTAAGCCGATCTCAACTCTTTTGTCTCTCGGTAAGTCAACACCTGCTATACGAGCCATTTAGTTGCACCTCCATATAAATTCAAATAATAGTATAGGCTTTCGCCTGTTGTCATTTCCTGTAATTATTTGTGTTTAGTATAAATTACTGATTAACCCTGACGCTGCTTGTGCTTAGGGTTCTCGCAAATCACTAAGATTTTGCCTTTTCTCTTGATTACTTTGCACTTTTCGCAAATTTTCTTTACAGAAGGTCTGACTTTCATCAATAATCATTCCTTTCTTCGATGATAAGAAAAACTGTAGTTTACTAAATTACTTGGTTCTCCAGGTAATTCTTCCTCTGGTCAGGTCATACGGTGACATTTCGACCGTTACCTTATCTCCCGGCAAAATGCGAATGAAATTCATTCTCAACTTGCCTGAAATGACAGCTAATATTACATGGCCGTTAGGAAGCTCTACCTTAAACTGTGCGTTAGGCAGCGCTTCAACGACTTTGCCCTCAACTTCAAGTACGTCCTGTTTTGACATAATTAATCCTCCTGATTGCTGAATTTTCTCAGCAGTATTCGTAATTGCTTATCAGTTTGCGGCAGGTTTACAACCGTGCCTGTTGGAGCTAAGTGTCTGAGGTTTTTGAATTTTGGGTTTACATTCTTTCTGTGCTTTCCGTCGCACACTTTTGCAAATCCGTTCTCAAGCTCAGTTACAACATAGAACTGCTCCTTGTCACGTCCTGCCTTTGATTTTACAACGCATCCGACGACGAAATCCATAAGCCACCTTAACCTGGAATGGTCAAAATCTTCGGTCCGTCGGGAGTAATCAAGACTGTGTTCTCGTAGTGAGCGGCAAGCTTTCCGTCTACTGTGACGGTAGTCCACTCGTCGTCAAGAACCTCAACCTCGTAATCGCCCTCGCACACCATAGGTTCGATTGCGATTGTCATACCAGGGAGAAGTCGTACTCCTCTTCCGGCAGTGCCGTAGTTGGGAATACTCGGGTCTTCGTGTAACTTCGCACCTACGCCGTGGCCGACAAAATCTCGTACCACCGAGTAACTGCGAGCTTCGACATACTTCTGAACTGCGCTGCCGATGTCGCCTACGCGATTTCCGGCAAGTGCCGCCTCGATTCCCTTTTCGAGGCTGATTCTCGTTGCGTCCATAAGCTTTTGGGCGTTGTCGCCGACCTTGCCGCAGGCAAAGGTGTAGGCATTGTCGCCGTGGTATCCGCCTATAAACGCTCCGACATCGACGCTTACGATGTCGCCTTCTTTAAGAACCTGTTCTTTGCTTGGTATGCCATGGATAACCACATTGTTTACGGAAATACACGCGCTTGCGGGGAATCCGCCGTAACCGAGAAACGAAGGCGTAGCGCCTTGTTTCTCGATGTATTTACGGACTTTTTCGTCAATCTCCCAGGTATTGATACCGGGCTTGACGTATTCACCTGCAAGACGCAGCGCGTTCGCGGAAATTCTGCAAGCGTCCTTCATCAAGGATATTTCGCGCGCTGTCTTGACAATTACCATATCAGACCCCGAGAGCCTTGAAAACAGCCGCGGTAGTGTCCGCTACTGTGTCCTGTCCCTCTATCACCTTGAGCTTACCCTGAGCCTTGTAATAATTTACGAGCGGCTCGGTCTCTTTGTGGTAGATGTCGAGTCTGTTTTTGATTGTCTCAATCTGGTCATCCTTGCGCTGAACAAGGGCGCCGTTGCAATCGTCGCACACACCCTCAACCTTCGGCTTTAAGCTTTCGGTATGATAAGGTCTGCCGCACTTTTCGCAGACGCGGCGTCCGGACAGACGGTTTACGATAACCTCGTCAGCGACCTCGATATCGATTACGCAGTCGATGTCAGCGCCCATCTCATCCAGAGCCTCAGCCTGAGGAATGGTTCTCGGGAAGCCGTCAAGAATGTAGCCATTCTTGCAGTCGTCCTCCTGAAGTCTGTCCTTTACGATTCCGATAACAACCTCGTCGGGAACGAGCTGACCGGCGTCCATAAAGGACTTAGCCTTGAGACCCATCTCAGTGCCGGTTCTCAGCGCTTCACGGATAATGTTACCCGTGGAAATAGTAGGGATATTCAAATGCTCACAAAGTACAGCAGCCTGTGTGCCTTTACCTGCGCCCGGAGCACCTAACATAATAATGTTCATATTTCGTATCCTTTCATCAATCAAGGAAGCCCTTGTAGTGACGCATCATCATCTGAGATTCCATCTGCTTAGCTGTCTCGAGAGCAACACCTACAACGATGATGATAGATGTACCGCCCATTGACATACCGCCCATTCCGGTGAATGCGGAATAGATAAGCGGGAACTCAGCGATAAAGCCGAGGAACAGACAACCGATAAGTGTAATTCTGGAGAGAATCTTGCGGATAAACTCAGCAGTCGGAGCGCCCGGACGGATACCCGGAACTGTACCGTTGTTCTGCTTGAGGTTGTTAGCCATCTCAACAGGATTGTACTGAATGGTTGTGTAGAAATAACCGAACATTATAATCAAAACAAAGTACATAGACATATACAGCCAACCTGTTGTGTTGAAAGCGTCGAAGAAGCCCTTCCAGAAGCCTTCGGTCGGGTTTACGCCGAATGCCTGAATTGTACTTGGAATTGAAAGAATTGATGAGGCGAAGATGATAGGAAGTACGCCGCCGAGCGCAACCTTGATAGGAAGGTGGCTGGACTGACCGCCGTACATCTTTCTGCCTACAACACGCTTAGCGTACTGAATCGGGATTCTTCTCTCGGAATCCTGCATAAATGTGATAACCCACACAACAACGAGGAACACAACAATCCAGAGCGGAACGAGGAAGAAGTACTTCGAATCGCCCTCAAAGCCGAGTCCCCAGTACTGACCGAGCAGGTTGAGTGTGTACGGTAAGCGAGCTACGATACCCGCGAAGAGGAGAATGGAAATACCGTTGCCGATACCCTTCTCGTTAATCTGCTCACCAAACCACATCATTACAGCAGTACCTGCCGTAAATGCGAGGATGATTACGATTGCAGAATAAACAGCGGAGAAACCGCCTGTGTAAACCGTTACGCCCGATGCGTGGAGATACCACCAATAAGCGGCACCCTGCACAAGACCGAGACCTACGGTAACGTAGCGGGTGATGGTCGCAATCTTCTTGCGGCCTGCTTCGCCTTCCTTAGCAAGTCTCTCGAGAGGAGGAATTGCCACGGTAAGGAGCTGCATAATAATTGAACTGTTGATGTACGGTGTAACACCCATCGCGAAGATAGTAGCGTTCGAGAACGCACCGCCCGAGAGAGTGTTGAGATAAGCGAGGGCTGAGTTGCCCTGCTCGGCACCGTTCATCTGCATCAGGTTACCTAACGCAGTCATATCAAGAAACGGTACAGGGATAACCGAACCGATTCTGAAGAATACAACTATAAGAATAGTGAAAATGATTTTACGTCTGAGATCCGGAATCTTCCAGGCGTTCGCAATTGTCTTAAACAATTAGATCACCTCGGCCTTTCCGCCGGCAGCCTCAATAGCAGCCTTTGCAGACTCAGAATACGCGGAAACCTTGACGTTTAACTTTTTGTCTACCTTGCCGTTGCCGAGAATCTTGACAGCGTCAAAGGAATTCTTTACCACACCTGCGTTAACAAGTGCTTCAATTGTAACGTCTGCGCCATCCTCGAACTTGCGGTTAAGCTCGGAAAGGTTAACAGCAACAACTTTCTTTGCAAAAATGTTGTTAAAACCTCTCTTGGGGACACGACGCTGGAGCGGCATCTGACCGCCTTCAAAACCGGGACGAACGCCGCCGCCTGAGCGAGCCTTCTGACCCTTGTGACCCTTACCTGCTGTTTTACCCCAGCCTGAGCCGTGGCCACGTCCTACTCTCTTAACGGACTTCTTTGAGCCTTCAGCAGGAGAAAGTTCATGTAACTTCATTGTGTCGCACCTCCTTATGCTTCAGTAACCTCTACGAGGTGGTTAATTTTTGCTACCTTGCCCTTGGTCGCAGCGTTATCGGGCTGAGTTGTCTCGTCGCCGATTCTCTTGAGACCTAAAGCCTGGGCGGTTGCAATCTGATCCTTCTTAGAACCGATGAGGCTCTTTACAAGCTTAATCTTCATTTCGCAAACCTCCCTTATAAAATATCCTTAACGGACTTGCCGCGGATAGCCGCAACTTCCTCTGCAGAACGAAGAGCGCCGAGACCCTGGAGGGTTGCGCGAACTACGTTGCAGGGATTGTTGGAGCGGAGAGCCTTTGTTCTGATATCACGGATACCAACAGCCTCGACAACCGCACGGACAGGACCGCCTGCGATAACACCGGTACCGGGAGCAGCGGGCTTCATAAGAACTCTGCCTGCGCCGTATTCACCGATGATTTCGTGAGGGATAGTAGTACCGCGGAGCGATACCTTGATAAGGTTCTTCTTAGCGTCCTCGATACCCTTGCGGATAGCGTCGGGAACCTCGCCGGCCTTACCGATACCGAATCCTACAGTACCTTCGCCGTCGCCTACAACAACGAGTGCTGCAAACTTGTAGATACGACCGCCCTTTACTGTCTTTGAAACTCGGTTGATAGTAACAACTCTCTCAACGAGCTCCTTCTGTGTTTCAACATTATTAGCCAAAGTAATTCCTCCCCTTCCTTAGAAATTGAGGCCGCCCTCACGGGCGCCTTCGGCCAATTCCTTAACACGGCCGTGATAGATATTGCCACCTCTGTCGAATACGACGTCGGTAATCTTCTTCTCTGCTGCGCGCTCGGCAACAAGCTTGCCTACTGCCTTCGCAGCCTCTTTGTTTCCGCCGTTACCGGTGATAGTCTTGTCAAGGCTTGATGCCTGAGCAAGAGTAACGCCATTTACGTCGTCAATAATCTGAGCGTAAATGTTGTTGGTGGAGCGGAAAACACATAAACGTGGACGCTCTGGAGTACCGCTGACTTTGCTGCGGACTCTCTTATGTCTTTTCAGACGAGCTTTTTTAGTATCAGGTCTGTTTACCATTTGTCATTCACTCCTTAATTACTTACCCTTACCGGCTTTGCCTTCCTTGCGGCGGATATGTTCGTCAGCGTACTTAATACCCTTGCCCTTATACGGCTCCGGCGGACGCTTTTCTCTAACCTCGGCAGCAAACTGACCTACCTTTTGCTTATCAATGCCGACGATTACGATTTTGTTCGGGTTGGGAACTTCGATTGTGATGTCTTCGGTATCCTCAACGATAACCTTGTGAGAATAACCGAGGTTCATAACGCACTGCTTACCCTTTTTCTCAACACGGTAACCAACGCCGTTTACTTCGAGTTCCTTCTTGTATCCCTCAGTAACACCTGTCACCATATTTGCGATAAGTGTTCTTGTGAGGCCGTGCAGCGAGCGATTTTCCTTAGCGTCGTCAGGACGTGTAACTGTAATCTCTTCGCCGTTTACTTCAACCTGCATAGCAGTGTTGTACTTGTAGTCGAGTGTACCCTTTGGACCCTTGACTTCGATTACGCCGTTGTTTATGTTAACCGTAACACCGGCGGGAATATTTATAGGTTTTCTTCCAATTCGAGACATTTTCGCACCTCCTATTACCAGATATATGCGAGAACTTCGCCACCAACATGCTCCTTGCGCGCCTGACGGTCAGTCATAACGCCCTTAGAGGTGGAGATGATAGCAACGCCGAGACCCTTCATAACCTTCGGCATATCCTCTACATTAGTATAAATACGCAAGCCGGGCTTGGAAACGCGGCGAAGGCCCATAATAACAGGCTGCTTGCCCTCAGCGTACTTAAGTGTTACCTTAATAACGCCCTGCTTGCCGTCTTCGATTACTGTGAAGCTCTTGATGTAACCCTCGTCAACGAGAATCTGGCAGATGTCCTTCTTCAGGTTAGACGCGGGAATCTCAACAGTGTCGTGCTTTGCTGAGTTAGCGTTACGGATTCTTGTAAGTAAATCAGCTATTGTATCTGTAATCTGCATTACCTTTTACCTCCTTTACTTACCAGCTTGCTTTCTTTACACCCGGGATTTCGCCTTTATAAGCGAGCTCACGGAAGCAAATACGGCAAATACCGAATTTACGGAGGTAGGCGTGTGGTCTACCACAGATCTTACATCTTGAATATTCACGAGTAGAGAACTTCTGCTTTCTCTGCTGCTTGATTTTCATAGCAGTCTTAGCCACAACAATCCCTCCTTACTTTGCAAACGGTGCACCCATAAGTGTTAATAACTCACGAGCTTCTTCATCAGTAGTTGCGGTTGTGATGAAAGAAATATCCATACCGCGAACCTTGTCAACCTTATCGTAGTCGATTTCAGGGAAAATAAGCTGCTCTCTGAGACCCATGGAGTAGTTACCACGGCCGTCGAAAGAGTTGGGGTTAATTCCTCTGAAGTCGCGTACACGAGGGAGAGCAACGTTGAAGAGTCTGTCTAAGAACTCGTACATTCTCTCGCCTCTGAGTGTAACCTTAGCACCGATGGGCATACCCTCACGGAGCTTAAAGTTAGCTACGGACTTTCTTGCGCGGCAAACGAGCGCCTTCTGTCCGGTGATGATGCCGAGGTCGTTTACGATAGCGTCGATAACCTTCGCGTTATCCTTAGCCTCGCCTGCACCAACGTTAATAACGATCTTATCAAGCTTCGGAATCTGCATCACACTCTTGTAGGAGAATTTAGTCATAAGAGCCGGTGCAACTTCGTTCTTGTAGAAATCCTTAAGTCTTGCCATTACTTATTACCTCCTATTAAAGTGCTTCGCCGCATTTTCTGCAGATGCGACCCTTTGAGCCGTCCTCGTAAATCTTGTGACCTACTCTTGTCGGCTTCTTGCAGCGAGGGCATACGAGCTGAACCTTGTCAGCATACATAGCAGCCTCAGCCTTGATGATTCCGCCCTGCTCGCCCATTCTTCTGGGCTTTACATGCTTGGAAACCATATTAACCTTCTCAACGATAACCTTGCGCTCGCTCGGGGAAACTGCGAGAACAGTACCCTGCTTGCCCTTGTCCTTACCGCTGATAACAACTACGGTGTCGCCTGTCTTTACATGAACCTTATTCATTTGTGACACCTCCATTAAAGTACTTCCGGAGCGAGGGATAAGATCTTGAGATAGCCCTTATCACGAAGCTCACGAGCAACAGGTCCGAAGATACGAGTACCCTTGGGGTCCTTATCTTCCTTAACGATTACTGCTGCGTTTTCGTCGAAGCGGATGTATGTGCCGTCCTCACGGCGAAGACCCTTAGCAGAACGAACTACTACTGCCTTAACTACATCACCCTTCTTTACTACACCGCCCGGCGCTGCTTTCTTAACGGAAGCAACGATTACGTCGCCGATGTTAGCATATCTTCTTCTTGTACCGCCGAGAACACGAATGCACATAAGCTCTTTTGCGCCTGTGTTGTCAGCGACTTTTAATAAAGTTTGCTGCTGTATCACAGTGTGTTCCTCCTTATTTAGCCTTCTCTACAATCTCGACGAGACGATATCTTTTATCCTTGGAAAGAGGACGTGTCTCCATAACCTTTACGCGGTCACCGATGTGAGCCTCGTTATTCTCATCGTGAGCCTTGAGGCGGCGTGAACGCTTAACAACCTTGTTGTAAAGCTTGTGCTTTACGCTGTCTTCGATAAGTACTACGATAGTCTTGTCCATCTTGTCGGATACTACCTTACCGATAACAGTTTTTCTCATATTTCTCTCAGTCATTTGTTATGTCCTCCTTCCTTACGCTTCGCTCTCAGCGAGTTCAATTTCACGGATAACGGTAGAAACTCTTGCGATATCCTTCTTGACTGCCTTAATGCGGGTTGGATTCTCCAGCTGGTTGATAGCGAGCTGGAAACGAAGGTTAAATAACTCTTCTTTCAGGTCCTTGAGCTTAATCTGAAGCTCGTCAATTGAAGATTCTCTTAACTCAGATGCTTTCATTACTGCTCAACCTCCTGATCTGATTTTTTCACAAACTTGCACTTAATCGGAAGCTTAGTAGCTGCGAGACGCATAGCTTCACGAGCTGTAGCCTCGTCAACGCCGCCGCCGATTTCGAACATAATTCTGTCGGGCTTAACAACTGCAACCCAGTACTCAGGCGAACCTTTACCGGAACCCATTCGAGTCTCGGCAGGCTTAGCTGTAACCGGCTTGTCAGGGAAGATTTTAATCCAAACCTTACCTACACGCTTGCAGTAACGTGTCATAGCAACACGGGCAGCCTCAATCTGGTTGGAAGTAATCCAGGCAGGCTCTAATGCCTGAAGACCGAAATCACCGTAAGTAACTGTGTTACCTCTGAGTGCGCGGCCTGTCATACGACCTCTGTGTACACGTCTGAACTTTACACGCTTTGGCATCAGCATTATTTTCTGCCCCCTTCCCTACGAGGCTTTCTCTCGCGTCTGCCTCTGTTCTCGTTGAGCACCTCGCCCTTGTAGAGCCATACCTTTATGCCGATTTTGCCATAAGTGGTATCAGCCTCTGCAAAGCCGTAGTCGATGTCAGCGCGAAGAGTCTGAAGCGGGATTGTACCCTCGTGATAAGTTTCACTTCTTGCGATTTCAGCACCGTTAAGACGGCCTGAGCACTGAACCTTGATACCTCTTGCGCCGAACTTCATAGCGTTTCTGATAGCCTGCTTCATAGCACGACGGAAAGCGATACGCTTCTCGAGCTGTGCTGCGATGCTCTCGGAAACGAGCTGAGCGTTGAGGTCAGGATTCTTGATTTCTACGATATTGATAGCGATTGGCTTCTTTAACATATTCTCGCACTGAACTCTGAGCTTTTCAATCTCAGCGCCGCCCTTACCGATAACCATACCGGGCTTTGCGCAGTGAATATGGAGTCTTACTCTCTTGCCGTCACGCTCAATTTCGATTTTGGAGATACCTGCTGAATAGAGCTGCTTCTTTAAAGTCTTACGAAGGTTGTAGTCCTCAACGAGTGTATCGCCGAAGTCCTTCTTAGAAGCGAACCAGCGGGAATCCCAGTTTTTGATGATACCTACACGGAGACCGTGCGGATTAACTTTCTGTCCCATACTATTAACCTCCCCTTATTCTTTTTCCTTGAGTACAAGGGTAATGTGGGATGTTCTCTTGTTGATTCTGAAGGCTCTACCCTGCGCTCTTGCGCGAATTCTCTTAAGGATAGGACCTGCTGTTGCGTTAGCGGACGCAACGTAAAGTTTAGATACATCCATATCGTGGTTATTCTCTGCATTTGCCATAGCGGACTTGAGCACCTTTAAGACAGGCTCGCAAGCGGCCTTAGGGGTATGCTTGAGAACAGCCTCCGCATAAGCGACGTCCTTACCTCTGATGAGGGTGAGAACGAGGTTTACCTTGCGCGGTGACATACGGACATATTTTGCATATGCCTTAGCTTCCATTGCAATACTCTCCTTCCGCCTTATGATGTCTTAGAACCGGCATGACCCTTGAAGGTTCTGGTCGGTGCAAACTCGCCGAGCTTGTGACCAACCATATCCTCGGTTACATATACCGGAACGTGCTTGCGTCCGTCATGGACAGCAAATGTATGGCCTACGAAATCAGGGAAGATAGTAGAACTTCTTGACCAGGTCTTGAGGATTCTCTTCTCGCCCTTTTCGTTCATTTCTTTAACCCTTTTCAAAAGCTTAGGCTGGATAAAAGGGCCTTTCTTAGTACTTCTACTCATAATATAGCTCCTTTCCTGCCTTACTTACCGTTTCTTCTGCGAACGATAAGTCTGTCGCTCTGCTTATGCTTCTTGCGGGTCTTGTAGCCGAGTGCAGGCTTACCCCACGGGGTAACAGGGCCCGGACGGCCGACAGGTGACTTACCTTCACCACCACCGTGCGGGTGGTCATTCGGGTTCATAACAGAACCGCGTACGGTGGGTCTCCAACCCATATTTCTCTTACGACCTGCTTTACCGATTTTAACGTTCTCGTGGTCTGTGTTACCAACCTGACCGATTGTAGCCATGCAGCTCTCGGGAACGTTTCTGAGCTCGGAAGAAGGAAGTCTTAAAAGAGCTAAACCGTTTTCCTTAGCCATAAGCTGAGCCATATTACCTGCGGAACGAGCGAGCTGAGCGCCGCGTCCGGGGTAGAGCTCGATGTTATGAATGAATGTACCTACAGGGATGTTCTTAAGCGGGAGCGCGTTGCCGGGCTTGATGTCCGCGTTAGGACCTGCCTCAACTACGTCGCCAACCTTAAGTCCCTCAGGAGCAATGATATACGCTTTCTCGCCGTCTGTATACTCGATAAGAGCGATGAAAGCGGAACGGTTCGGATCGTACTCTAAAGTAGCGACCTTACCCTGAACGTCAAACTTCTGACGCTTGAAATCAATAATACGGTACTTTCTGCGGTTACCGCCGCCTCTGTGGCGAACAGTAATTCTGCCGTAGCTGTTACGGCCGGAATGCTTCTTTAAAGGAGCAAGAAGGCTCTTTTCAGGAGCTACCTTTGAAAGACCGGAGTAGTCAGTAACCGAACGGTTTCTCATTGAGTTAATCGTCGGCTTATAAACTTTAATAGCCATTTATTTCACTCTCCTCATGATGGCTTTGCGGGAATATGGCGATTCCCATACGTTCTGTCCGAATTTGTAGAGCCTATCGTTTCTATATATAAGGAAACGGATTCTCTTCGATGTCAAGCCTTAGCACACTGAGCTTTGGGACTCCGAGCCGAGGCTCTTCTTAGATGTCAAGCCTCGTTGCTCTCCGCTGTTCCTCAATTAACTCCCACTCGTCTAATCTGTTTCGCGGACTTTGTCCGCTACACAGCTTAGTCCTCGCCAGTCGTTAATTGAGGGCTCCGAGCCGAGGCTCTTCGGATTTACATCATGCCTTCAAAAAATTCAATATTTTTGCTGTCTTTAGTTAAGGTAACAACTGCCTTTTTCCAGGACTTTGTGTAGCCGCCGTTGTTAGCGCCCTGTCTGCGGAACTTGCCGCGAACGTTTACGGTGTTAACCTTAGCAACCTTTACCTTAAAGAGTTCCTCGCAAGCCTTTGCAATCTCAATCTTGTTAGCTGATTTTGCAACTTCGAAGGTGTACTTTTTGTCTACAGCGCCGAGCATACTTTTCTCAGTGATGATCGGACGAATGATAATATCCTGAGCTATCATGCGTAAACCTCCTCAATCTTGCTTACTGCATCCTTAACGATAACGAGCTTGTCAGCGTTTAAGATGTCGTATACATTAAGCTCGTTAACCTGAGCGGTCTTAACGCCCTTAATGTTGGAAGCGGACTTGATAACCTTCTTGTCAACCTCGGGAAGAACGATGAGGGTTTTCTTGTCTGCGCCGATTGCTGCGAGCATATCAACAACAACCTTAGTCTTGTATTCATCTAATGTAATAGCGTCTACAACGATGATTTCACTGTCTGCTGTCTTGGAAGAGAGAGCTGACTTAAGAGCAAGTCTCTTAACCTTCTTATTAACAGAGAAGCTGTAGTCTCTCGGCTTCGGAGCGAAAACTACGCCGCCGTGTGTCCACTGGGGAGCGCGTGTCGAGCCCTGACGAGCGCGGCCTGTGCCCTTCTGTCTCCACGGCTTCTTGCCGCCGCCTGAAACCTCAGCTCTTGTGAGAGCGGACTGTGTGCCCTGACGCTGATTAGCAAGGTAGCTAACTACCATCTGATGCATAACAGCTGCGTTAGGCTCAATGGCAAATACGGAATCAGCAAGCTCAACTGTGCCGACCTTTTTGCCCTTCATATCTACAACGTTAATACTTGGCATTCTATAGTCCTCCCTTCTTAAGCTTTGACAGCATCTTTGATAACTACGATGCCTTTGTTCGGACCCGGAATAGCGCCCTTGATAGCGATGAGGTTGTTCTCAGCGTCTACCTTTACAACTGTGAGGTTCTGGATAGTAACCTTCTCAGCGCCGAGGTGACCGTTCATCTTCTTGCCCTTGAATACGCGGGACGGGGATGAACACATACCGATTGAACCGCCGTGACGTACGTTAGGACCTGTACCGTGGGTTTCCTTGAGTCTGTGGAAGTTCCAACGCTTAATAACGCCTGCTGTACCCTTACCTTTGCTGGTACCTGTAACGTCAATCTTAGCGCCTGCCTCAAATACGTCAGCCTTAACGATGTCGCCTACATTGTAAGCGTCTGTGTCGTCAAAGCGGAACTCCTTGAGTACCTTCTTCGGTGCAACGTCAGCCTTTGCGAAGTGACCCGCGAGAGGTTTCTTAACCTTGTTGGGCTTCATATCGCCGTAACCGAGCTGAACTGCTGCATAGCCGTCGTTTTCTACTGTCTTCTTCATTGAAACAACGCAAGGGCCTGCTTCAACAACAGTAACAGGAACGACTTTACCTGTCTCGTCAAAAATCTGTGTCATACCGATTTTCTTGCCGATTAATGCTTTCTGCATTTCTGTATTCCTCCTTATAGGTTATTGGTTGGGTTTCCCCAACATTGACCCTGTCTGCTTGTAGGTTGGCTATCGGATTAAAGCTTAATCTCGATGTCAACACCGGCAGGGAGCTCTAAGCTCATAAGAGCCTCGACTGTCTTGTTTGACGGTCTTA